>NZ_JAECVV010000010.1:0-122166 GCF_016055145.1 Thermoactinomyces sp. CICC 23799
ATGATCATAAACAAAAGGAGAAACCGAACAAAATGTTTTCCCATACATTCGACGGGTACGAAAATCCGTAACCCCGTTTCCTCCTTTCTTATTTCTTTAGATATATTGTACAAGAAACAATTATTAATTTTAAAAAATATCCGGCTCCTAGACAATTGAATTTCTAACTAATCTTTAACAAATTGCATTTACATTTTTAATTAAAAAAAATAAACCTGCTCTTTTGCAGGTCAAGCAATGTGCTTCAGTTTTTGTGTATATTGAATTTTCAGGTGTTCGAGTTTTTCAAGATCCATATAATCCCAGAAGGAATTAAAGTTAGGTTGGGCACAAGCTTTACTGAAGTGGAATTCTTGATCCAACGGGCGGGCCAAGAAGGACCCTCTCCTTTCCTCAGCCAAACCGGCCTTGAATATATTCTTCCGTCCGGCGATCCCGGGGCCGGGTAAGCAGTTGCCGGGTGTCATTTGCTTCCAACACTTCTCCGTTTAAGAAAAACACGGTTTGATCCGACACCCGGGCGGCTTGTTGCATATTGTGAGTGACCATCACAACGGTGTAATTTTCCTTTAACTGGACAACCAACTCTTCCAAGCGTTCGGTGGAAACCGGATCCAAGGCGGAAGCCGGTTCATCCATCAAAATGATATCCGGCTCCACCGCCAACACGCGGGCAATCACCAAACGCTGTTGCTGTCCTCCCGACAACCCCATGGCCGACCGGTGAAGCCGGTCCTTCACTTCCTCCCATAAATGGGCTTGCGTCAA
Source organism: Thermoactinomyces sp. CICC 23799 (assembly GCF_016055145.1). NCBI lineage: Bacteria > Bacillati > Bacillota > Bacilli > Caryophanales > Thermoactinomycetaceae > Thermoactinomyces > Thermoactinomyces sp. CICC 23799. Next base: position 769 of record NZ_JAECVV010000010.1, read on the forward strand.
TGTCCGTTCCACAATCTCATCCAGCTTCTTTTTTTCTTTCACCCCGTGAACACGGGGCCCGTACGCCACATTATCGTAAATGGAAACGGGGAAAGGGTTGGGTTGTTGAAAAACCATCCCCACTTTTTTCCGGAGTTGCACCAAGTCCACTTCCGGTTCATAAATGTTTTTCCCGTCGATCAAAATCCGGCCGGAAGTCTTCACCCCCGGAATCATGTCGTTCATCCGGTTGATGCTCCGGAGCAAGGTGGACTTCCCGCACCCGGAGGGACCGATCAATGCTGTGACTTTGTTTTTCCTGATATTGAATTGAATGTTTTTCAACGCCTGCTTCTCCCCATAAAAGAGATTGAATTGTTTAATGGAGATTTTGTCCGCCATTTGACTCCCCTTCCTTCAACCAAATCGTCCGGTCAAATAATCCCCGGTCTCTTTCTTCCCGGGCCGGGTAAACAGCTCTCGGGTCTCATTCCATTCAATCAAACGCCCCATATAAAAATAAGCCGTATAATCGGAAACCCGGACAGCCTGCTGCATGTTGTGGGTCACCATGACAATGGTGAACTCTTCTTTTAATTCCCGGACCAACTCCTCGATTTTGGCCGTGGATACCGGATCCAGCGCGGAAGTGGGCTCATCCAGCAAAAGGATTTTCGGTTTCATGGCAATGGCTCTGGCAATGCACAACCGTTGTTGCTGTCCGCCGGAAAGCGTCAAGGCAGACTGATGCAAACGATCCTTGACTTCCTCCCACAACCCGACTTTCTTCAAGCTGTCCTCAACGAGTCCGTCCAGCTCTTTTTTCTTGGCTCCGTAAATCCGGGGAGCAAAAGCAATGTTTTCATAAATCGATTTGTGAAACGGGTTGGGGCGTTGAAACACCATCCCGATCCGGCGCCGCAAGGCATTGGCATGGATCCCCGAGTCGTTGATGTCAATGCCCTCCACCAAAATTTTTCCTTCCACACGGGCGCCCGGAATCGTGTCATTCATCCGGTTTAAGCATCGCAAAAAGGTGGACTTCCCGCATCCTGAAGGGCCGATCAATGCCGTGACATGATGTTGATGGAAAGGGAGATTCACATCTTTCACCGCATGATTTTCGCCGTAATAAACGTTCAAACCGACGGTTTCCAACTGAACCACCCGGTTTTTCGTTTCCGGTTGCCGGCCCTGTTTTTTCTTTTCCTTCACAGGCAACCCGACCGTTTGTAACATCCCGCATTCCCCCTTATCGACTGGATGTAAGGCGTGCATGAATCCACCGCCCCAACCAACGGGCAAGCAGATTGAAAATCAAAACAGCGATCACCAGCAAAGCAGAAGCCCCGGCAGCCACTTCCTTGGCATCAGGAATGATCCCTTCGGCATTGACTTTCCAAATATGAACCGCCAGCGTTGATGCCGGACGGAACGGATTGATCGGTGAAGCCGGTGAGGTGACATCCCAATGGGTAAAATCCAGCGGAGGCGAAGTCATTCCCGCGGTAAACAACAAAGCGGCGGCTTCCCCAAACACACGGCCCGAGGCCAAAATGGTCCCGGTGATGATCCCCGGCAATGCAGCAGGAAGCAACACTCTGCAAATCGTTTGCCAATGCGTCACTCCGAGAGCCAGACTGGCTTCCTTCTGCTCCCGGGGAACCGAGGCCAAAGACTGTTCCACAATCCGCACCATCAAAGGCAGGTTAAAGACGGACAAAGCCAGCGCCCCCGCCAGAAGCGAATATCCCCATCCGGTGTATTGGACAAACACCAACAAGCCGAAAAGACCGACCACAATCGAAGGAAGGGAAGACAACACTTCGATACTCAGGCGTATGAAACCGGTCAGTTTGCCGGGTTTGGCATACTCCGCCATGTAAATGCCGCCACCCAGCCCCAACGGGATGGTGATCAACATCGTCAACACCAGAAGATAAAAGGAATTGAACAACTGCGGCCCGACACCTCCGCCACCGGTCAAAACCGAACCCGGCGCTTCGGTGATAAACGCCCAATCCACCACTTTCAAACCGCGCATCAATATAAAACCGATCAGTCCGAGCAACATTCCGACGATCAAAACGGCGATCGCATAAAAGATCGCGGTTGCGATCCGGTCGGTAACTTTTGCGTTCATGTCAATCTTCTCTCCTTCGGGAAATAAAACGGATCAAAAAAATAAAAATCAGGGTCATGAGAAGCAAAATCAGTGCCATCGACCACAGCACATCATGTTCGGTTGTTCCTTGGACGGTATTTCCCATGTTTAAAGTGATCACACTGGTCAGGGTGCTGATGGGGGTGGTGAAGCTGACCGGCAAATTGGGGGCATTTCCGATCACCATTTGGACCGCCAAGGCTTCCCCGAACGCCCGGGCCATTCCCAAAACCACTCCGGTCATCAATCCGGGCATCGCCGAACGAACCACCAGCCGGGAAATGGTTTGCCAGCGGGTGGCCCCCAGTGCATAAGAGCCTTCCCGAACCATTTTGGGGACGGCTTGAATGGCATCTGCCCCGACACTGATGATGGTGGGCAAAATCATCACGGCCAAAACCAGCATTCCGGATAACAAGCCGAATCCCAAACCGCCGGCCACGCTGCGTATCCATGGAACAATGACCGTCAGGCCGATGAATCCGTAAACGACAGACGGAATTCCCACCAACATTTCAGTGACCGGCTGCAAAATTTTCCTCCCCCAACCCGGCGCAATTTCCGTCATAAAGATGGCTGCACCGATCCCGAGCGGGGCACTGATGATCACCGCACCCGCGGCAACCGCCAGCGAACCGGCCACAAAAGTAAGCACTCCGTAAAAAGGGCCGCCTTGCTCCGGTGAAATGGCGGGACCCCATTGCAATGAAAAAAATTCAGACAAGGTGATTTCGTTTCGGAAAAACGGGGCAATTCCTTTGGAAGCAATAAACCAGATGAGCGAAAATAAGGTCACGATTAAAATCCACGCACAAAGAAGCGTGATGATTTTTCCTCGTTTTTCAATTCTCAACATTTTCCGTTCGGGCTGAATCAGTTCTTCTTTCAGCGAACGGTTTGCGGAAGCAACTTGTTCCATCTTCCATCTCCTTCCTGTCCAATGAAAGGGACAGAGTTTGCAAACCCCTGTCCCGTCAGGATGCCGGAAATTTATGATTGGATCGGTGTCACCTTGCCTTCAACGTCCCGCTCCACCTTCATTTCGCTGATGGGGATATACCCCAGTTTTTTCACCAATCCGTTTTGCACTTCATCGGACTGGATATATTGGATGAAAGCTTCTTCCAACTCTTTGTTTTTGCCGTTTTTATGGGTGTACATGTGTTCATACGCCCAGATTTTCCATTGATTGGTGTACACATTTTCATTGGTTGGCTCGACACCATCCACTTTCAATGCCCGCACCGAATCATCCACGTAAGAGAAGGCGAGATATCCGATGGCTCCGGGCGTTTCCGAGACGATTTTGCGAACCGTTCCGGATGATTCTTCCTCAATGCCGCCTTCACCGCGGAATTCCTGATTTTCGTTTAATCCGTATTTGGTGAAGGCCGCCCGTGTCCCGGAGCTGGCCGGACGGTTCACCAGGACAATCGGCTGATCTTTTCCGCCAAGCTCTTTCCAGTTTTTGATTTTGCCTGTGAAAATATCAATCAGTTGTTGCCGGGTCACATCACCGACCCCGATATCCGGATGGACAACCGGTGCAATCCCGACAACGAACACTTTATGATCAACGACTTGATTGGGATCGATTTTTTCTTTTTCTTCAGCGAAGACATCGGAATTTCCGATATCGGCCGTATCATTCATGACCGCACTGAATCCCGCTCCGCTTCCACCGCCCTGAACATTGACTTGCACGCCGGGATTCTTGGCGGTAAAGGCATTGCCCGCTTCATCGACGAGCGGTTGCATGGCGGTGGAACCCACCACGGTCAACGTGCCGGACAACTGTCCGTTGCCCTCGCCTTGGCTGTTGCCTCCACAACCGGTCAAAGTTCCGAGGGCGAAAAGCAAAACACCTGCAAGTAAAAATCCTTTTTTCAGCATGGTAAAAGTCCCCCTACCGTCAGGAATGATTCCGTTTAACACTTTGAACTTTAATCTTTTTCTTTTATATACAAATAAAACAGCTGTTAAGATTCTGTTAATCTCTCACAGCTGTTTTGATTCACACGATTTCGTCCTCCTTCAGGTGCAGGGGAAAAGTCAACCGGAATGTCGTGCCTTGTCCCACCTGGCTTTCCACATCAATCTTCCCTTGGTGCACTTCCACCAAATGTTTCACAATGGCCAATCCCAGCCCGGTGCCTCCCGAATCGCGGGATCTGGCTTTGTCCACCCGGTAAAAGCGTTCAAAAATGCGCGGCAAATCTTCGGCCGGAATGCCGATTCCCGTATCGCGAACCACAAGCGTCCATTCTTTGTCATCGCCGGTGGCCCGGACGGTGATGCACCCGCCTCGTGGAGTGTAGTTCATGGCATTGGAAAGCAGATTCAACAAAATTTGCCTGAACCGGTCCTGATCCACTTCCACCTCAAAAGGTTTCGGAATTTCCATGGAAAAGGAAAGCCCTTTGCTGAAGATCCGGTCTTTGACCGTCTTGCTCACATTTTCAAGCAGGTTTTTAACCGGAACCTGCTCCAATTTCAAAATCATCCTTTTTGATTCGATTTGCGTCAATTCCAGCAAATCGCCAATCAGCCGTTCCAACCGCAAACTCTCTCCATGAATAATCCCAAGAAATTCCCGGCATGTTTCCTGATCGGACATCGCTCCATCCAACAATGTTTCGGCAAATCCCCGGATGGAAGTGATCGGTGTTTTCAATTCATGGGACACATTGGCCACAAAATCTTTGCGCAATTGTTCCAGACGCCGGATGGCGGTCAAATCATGAAAAACCACTACCACGCCGACTCCGTTTTTTTCCACCCACATCGGTGCCAGGTTGGCTTCCAGCATCTTTTCTTCCGGATAGTACAAATGGATTTCTTTACGGATTCGCATGTTTTTTTCGGCACATTCGGTAATGAGCGAGCGAATGTCATAAGGATAAGTTAATTGCTTAAAAGAACGGCCGATCAAATCACTTTCGGGAATCCCGAACATCCGCTCAAACGCCCGGTTGGCCAGACTTACTTTGCCGGTAGCATCAATCATGATCAAGCCGCTTTCCATCGATTCGATGATGCTGTTTAACCGGCGTTCGTTTTTCCGGATCATTTCCATCTGTTTTTGCAAACTGTGGGACATCCGGTTGATCGCTTGCCCCAAATGCGCCATCTCATCCCCGCTTTCATGCCGGACCCGGCGATGAAAATTTTTGCGGGCAATGTCGACCGCCACTTGGGTGATTTCTTCCAACGGACGGGTGACTCCGCTGGCAATGCGGGAACTGAAAAAAGCGGCCAAAGCATAAGCAATCAAAAGTCCCAACACCAGGGAAACCCACACTTGGTGCAGTGACTGATTCACAACTTTGATATCCAAAGACAGCCGGATTGCCCCGACCACTTCTTTTCCTTTTTGAACCGGAACGGCAGCATGCAAATAATCATCCCGGATCGCGGTTCGCACACCCCCGTCTTTCCCGCTTGCCAATGCATTTTTCACTTCGGGAAATTGCGGCCCTGTTTTTGAATCCAATGACGCTTTGCCAAGCGGCCTGCCATGGACGTCAAAGAAATCGACGTGCACTCCCAACGTCCGCTCATACAACTCTTTTTGCTTCTTCAATGCTTGCTGATCCGTCCATTGCACGGTTTCAGCCAGCACTTTGCTTTCTTTTTCCAAGCGGTCGGTTAATGAATCCAAATAGGAAGATCGGAGCAGCAAAGCCACAAAAACCCCGGTTCCCAGCACGGAGCACCCGATCAAAATCAAAAAAGACCATGTGATTTTCGCTCTCAGTGATCTCATTTTTCTTTGGGCCCTTCAAATTTATATCCGATTCCGCGAACGGTTTTGATATAGACGGGGTTGCGCGAATCCGCCTCGATCTTGTCGCGCAAATGGCTGACATGAACATCCACGATCCGGGAATCGCCGACATAATCATAATTCCACACCGCATTGAGCAATTGATCCCTTGACAGCACTTTTCCACGGTGGCAGGCCAGGTATAAGAGCAACTCAAATTCTTTCGGGGTTAAATCAATTTCCTGGTTATCCCTTAACACCACATATCCTTCCGGATCGATTTGCAAATTCCCGATCCGCATCACCGACGGGTTCCCGCGTTCCTGCGCTTCCTTTCTCAACACCTCAATCCGGCGGAAAATGGCTTTGACACGTGCCAAAAGCTCCCGCGGGCTGAATGGTTTGGTCATATAATCGTCGGCACCGAGCTCAAGCCCCAGCACTTTATCCAGTTCATCCGTTTTGGCCGTCAGCATCAAAATGGGAATATGCCTTTTCTCCTGCCTGAGCCTGCGGCAGACTTCCAACCCGTCCATTTTGGGCAACATCAAGTCCAACACCACCAGATCCGGATGAAATTGATCCGCCATCTCCAACGCCATTTCCCCGTCATACGCCACCTCAACCTGATACCCTTCTTTCTTCAGATTGAATTGCACCAACTTCACAATGGACGGTTCATCATCCACCACCAGGATTTTTTTGCTCATTACCGTTCACCCCTTTTATTCTCGTCATGAATTATTCCAAATTATTTCATCTTTTATTTACAAAGCAAATCATAACATAACAAAGTTAAGAAAAAGTAAAAAAAGCACCTTCCCATAAGAAGGTGCTTTCGTCCTTTATCAAAAATTATCCAACAGATTGTCCATCATGGGATTTAAGGGTTGCGGCGGCAATACATCGATTTCTCCTTCCGCAATGGTGCGCTCATCGCCGGTGACCCGAACCTGTAAAGTAATGTTCCGGTCCGCCGGATTCTTGTCCTTCACCGTCAGTGAAAAAGAAATTTCATTTTCCGGGTGAAAGGTTTCAGGAAAAGACAAACGCATCTCTTTCACAACGCTTCCGGGACCCGGCAGCTCTGAAGAAATCAATGCGGATATCCAACTGACAATGAGTCCGGACGGAACGATCACCTGGCGGTATCTTATCTGAGCCGCATAACTTTCTTTCAGGTAAATGGGATTGCAGTCGTCTGCCGCTCCCAGATATGCAAAAATATCACGCAAAATCACCTTTTTCTTGACTTGAATCCCGTCGCCCACTTGTATTTCGTTCCAACCTTTTCCTGTGGTCACTAATTTTCCAAAGTCCAAGCGAACCCCTCCCTATGTATCCGCTTTCATTTTAGCATACTTGAATGAAAATTCATAGAAAAGCAAAAAGACTTCAAAAAAGACCTATCCATGCCGGCGGGCAGCTTGATGATCTTGTTTATGCCTAGTTTTCCCTGCCGCACCGTTTTTTCATGCATCCCACCGCCGTTTTTTGGTAAAGAAAATGCCCGGAGCATCGTCCGACTCCGGGCAAAGGCGCTTGTTATTGCTGTAAAACTTTCATCACGCTTTTCACCGATTCCGCCGATTTGTCCAAGGCTTTCTTTTCCTCTTCCGTCAAATCGAGAACGATCACTTTTTCCAAACCGTTTCCGCCCAAAATGGTCGGCACCCCGAGATACAAATCGTTGTAACCGTACTCGCCTTCTAGATAAGCAACCGCCGGCAAAATGCGTTTTTTGTCTTTCAAAATCGCTTCGGCCATTTGGACCAGCGAAGCGGCCGGCGCATAATACGCGCTTCCGTTCCCCAGCAAGTTGACGATTTCCCCGCCGCCTTTGCGTGTCCGTTCCACAATGGCATCCAGACGGTCTTTGGGAATCAGTTTCTCCAACGGGATGCCGCCTGCATAGGAGTAACGCACCAAAGGCACCATGTCGTCCCCGTGGCCTCCCAAAACAAATCCGCTGACGTCTTCCACCGACACGTTCAATTCCCGGGCAACAAAAGTGCGGAAACGTGCCGTGTCCAACACGCCGGATTGTCCGATCACACGATGTTTCGGGAAACCGGAGGTACGGTAAACCTCATAGGTCATTGCATCCACCGGGTTAGTCAACACAATGATGATGCAATCCGGGGAATATTTGACCACTTGTTCCGTCACGGAACGGACGACTCCGGCGTTGATGTTGACCAGGTCATCCCGGCTCATTCCCGGTTTGCGCGCCACTCCGGCCGTGATGATCACCAAGTCCGAATCTTTGGTGTCTTCATAGTTGCTGGTTCCGATGATGTTGGCGTCAAATCCTTGGACAGGACTGGCTTCCAACATGTCCAACGCTTTTCCCTTCGTGGGGTTTTCCGCTTTTGGGATATCCACAAGTACAACGTCACCCAATTCTTTTTGTGCAAGCATTAATGCTGTTGTACTGCCAGTAAATCCCGCACCGATGACAGAAATTTTTCTGCGTCGTATGGCCATTTGGCATCCTCCTCAAATCTTACAAGTTTTGAATCAGGTGGTCTGCAAACTCAGAACATTTGACTTCCGTTGCTCCATCCATTAAGCGGGCAAAGTCATACGTAACGGTTTTGTTGCTGATGGTTTTGCTCATGGATTGGTAAATGAGATCCGCTGCTTCTTGCCATCCCAGATGTTCCAGCATCAAGACGCCGGACAAGATCACCGAACCCGGGTTGACTTTATCCATTCCGGCATATTTGGGAGCCGTGCCGTGTGTCGCTTCGAAAATGGCGTGCCCGGTTTTGTAGTTGATGTTGGCTCCCGGCGCAATTCCGATTCCGCCAACTTGTGCCGCCAATGCGTCGGAAATGTAATCCCCGTTCAGGTTTAAGGTGGCGATGACATCATATTCGGCAGGACGTGTCAGGATTTGTTGCAAGAAGGCATCTGCAATCACATCTTTTACGATGATTTTTCCTTCCGCTTCGGCTTTGGCTTGCGCTTCGTTGGCCGCTTCCGTTCCTTTCTCTTCTTTGATGCGGTCATACTCGGCCCAAGTGAACACCTGATCTTTGTAGTCACGCTCGGCTACTTCATAACCCCAGTTTTTAAAGGCCCCTTCGGTAAACTTCATGATATTTCCTTTATGTACCAAAGTGACACTTTTCCGTCCATGTTCAATGGCATAATCGATGGCCGCTTTCACCAAGCGCTCGGTTCCTTCCGAAGAAACCGGTTTGACCCCGATTCCGGCCGTTTCCGGGAAGCGGATTTTTTTCACGCCCATTTCTTCTTGTAAAAATTGGATGACTTTTTTCACTTCTTCGCTTCCGGCTTCCCACTCGATTCCGGCATAAATATCCTCGGAATTTTCCCGGAAGATGACCATATCCACATCTTGCGGTTTTTTCACGGGAGAAGGAACGCCTTCAAAATAACGAACCGGACGCAAGCATACATACAAATCCAATTCTTGTCGCAAAGCCACGTTCAATGAACGGATTCCGCCACCCACGGGTGTGGTCAACGGGCCTTTAATGGCAACCAAATATTCACGAATGGCCGTCAACGTGTCTTCCGGCAACCACTCTCCCCATTGGTTGTAAGCTTTTTCGCCGGCATACACTTCATACCAGGCAATTTCTTTTTTTCCTTGATATGCTTTTTCAACCGCGGCATCCAAAACCCGTTTGGCCGCCGCCCAGATATCGGGACCGGTTCCGTCACCTTCAATGAAAGGAATAATCGGATTGTCGGGGACTTGAAGCTTTCCGTTTTGTACTTTAATGGGTTCACCTTTCGTTGGCGCTTCTAACTGTTTAAACAATGCCATCTTTCACACTCCTTTACAATAATCCGAAAAGGGACAGGAGAAAATGGCCCGTCCTGCCCGAACATCCCACTGAACAGGTGCTGGCAAGCATCGATTCAGAGAAAAACCGGCCACCCGTCCGCCTTCACCATTTTATTTTAACAAAATTCAGTGGATCTTGCGAGGTGGGGAGGTCCTGCCCCATCCCGCCATCCGCATTCACGGGATGGGGATGATGCCGGAATGAATAGAAATGCCTTTTACCGTTTTTCAACCGGAACATAACGTTGGTTGGTCAGCCCCACATACTCCGCACGGGGACGGATGAGACGGTTATCCCGATATTGCTCCAAGATGTGAGCGGTCCATCCGGTCACGCGGCTCATGGCAAAAATTGGCGTGAAAAGATCCCGCGGAATGCCCAGATAAGTGTAAACCGAAGCGGAATAGAAATCGACATTGGGCTTGAGTCCCTTCTTCTCCGTCACCAGTTTCTCGATGGAGGTGGACATGTCATACCATTTGCTGTCCCCGTGTTGACTGGACAATTGACGGGACATTTCCCGCAAATGTTTGGCGCGCGGATCCCCGTTTTTGTAGACACGATGACCGAAGCCCATGATTTTTTCTTTGCGGTCCAATTTGTCTTGGATCACCGTTTCGATGCGATCCGGACTTCCGATTTCTTCCAACATGGCCATAACCCGTTCATTGGCACCGCCATGCAACGGTCCTTTTAAGGTTCCGATCGCTGTGGTCACCGCCGAATAGATATCAGAAAGCGTTCCCGTGGTCACCCGGGCGGCAAACGTGGAAGCATTCAGCTCATGGTCGGCGTGGAGCACAAGCGCTTTATCAAACGCTTTCACCGATACGTCAGAAGGTTCTTCGCCCGTTAACATATACAGGAAGTTTGCCGCAAAGCTTAATCCTTTTTTGGGAGTAACCGGTTCCAGTCCTTGGCGGATTCTGGCAAAGGCTGTAATAATGGTCGGGATTTTAGCTGTTAATTTGATCGCTTTTCTTTGATTTGCTTCCAGACTATTATCATCGGCTTCCTCATCATACAGGGCCAATGTGGAAACAGCCGTGCGCAACACTCCCATGGGGTGGACATCTTTCGGATACGCTTTCAATTGTTCATAAATGACATCCGGGATCTCTGCATAATCCTCAAAATTTTTCTTTAACTCGTCCAACTCCGACCGTGTCGGAAGATGGCCTTTCCACAATAAGAAAGCCACTTCTTCAAACGTTGCGTTATCGGCCAGGTCATCAATGTTATATCCACGGTATGTTAAAACCCCATCAATAATCGAACTGATCTCGGAAGAACACGCCACGATACCTTCAAGACCTTTTGCAACCGTCATATGATCGCTCCTTTACTCAAAGATCTATGCCATGTGGGACACTACCTTTATTGAAAACGGTTAAAATTTTTTAATGAATGAACCATCATTCTCTTTACTGATTATAAAACATCTTTTTCAATAAAACATCATTTGTTCGTATTTACACAAATTTTGGACTTTTCTATTATCCTTATTTATTAAATAATAATATTTAGCAGAATCATAATAAATATTATTATTTAAATTTATACATTTTATAATTTTGGTAGTGCCCAGCTTTTTATATCGATTTTCATTTTATCATAAATTGAACAATTTATCACATCAGTTATTCACTATTGTTTATAATTGAACAAATTAAACGAATATTTTGCTTTGATTTTCTCCTTGGTTTGTCTTTTTCCATGGTATAATAAAAATGGCAAAGAACGTTGTAACTGGGAGGTCCCCGTCAGATGGTTTATCCTAAATGGATGGGAATCATTCTCCGGTCCCTTCTGGTGGCCGGCATCCTGCTGGGTACATATTTATTGGTTTCGGTCACCATGCCGCTGGTGTATCCCTTTGTGATCGGCTGGTTGATCGCCATGTTCATCGAGCCGATGGTCCGCTGGCTGAACAAAAGGGCCAAAATCCCCCGTTGGGCGGGAGTGACATTGATCCTGCTGTTGCTTCTGAGCCTGTTGTTGACGCTGATTATTTTTTTGGTTGCCGAAATCGTGGTTGAATTAACGAAGTTGGCGGACTTCCTGCCGGTGATTTTCAATAAGATCGGGCAAACTTTTGTTCAGACATTCACGAAAGAAAACACTGATTTTCGCCGGATCATTGATACCGTGCAAACGTATCTGGAAAAAAATCCCGAGCATGAACAACGCATTTCCCAAAGTATCCAGGAAAACATCGGGGTGATTGCCGATAAAGGAAGCGAATTCATCACCGGAATCCTGGTGGCAATCGGCCAGTTTATCAGCAATCTGCCTTATTTAATCACGGTCCTTGTCTTTATCACGCTTGCCGCCCTTTTTATCGGTTGGGATTGGCCGCGCTTACGTAAAAAAATATTATGGGTGATCCCCGTTGACATACAAAAAACAATCCGGTCCATTTTAACGGATTTAAAAAAAGCGTTACTCGGATTTGTCCGTGCACAACTTGCCCTGGTCACCATCACGGCTGTGATCATGTTGGTCGGGCTGACGATATTAAAAATTCCGTATGCCTTTACCATCGCATTTATCATCGGGCTGGTGGACTTGCTGCCTTATCTGGGTGTCGGCGCCGTTTTGGTTCCTTGGATCATTTATCTGTTTTTGACCGGTAACCTCCAATGGGCAATCGGCCTTTCCATCACTTACGGAATCATTATCACCGTCCGTCAATTCCTTGAACCCAAACTCGTGGCAAGCAGCATCGGCATTGATCCGTTGCTCACCCTGATCTCGTTGTTTGTCGGCTTAAAGCTGTTTGGCATCATCGGGCTGATCCTTGGGCCGGTCACGGTTGTGATTTTAATGGCTCTTCACCGGGCACGAGTCTTCCAAGATATTTGGAAATACATCCTCGGTCATGAACCGCCGGTTCTCCGGCAGAAAAAAGATTGAAATGAAAAAATCCCGTCCAAAGCAAACAAGGAGTCCGATTCGGACTCCTTTTCAATATCTCCGGTACCATATGATTTCCCCACGTTCAAATTTTTTCTTCAACCATCGGATGATCCAATGCTTGACTATTGCACGGGTATAAGGAAAGACCAAAAGAAAACCGGCCGCATCCGTAAAAAATCCAGGCGTGATGAGCAAAATGCCTCCGCTCAAAATACAGGCCCCGTCAATCAAAGCTTCGCCGGGCAATTCCCCTTTTTGCATTTGGATCATGGCCAACCGGTACGTATTCCAGCCTTCCCGTCTGGCTAACCAGGCTCCCAGCACTGCACTCAAAAAGACGAGCATGATGGTTGGCAGTGTCCCGATCCAGCCGCCGATTTCAATAAACAACCAGATTTCCAATGCCGGGATGACAATGATCGCAGTGAGAAGAAGCAAAAACAGATTTCTCATTTTCCTTCCCCCGTGAAACGGATGAACCAATCATAAAGCTCCGGAACCGCTTTCTTCAAATTCACCCGCTTCATGTCCCGGTCCACCCATAAATGAGAGGATTCCCCTTTTGCCAGACATTGGCCGGTCTCATGGTTCAGCACTTCATAAGAAAAAATGATTTTCCACTTGTTCCAGTCTTTGATGCTTGTCCGCACAACCACCAAATCATCATATTTTGCCGAATACAGATATTTGCAGTGAATATCCACAACCGGCAGCAAAATACCTTTCTCTTCCAATTTTTTATATGAAAATCCGTGTTCTCTCATGAATTCGGTACGCCCCGACTCAAACCAAACCAGATAATTGGCATGATAGACCACACCCATTTGGTCTGTTTCCTGATAACGGACACGCAGCTTCGTTTCGGACGTCTTTTTCATCATACGGATTCCCCCTTCGAATAGCACCGGTGACTTTTGACATATTGTTTTATTTGTCAACCTTTTTTTATAATAGCCTTAGCATTAACCAAACGGGAGCTTTCTTCACACATAATTTAAATCTTCCTCTCACATAATGTGAGTAACCACCCTCTTCATCCAATCCATATACAAACAAGGAGGGAGATCAATGAGCCGCAAAAAGAAGAAAAAGTTGCGCAGGAAACTTCGCTGGTGGGTCTTTCCGCGTTTGGGCCTGGTTCCATTTTCATTTTAATCATAAACGTTTTAAAGAAAAAGCGCTGGTGGATCCAGCGCTTTTTTCTACAAAACGTTTGCCCTTCCGGAGTAAATTTGTCCGTGTTCCCCGTCGACGGTCACTTCACTTTCGTTTGCCAACAGTTTCACGGCGTCTTGCACTCCCACTACCACCGGGATGCCCAGGCTGACACCGACAACCGCAGCATGCGAAGTCAAACCGCCTTCTTCGGTAATCACGGCCGAAGCCTTTTTAAATGCTTCCATCATGTCTTTGTCCGTACTGTGTGTCACAATGATACCGCCTTTGACCATCTTGCGATTCAACTCATCCGCATTTTTTGCCACGATCACCGGACCGGTCACGACGCGTTTGCCGATTCCCTGTCCTTGCGCCAACACGCCGCCGATCACATGCACTTTCATCAAATTGGTGGTTCCTGATTTTCCGACTGGCACCCCGGCCGTAATGACGACCAGATCTCCTTGTTTCACATATTGGTTTTCCAGTGCCGTGGAAATGGCATAAGTGAACATTTCATCCGTTGTTTCCGCATTGATTCCCTTGATGGGATAAACTCCCCAAACCAGCGATAATTTTCGCAAGGTCGATTCATTGGGTGTCACGGCAATCACGGGAGTTTTCGGGCGGTATTTGGACACCATGCGTGCGGTATATCCGGTTTCGGTCGGGGTCACGATTGCCGAACATTCCAATTTGTAAGAGGTATGCACCACGGCCTGGCTGATGGACTCGGTAATCGTGTGGCTGATCTCTCTGATTTTTTGTTGAAAACGTTCCTGATACCGAAGCGATGATTCCGTGCGAATGGCAATCCGCGCCATGGTACTGACGGATTCCACCGGATATTTCCCGGCCGCCGTTTCCCCGGACAACATGATGGCATCGGTTCCGTCCAAAATCGCATTGGCCACGTCGCTGGCTTCCGCCCGGGTGGGCCTTGGATTGCGTTGCATGGAATCCAGCATTTGCGTCGCCGTGATCACCGGTTTGCCCAGGTGGTTGCATTTTTTGATCATTTCTTTTTGCACAATCGGCACTTCTTCAACGGGAATCTCCACTCCCAAATCGCCACGGGCCACCATCAAGCCGTCACTGACATCCAAGATACTGTCCAGGTTGTAAATTCCTTCCTGGTTTTCAATTTTGGAGATGATTGGGATATGGGCTTGGTGCTCCTCCAAAATTTCCCGGATTTCCAAAACATCCTGGGGCTTTCTCACAAAAGAGGCCGCGATAAAATCGACTCCCTGTTCAATGCCGAAAAGAATATCCTTGGCATCTTTTTCCGTGATGCCCGGAAGATTTATTTTGACCCCCGGAATATTCACCCCTTTGCGGCTTTTTAAAACGCCGCCATTGTCAATGGTGCATTCGATCTCGGAGCCATGGACCCGTTCCACGGTTAAACCGATCAAACCGTCATCAATCAAAATCGTGGCGCCCGGTTGGACATCCTGCGGCAATCCTTGGTAGGAGACGGAAATCCGTTCTTCATTCCCCAAGACCGGTTCTGTTGTCAGTGTGACCTTGTTTCCGGCAACCAATTCAATTTCCGGCTTTTCCAAATCGCCGGTGCGAATTTCCGGACCTTTGGTATCCAGCAAAATCGCAATATTTTTTCCTTCTTCTTTTGCCGCTTGCCGGATATTTTCAATCCGCTGTTTATGTTCTTCATGAGAGCCGTGGGAAAAATTCAAGCGGGCCACATCCATGCCGCTTTGAATCAGCTTTTTTAACACCGGGATCTTTTCACTCGCCGGGCCAATCGTACAGACAATCTTTGTTTTACGAAGCATCCTGCTACTCATCTCCTCATGTTAAATCGATAATATCTTTGCCAAGTCATATAGTTCCATATCGGGTTGATGCTTCATGGAAAAAGCCTCATCAAAGTCAATTCCGACCAATTTATTGTTTTGGATCGCCACCATTTTATCCTTTTCTCCCGCACGCAAAAGATCGACCGCTTTAGCTCCCATCCGGCTGGCTAAAACACGGTCGAAAGCAGTAGGAGACCCTCCGCGTTGCACATGTCCCAACACGGTCACTCTTGTCTCAACGCTGAGTTTTTCTTTGATTTTCTCCGCAAATTCGACGCCGCTGCCCACACCCTCGGCAACAATGATGATGCTGTGTTTTTTCCCGCTTTCCGTTGCTTGTTTCAACCGGCGCACCACATCATCCAGATCATACGGCGATTCCGGAATCAGGATGGATTCGGCCCCGTCGGCCAATCCGGACCAGAGGGCAATGTCCCCCGCATTTCTTCCCATCACTTCGATCACATATGTGCGCTCATGGGAAGTGGCAGTATCCCGGATCTTGTCAATGCAGTCGATGACGGTGTTGACCGCTGTGTCAAACCCGATCGTAAAATCTGTACCCGGAATGTCATTATCAATGGTTCCGGGAACACCCACAGCAGGGAAACCCAATGCCGTCAATTTTTGGGCTCCCCGGAAACTGCCGTCTCCGCCGATAACCACCAATCCGTCGATTTCATGCTTTCTCAATTGCTCAACCGCTTTTTTCCGGCCTTCCTCGGTTTGAAACTCTTTGCAACGAGCACTATATAAAATGGTACCGCCGCGATGAATGATATCCCCGACTGATCTTAAACTCAACGGACGGATATCCCCGTTGATCAAACCGGTATATCCGCGGATCACTCCATACACTTCCAGGCCGTGATAATGTCCGCTGCGCACAACGGCACGAATGGCGGCGTTCATGCCCGGAGCGTCACCGCCACTGGTAAGTACAGCTATACGCTTCATTGTTCAAATCACCTCATCAGATTCAGTATATCCCAGCCCTCAGGGACATAAAACGTCCAACCGGGACAAAAAGAGAAACCGTCAAAACGGCTTCTACTTTGTGACCATCGAAGTAAATTCTCCGATCTTGGAAAATTTTTGATACCGATCCTCAATCAGTTCGTCTCCTGAGAGCAAAAGCAAAGATGTCAGATGTTTATTTATTGCTTGTTTAATATATTTTGATTGTAACATGGGATTATGGTGAGCTCCACCTTTTGGTTCTGAAATAATTTCGTCAATGACTCCTAATTTTTTCAAATCGGCGGAGGTTATCTTCAAAGCTTCGGCTGCTTCCTGGGCTTTTGCCGCATCCCGCCACAAAATGGCTGCGGCCCCTTCCGGCGAAATCACCGAATAATAAGCATGTTCCAGCATCAACAAGCGGTTGCCGACACCGATGCCGAGTGCGCCTCCACTGCCTCCTTCCCCGGTGATGACACAGATGATCGGGACCGAAAAACCGGCCATTTCCCGCAAATTGCGGGCGATCGCTTCACTCTGTCCCCGTTCTTCCGCTTCAATTCCCGGATGGGCCCCTTGTGTATCGATGAAGCAAATGATCGGACGGCCGAACTTATCCGCTTGCTGCATCAAACGAAGCGCTTTTCGGTATCCTTCCGGATGGGGAAGACCGAAATTGCGGGCAATTTTATCTTTTGTGTCCGTGCCCCGTTCATGCCCGATCACCGTCACCGGACGCCCGTCCAACTTGGCAATGCCTCCGACAATCGCCGGATCATCCCCGTAGAGCCGGTCCCCGTGCAATTCCATAAAATCGGTAAAAATGGTCCGGATGTAATGCAAGGTCGTCGGACGGTTCGCATGCCGGGCAATCTGGATCTTTTGCCAGGTTGTCAAATTCCCGTATATCTCATTTTCCAAACGGGCGGCTCTGTCTTGCAACTTTGCAATTTCATCCGACAAATCAAGATTTTTTTCCTGCGAAAAATTCTCCAGTTCCTCAATTCTTTTTCTCAATTCAATCAGTGGTTTTTCAAATGGCAATGCATTTTTCATCAAGCTTCCCTCCTATCCGCGTGAAAATCCAAAATCCGTATCAGGGTTTCACGCATATCTGAACGGGGAACCACTTGATCCAACTGGCCGTGTTTCAACAAAAACTCCGCTGTCTGAAAATCATCCGGCAGTTTTTGGCGAACCGTCTGCTCGATGACCCGGCGCCCTGCAAATCCGATCAAGGCCCCCGGTTCCGCGATGTTGATATCCCCGAGGGAAGCAAAGCTCGCAGAGACTCCGCCCGTGGTCGGATGGGTCAAAACAGAAACAAACAATACATGATTCCGGTGCAATTTTTCCAGAGCCGCACTGGTCTTGGCCATTTGCATCAAGGATAAAATCCCTTCCTGCATCCGTGCCCCTCCGGAAGCACAAAACAGAATAAACGGGTACTTCTTCAGTATCGCTCTTTCCGCCGCACGGGCAATTTTTTCCCCGACGACCGACCCCATGCTCCCCATGCGGAAACGGGAGTCCATCACACCCAACACAACCGGATAGCCTCCCATGTTCCCTTCGCCGGTGACAATGGCTTCATTCAGGTTGCTTTTTTCCATATCTTTTTTCAGTTTCCCCTGATAGCCCGGAAACTCCAAAGGGTCGGCCGACTGCAAATCCGCGTCATATTCGATGAAACATCCGCTGTCCACCAATGACTCAATGCGCTCCCATGCGGTCATGGGAAAATGATAACCGCACGCCTTGCACACTTTCAGTTTTTTTTCCAGCTCTTTTGTAATCAAGATTGTCCGGCATTTCGGGCATTTTTGCATAATCCCTTCGGGAATCTCTTTTTTGACCTGTTCTGAAGGAATGGTTGCGTACTTTTTCTGTTTCCTGAATAAATCTCGTAACACGTTAACACCTTCTCTGAAAGTCTTCTTTTCAATCTGTCAAATCGAGTTCCATTCCACTTGTTGATTCATGATGACTGATTCCGGTCCGAATCGAACGCCAGGCGGCAAAGAGCCGTTCCAAGCAAGAGATGGCGGACCACTCCCGTTTTTCCTTGATTGCATCCACAATTTCCTCGTAGCACACGATCATCTTCGGATAGATCTTCTCCTCATCGCCCTTCTCTTTGCTGATCGCCTTTTCAAAACAAACGACGGGATGCCAAACACGGGTTAACAGATAGTTGTCTGTTAACTTGATCAAATAAGCATGAAAATCCATCATCACTTTTTTTGGATTTTGATGATCATAAACCAGCCTTTTCATTTTTTCCACCAGATATTCCAAATGAGCCGTTTGCTCTTTGGTCACCTGGTGCCTTTGAATGAGACGAACCGCCCCGATCTCCAGGATCATCCGCATTTCCATGACGTCTTTCTTGGCATTTTCGTTTTTTAAAATGAATCCTGCCAACAGATCGACAAATTGATGGGCATAGACAGGCTCCAGGAAAGTTCCTTCCCCTCTCCGGGTACTGATCAATCCCAACAGTTCGAGTGAGCGCAAAACCTCCCGCACCGACGATCGTCCGGCATTCAACCGCTCGGACAATTCTCTCTCAGAAGGGAGGCGGTCACCCGGCCTGAGCCCGTCTTCTTCTATCAGTTGGTGTATTCCTTTAAAGATTGCTTCAAATTTACTGGATCCACTCATCGTTTTCATCCATCACGCCTTATTTCTGTCATGGTACATATACTTTGGTCAATTGCATGGTTTTTTGGCGAATTTCCTCCGGGTCGACTTGAATTCGCGCCTCACCGGTTTCCATCGCCGCTTTGGCAACTTCCATGGCCACTTTCGGGGCCACCCGCGGATCAAAAGGAGCAGGAATCACATAATCCGGACTCAACTCATGCTCCTCAATCAGACTGGCGATTCCATACGCGGCGGCAATTTTCATTTCCTCATTGATCGCTTTGGCCCTCACATCCAGGGATCCCCGAAAAATGCCCGGAAAGGCCAGCACATTGTTCACCTGATTGGGGAAATCGGAACGTCCGGTTCCCACCACTTTGGCCCCGGCTTGTTTCGCTTCTTCCGGCATGATTTCCGGAACGGGATTGGCCATGGCAAAAATAATCGGGTCTTTGTTCATGGATCGTACCATTTCCGGCGTCACCGCACCGGCAACCGAAACACCGATAAACACATCGGCGCCTTTCATCACATCGGCCAATTCCCCGCGAAGCATCCGGTGATTGGTCATTTCAGCCACTTTTTCCTTCACGGGATTCATCCCGTAGGGACGCCCTTTGTAAATGGCGCCTTTGCTGTCACACATCACCACATCGCGGACGCCCATATTGAGCAACATTTGAATAATGGCAATTCCCGCGGCTCCGGCACCATTGGCGACAACCCGGATTTCTTCCATCTTTTTGCCAACCACTTTCAAAGCGTTGATCAACCCGGCCAAGGTGACAATGGCGGTGCCGTGCTGATCATCGTGAAAGACCGGGATGTCCAGTTCTTTTTTCAACCGCTCTTCAATGATGAAACAGTTGGGAGCCGCGATATCCTCCAAGTTAACCCCGCCAAATGTGGGGGACATGAATTTGACCGTCTCTACAATTTTATCGATTTCTGTCGTATCAAGGCAAATCGGAATTGCATCCACCCCTGCAAATGATTTGAACAGGACCGCTTTTCCTTCCATCACCGGCAGGGCGGCTCTGGGACCGATGTTTCCCAACCCCAACACGGCGGTGCCGTCCGTAACGACAGCAACCAGATTCCCTTTCATCGTATAATCATAAATGACACCCGGATCCTTGTGAATTTCCCGGCAAGGTTCGGCAACACCCGGTGAGTAAGCCAAACTGAGATCATACGCCGACTCGACAGGAACCTTTGATTGCATCGTCAGCTTCCCGCGCTTTTCCCGATGCAACCGCAATGCTTCTTCGCGCAAATTAGCCAATACCGACTCGCTCCTTTTCTCCGAATAAGTGGTCTGACCACTAATAAGTCACATTATACCAGAACAGCCGGGGAAGTGAAAATGGCTGTTGTGACTTTGTATAACCCCTCACAAAGCCTGTGCTTGTCTCATCGGATGCACACAGTTATTTTTCTTTATTTTCAGACTTTTATTCATCGTTCCGGATTTTTGCCCCTTAACCCGTTATTTTGTCAGCAAAACCTCCTCTTTTTGTTCGTCCCACCGGATTTCCAGCGTCAACCGGTCCGTTCCCTCCACCGGGGAAGTGTCTTTCAAAACCGAATTCATGACCACCTGGCCATTGCCATCCAAAAACGTTTTCTCCTCGCTTAAAACGTTTTGCCCGGATTTCAACAGATAGTGAACCGGTCCCACAAAAGCCGCTTCCCCGCCGATATACCGGATCATCAGTTTTTCTTCGCTGGTGTCTTCTCTGTGATGGTATTCCACCGACGCTTCCCAGTGTTTCGTTTTTCCGGACAAACGCTCTGTCGTTTCCGGACGGGCACAAGCCGACATCAAAATCAAACCAGCCAAAAGAGAAAGAAAAACCGGAAACCGGATGTTTTTCATCTGCTCTCCACCTTTCTGAACCATCTTTTCTTATGTATCCAATCAGCTTTTCATCCCGCTGACCATTCTCGGTGTTTATGTTTTTATTCATTCGGATAAATAAAATCTATGATCTCCCGCAGAAGAAAAGCCCGCATGCGAGCTTTTCCGTATTTCCTTTCACAGCACCAAACCCATTTCTTTTTTGGCTTCCCGTTGAAACCAGCATTCCCCCTTTGTGATCAATCCCAAAACATATTCCCTCGCTTCCCGGTGCTGCAAAGTCAAAAAGCTTAAATCTTCTCCCATCCACACTTCCCATCCGGGCTCTTCCTTCTGACGGTTCACCCTGATATCCAACCCGTAATTCACATCAAAGAAACGCCAAACTTTTTGGGACGCAAACACATTTTCCAGATAATCATCAATTCCGGATTGAAACCGTTCGTACAAAGGCTCCAGTTTTTGCGCAACCAATTTTTCATTTGTAAAAACTTCTTCTTTTTTTATTTCATTTATAAACGAAACGAAAAAAATCTTTTCTTTTTCAAAATAGATACAGTATTGCTCATGATAAACGGGATCCAACAGTTCACGGGACTCTTGCTGTTTCCACAGCCTGCGGATGGCCTTTTTCATTCACATCCTCCTTGTCAAATATAAAAAAATATTCTAAAAACAATTTGTGAATGATTTCATCTACTTTTATTATAAACAATCAGGGGAATTTTTCATTAAAGAAAGCAAATAAAAAGAAAAACTTGTGAACAAACGGTCAAAAAAAGAAGTGTCCGCCTCCCGGCAAACACTTCTTTGCAAAGATCAAGGTTGATTTTTCATATATGGATTGGTATCGGGATGTTGATGAGCAATCCTGGCGGATGCCGCCGCCGCCACGCCGGCGACAATGTCATCCAAAAACACATGAATCTGTTTCCCGTGGTTATTTAATTTCTCCATGATCCCGACTTTGTTTTTATCCAGATAACCAAAACTGGTCAGGCCGATGGTTCCATAGACATTCGTGATGCTGAGTGCCAGAATTTCATCAATTCCGTACAGCGGTTCGTCCACTTCCATGATGGTTTGAAAAGGCTCGGGCAACTTCTTTTGTTCTGCCAGCATATCCAAGGACACACCCGTGATAATGGCATGTTGCACTTCCCTTTTTTTCAATACGGCTTTCACATTTTCAACGCAGGTTTGAAGCGACAGATCCTTGTTGTACGGCGATTGCAACTGATAAACGATCTCCGCGATTCCTTCGACGGTCACCCCGCGTTCTTCCAGCAGCTTCAAGGAATGTTCATAAAACAAAATCTCACCTTCTCTTAGCGGCTTGTCGCCTGTTTGTGCCTTCCGTCTCTCTTTTGACCCGCAGCCCTTCTTCCCCGACAATCTGTTTCAGTTGGTTGACACACGCCTCTGTCCATGCGATCCCGTATTGATCAACCGGCAACGCACGCACTTGTTTCATCCGCTCATAATAAAGATAAACGGGAATCCGTCCCCGGTTTCGAAGAATGACTGCTTTTAACCGGTTTAATTTTTCCGCTTGTTCCAACTCAGGGGTAATGCGCAAATACACCCCCTGCGGATTATCCGGCCGGTGTGCTTTCACCGCTTTCAAATCCATCAATGCATCCACAACCACTTGAACCCGGTCATCCGGGTCGGTTTGGACGCTTCCTTTGACCAGCACCATCGTCCCGTCTTTCACATCATCCCGGTATCGGGAGAAAGCTTTGGGAAAAAAGATCGTTTCCACTTCGCCGTGCCGGTCGGCAAGCGTCATAAAGCCCATGGGTTCCCCTTTTTTGGTTTGAATGACTTTTAATCTGGTGACTTGCCCGGCAATCCAAACCCGGCTTTTGTCCGGCAGGCACTTTAATTCCGGAATCGTATGAGTGGTGGATTTCCGGATCTCTTCTTGATAAGCATCCAGAGGGTGGCCCGACAAATACAATCCCAAAAGTTCTTTTTCCTTTTCCAACTTTTCTTCCCGCGAGTAAGGGGTCACCCGGCTTTGGGACAGGTGAAATTGAATGTCCTCCCCGTTGGAACCGGAAAATGCAAAGCTTAACTGGTCTTTGTCGGCCAGTTGTTTTTCCAGCATTGCCTGCTCCATAACATCGTCGAGAACGGATAAATTTTGTGCCCGGTGCCCCGGAAACGAATCCGTCGCCCCGCATTCGATCAACGATTCCAAGACACGCCGGTTGCAGATTCTTAAGTCCACACGCCGGCACAAATCCAACAAATCCTTAAACGGCCCTTCTTTCCGCGCTTCAATGATATTGCGGATGGCATGGGCGCCAACGTTTTTGACGGCCAACAGCCCGAACCGGATCGCCCGGCCTTCCACCGTAAACGTCCGTTGGCTCTTTTGAATGTCCGGAGGCAGGACCGGCAAATTCATCCTTTTCGCTTCCTCAATATATTCGGCCATTTTGTCATGATTCCCCATCACGGTGGCCAAAAGCGCCGTCATGAATTCAAGCGGATAATTGGCTTTCAAATAAGCCGTCTGATAAGCAAGCACGCCATAGGCCGCCGAATGGCTCCGGTTAAACCCGTAATCGGCAAACCGGACAATCAAATCATAAATTTGTTCTGCCGTCGATTCATCATAGCCTTGTCCGATGCAACCTTTGACAAACGCCTGCCGCTGTTCCAACAACAAGCTTTTTTCCTTTTTGCTGACGGCCCGTCGCAAGATATCTGCCTGCCCCAGTGAAAAGCCGGCCATTTTGGCGGCGATTTTCATGATTTGCTCCTGATAGACGATAATCCCGTACGTACCTTCCAGGATCTCTTCCAGATCCGGATGCAGATAATCCACCTTCTCCAGCCCGTGTTTGGCGCGGATAAACCGCGGAATCTGTTCCATGGGGCCCGGACGATATAAGGCGAGCACCGCGATCAGATCCTCAAAACGGGTTGGCTTTAATTCTTTGAGCACTTGCCGCATCCCGAAAGACTCCAACTGGAAAACGCCGACGGTCTCGCCACGGGACAACATCCGGTAAGTGGCCGGGTCATCATATTCCATTTGCGAAAAATCCGGTGTCTGTCCGTGGGTTTCTTTGATGAGTCGAAGCGCATTTTCAATAATGGTCAAATTGCGAAGCCCCAAAAAATCCACTTTGAGAAGGCCGATCTTCTCCAAGACCTCCATCGGATATTGCGTCAGCGGAATTCCTTCACTTCCTTCCTGTAACGGAACGAAGCGGGTCAGGGGTTCGCTGGAAATGACCACACCGGCGGCATGCGTGGATACATGTCTCGGCATCCCCTCCACTTTTTCCGCCGCTTTCAGCAATTTACCCACAGCCGGGTCCAAGGTTTGCTGTTTCAACCGTGGTTCAGATTGATAGGCCTTCTTCATGGTCATCCCGGGGCTTGCCGGAATCATTTTTGCCAGCCGGTCCACCTCTGGATAGGGATAATCCATCACACGCCCCAGATCCCGGACCGCCGCCCTGGGGGCCATGGTTCCAAAGGTAATGATGTGCGCAACGTGATCCGCGCCGTATTTTTCGACAACATACCGAATCACTTCATCCCGCCGCTCATAGTTAAAGTCGATATCGATGTCCGGCATGCTGATCCTCTCCGGGTTTAAAAACCGTTCAAACAACAGACCGTACCGGATGGGATCGATCTGGGTGATGTTCAGCAGGTAGGCCACCAGGCTTCCGGCGGCCGAACCGCGTCCGGGACCGACCGCAATCCCGTTTTCATGCGCAAAACGGACAAAATCCCAAACCACCAGAAAATAATCGTTCAGATCCATTTGATCAATGGTTTCCAATTCATAGTGAAGCCGGTTTAATATTTCGTCGGTGATTTTTTCATACCTTTCCTCCGCTCCCTTTAAACATAGTTTTTTCAAGTAATCTCTCGCGCTCATCCCGTCCGGGACAGGGAAGCGGGGAAACCATTTTTGCCCGAGTGGAATCGTCACATGACAACGCTCGGCAATTTTGGCCGTATTTTGGATGGCTTCCGGCACATGCCGAAAACGCTCCTTCATCTCATTTTTCGACTTTAAATAAAATTGATCCGAACCGAAACGAAACCGATGCACATCATCCAATTTACTGCCTGTTCCTATACATAATAAACAATCATGAATTTCATGATCATTTTTTTCCACGTAATGGACATCATTGGTGGCAATGAGTGGAATCTTGAATTCTTCCGCCCACTTGATCAGCACCCGGTTCACCTGCTTTTGTTCCGGCAACCCATGATCCTGCAATTCCAGATAAAAGCAATTTTTCCCAAAAATATCCAAATATTCCCGGATCAAACGACTGGCTTTTTCATATTGGCCGTTTAAAATCGCCTGCGGAATCTCCCCCTTCAGACAAGAACTGGTTGCGATCAAACCGGCAGCGTGTTTTCGAAGCAAGTTCCGGTCAATTCGCGGTTTATGGTGAAATCCCCGCAAATGGGCTTCGGTACATAGGCGGATCAAATTTTGGTATCCTTCATTGGACTCGGCAAGGAGCAGCAAATGGTATGTTTTTTGCTCCTTGAGGGGCGTTTTTTTCGTGTAATCGTCCGTCAAATACATTTCACAACCAATGATGGGTTTGATTCCTTCTTCCAGACAGGCCCGGTAAAAAGGGATCACACCGTACATCACGCCGTGGTCGCTGATGGCCAGCGCCTTCATCCCCAGCTGTTTTGCTTTGGCAACCACCTCTTTGATCCGGGCCGCCCCGTCCAACAAACTGTATTCCGTGTGCAGGTGTAAGTGGACAAATTCATCCGGTTCCACAGCCATCACCTCCCATCTTTCTCCCATTATATCAAAGAAGGTCGTCCTCATATTTTACAAGAAGCGTTCATAGGGTGAATAGAAGAAACCAAATGGAGGACGGTTAAGCGATGGAACAGGAATTTTGGACCACAGCCATTTTGGATTTTCTGATTGCATTAGGCGTCGTGTTGGGCGGAGTCATGTTGGGAGGATTGGGTGCTTTTGTGGCGGATGATTACCCGATGTACAAAATGTTGCGGTTGTCCGAACAGCTGAAAATCTGGGCCATGGTTGCCGCCATCGGGGGAACGTTTGATACCATCAAAAATTTTGAAATCACCATTTTGGGGGGACAATTAAACTTAGCATTCCAACAATTGATTTTTATCGTCAGTGCTTTCTTGGGTGCCCACACAGGAACCATTCTGGTTCGTTGGTTGATCCAAGGTGAATTTTAAATGATAAGTGGCGTTTGGCAAATGCTGAAAAAAAACCGCCGTTCTTTTGTGATGTTCCTGTTGGGCGTTATCACGGGCAGCAGTGTCTTTCTGATTCTCTACGGGCAAAAACTGGACGGTTTGCTTTCCGAGAGAAACACCATCTATTATGCAAACAACCAAAAATACAAAGAGATCCTGAAATTGGAGAAAGAAATTGAGCAACTCACCAAAAAAGGAAACCGGCGGCAAGACGAGGAAGAACGAATCAAAAAAATCGTCGTGGAGGTGGATGCTGAACAGCCTTTTATCTCGGATGCCGTCAAAACGCGGATCGAGAAAAAATTATCTCCCTTTCTGGACAAATCCATGCAATGGATCAGCAATAATCCGGATATCATTGAACTGATCCTTGAAAAAGAACAAGTGACCATTGATGACACCCAACGCACCAAAGTGGAAGTTCACTTAAAATATGTCTCGTTGTACGATGAAACGCTGAAAATCTGGCTGGAAGCCAAAAGCCTCACCAATGACGTGGCAAACACGAACAGTTGATGCAATGCGTTAAGATATACGATATGATGGAAAGGAAACAGGACTTTCAGCCGAAACAAGGCAAAACGCCTTTGTTCCATCTTGAATGTGACCAAACGCCGCATGCGGTTTCAGGAGGTATTATCAGTGGAAGCCCTTGTCATCCTGTTGATTTCATTGATTTGCATCAGCATTTTCGGAACTTTTTTCAACAGCATTTTATCACGTCGCAAACAAGGAATAGCCAAACATCTTCACCGGGCCCGGATGAATATTCATATGGGCGTCATGTTTGTTTCCATTGCCCTTTTGCAATTTGTCACCATCCAAACGACAGCGATTCAGAAAGCGTTCATCGCCATCATTTTTGTGCTTGGCCTGATCAACGGCTATTACGGAATCAAAAACCATCACTATTTCAAACAACAAAGGCAAGAAAATCAAGAAGCCTCACAGTCCTGAAAAAACAAAAGGCTCAAACCTGAAAAGATTTGAGCTTACCATGACGGCATGGGCATGAAGTCCATGCTTTTTTTAACGGTCGATGGCGTGCGCCGTGATGAGCGCTTTGGCCACAACTTGTTGGTCCAAAAGCATTTCCACATCCATTTTCGCCTGTTTCCGCCCCAGATCCAAAATTCTGGGTTGAATTTTTACGTGACTTTCGATTTGAACCGGTTTTAAAAAATACAGGGTCACATTTTGAATGGTGAGATCCCCGCGCCGTTTCCGGCGAAGGGCCCGAATGGCGGCCTCCGTCATCAACGTGGTGCACACCCCCGTGCTTAACATCCCCAAAGAATCCGTCATTTGCGGGGTAATTTGCCCGCTGAACACGGTTTCTCCATTGGTCCCTTCTTCCGAGAATCCGCGAAAACTCAATTCCTGGATCGTTTCGCCGACTTGCGGCTGTTTTTGCATATAGTGCAGCGATTTGATCACATCTTCGCGGCTGATCACCCCGATGATTTTCCGGTAATCATCCACGACCGGCAACAATTCAATGCCTTCCCACACCATTTCATGCGCGGCGGAAGCGAGGGAGGTTTTTAAATTCACCGTGATCGGATTTTTGGTCATCACTTTTTCAATTTTCTCTTCCGGGGGAAATCCCATCACGTCTTTCGCCGTCACCATCCCGACCACGCGGTCTTTGTCATCGGTGACCGGATACCGGCTGTGCGAGGTTTCCCGCAACAACTCGTGAAAACGGGAAATGGTGTCATTCGCCCGTAAATAAACGGGGCGGTTGGATGTTTTGATCACATCCTCCACCATCAAAATCTCTTTTTTGATCAGCCGGTCATAAATGGCCCGGTTGATCATCGTCGCCACCGTAAAGGTGTCATAACTGCTGGAGATCACCGGCAACTCCAGCTTGTCCGCCAACCGCTTCACTTCATCGGTTGTGTCAAACCCGCCCGTAATCAGCACGGCGGATCCTCTTTCCAGCGAAACCCTGTGCACATTGTCCCGATTTCCGACGATCAGAAGGTTCCCCGGTTCCACATAACGCATCATGGCTTCCAATTTCATGGCGCCGATCACCATGCGGTTCAACGTCTTGTGCAAACCGGACCGGCCGCCAAGAACACTTCCGTCCACAATGTTGACCACTTCGGCAAATGTCAATTTTTCTATGTCGGAACGTTGCTTTTTCTCGATGCGCACCGTTCCCACCCGTTCAATGGCATGGACAAGCCCCTTCAACTCTGCGTCTTTAATCGCCCTGTAAGCGGTTCCATCGCTCACATTTAATTCTTTCGCAATTTGCCGGACAGATATTTTATGTCCCACTTCCAAGCTCTCAATGTACTTGAGAATTTGCTCATGCTTTGTCGCCAATTGCCTTCCCTTCCTTCGCCGTTACTGTTACACTTATTATATTACAAAACGGGGGACAGAAAAAATAAAAAGGAGCTTTCCAAGAAAACTCCTTTCTGTTTGCAATAGAAACAGACTTGCCAAATAGAAAGAAACAGATTCAATATCCGGTGATCTGACGGTGTTTTAAAGTTTTCCTCAGTTCCAACATTCTGAAATATTGCCGGATCATTTTTTCTTTGCGTTCTTTTTTCAACAACCGTTTCATCTCCAAAATATTGGCCGTGAGATTCAGGAATAACCCCGCCAACCACATCAGGGAAAAAAATGTTCCTCCCACTCCGTGCAGATCAAAGGGAAGCTCAGGGACGGCGATGATCAAAAGGGAGACACTGATTCCAAGTTCCATCATCCGTTTTCCTTTCAATTCCCTTCCCCCCTCACCATTTACCAACAATATATTCTTTTGTTTTTTTATATAGCACCGGCCTGAAAGCAAACAAAAAAAGAGACGGCTTTAAAACCGTCTCTACCAAAGGGGGTTTTCATCTTCGTCTATTGTAGTGGAAAAAGATTACGAGTCAATTACAGTAAATTTACAAATCGTTATCTTAAAGGGTGAATGTTTCGCCGACGCCCAGCACACTGCCGCCAATGCCTTTGGCATTCAGTTTCTCCACGAAAGCACCGGCATCTTGCCGGATCGGCGGGAACGTGTTGTAGTGCATCGGAATCACATGCTTGGCCCCGATCCATTCCGCCGCAGTCAGCGCATCTTCCGGTCCCATGGTGAAATTGTCCCCGATGGGGAGAAGGGCCAAATCGATTTCTTTGCCTCTTCCGATCAGTTTCATGTCGGAGTAAAGCGCGGTATCCCCCGCATGGTAAATGGTTTTTCCTTCCAGAGTCAACACAAAACCGGATGGCGGTCCCAAATAGATGATTTGTTGTTCTTCATTTTTGACGAATCCGGAACCATGCAGCGCATTCACCATTTTGACATGGCCAAAATCAAACGTATAGCCTCCGCCAATGGACATGCCATGGGCATTCACCCCTTGAAAACCGAGCCAGACGGCCAATTCATGGGGGGCGATCACGGTCGCTTGATTCCGTTTGGCAATGTCCACCGTATCCCCGACGTGGTCATCATGACCGTGCGTCAACAAAATCCAATCGGCTTTGAGCTCTTCCGGTTTCGCTTTTGCCAGCGGATTGCCGCTTAAAAACGGGTCAATGACAATGCGATGTTTCGGGGTTTTAATTTCAAAACAGGAATGTCCGTGATATGTAATGTTCATCCGTCATCCTCCTTCTTTGCGATCCTTTTCATCCACCTGCCTGACCATCCCGGGAAACCGTGACTGTGGAAAAGGTTGTCTTCCAACCTGTCCGGCTTCAGGCTCCCCTCTTTTTCATCCTAACGATTTTCCCGCTTTTTTTCCATCCCTTCCGCCGAAGCCAAGCCTGTTTTATTCACCATGCGGTTGACGCCCACATACCATACATTAGTATTTTACAGGCGGAAGGGGATTGTCATGGGGCTGGCACAAGTACAAATTCAAATCTTGTCACAACATCAGCTTCCTCACCACATTGATCTGGTGATGAGTCAGGCTTTGGCCAAAAAATTGGAGATTAAAACCCCGGTTTTCTCGGTCGCATTTGGTTCAGCCATCGCAAAAGGACGAGTCGCTTTCAGTCGCATGAACCATAAACTGATTTGCATCAGCTCTGATCTTGCCGAGCAATTGAAAATGAACCCTCAGCCATGGATTCGGGCCCATTTTGACGCACATTCTCTCCGCTTGCGTTTTGGACCTGTTTTTGGCATTTTGATCAATGCCCATCCGCAGGAAAAGCGTGCTCAACCTTTTGGACTGATGACCAAATTTCTGGATGAATGCATCACTGCCGGTCAGATGAGAGGAATCCGGGTCGCTGTCATCACGCCGGAACACATCGATTTAAACCGGAATGAAACGACCGTCTGGATCAAACAAAAAAACCGGTGGCAATGTGCAAAATACCCGCTTCCGGATGTGATTTACAACCGCATCAACTCACGCCGCATCGAGCAACAAGAATCATTGCAGATAAAAATGTCTCTGTTGAAAAACCATTTCCGGATCCCCATCTTCAACGAAAGGTTTTTGGATAAGTTACAGGTTTATCAAATCCTGGCCCAAGACGAATCGATCCGTTCGCGATTGCCGGAAACCTATTCATTCCGCGATCCGAGGGCCTTAACCCTGTTCAAACGATATTCCACCGTTTATCTCAAACCGACCAACGGCAGTCTGGGAAGCGGGATCATCAAGATCACCCGATCCAAAAAAAGTTGGATCTATCAACTGTCCACCCCAGGGGGAACGGTTCGCCGAACCTTGAAGAACCATTCCAGCCTGATGAAATTGTTAAAACAAAAAATCAGAAGCCAGCCTTATATCGCCCAACAGGGACTCAGGCTGATGAAATTTGACAACCGGCCGGTCGACTTTCGCATTTTGGCACAAAAAACCAAGGAAGGGGTTTGGAAAATCACTTCTTCTGTTGCGCGGATTGCCAACATTTCACATATTGTATCCAATCTGGCCCGTGGAGGTACGATCCGCAAAGCAAGTGATGTATTGAGGGAATGGTCCTATCCAAACAAACCGTCCATCCACCAGCTGCGGGCCGCCGCACTTGAAATCGCCAAAACGTTTGAACGTTTGGCCGACGGCCATTTCGCCGAACTCGGCATCGATCTGGCCGTCGACGTGCACGGGAAAATCTGGCTGATTGAAATCAATTCCAAACCATCCAAAACCGATGACACCGTGATTAATCCAAACAGCCATTTTCGCCCGTCCGTGTTGCGGTTGATCGACTATGTGCTGTATCTTTCCCAGCAAGGAAAACATGCTCCCCCCCCTTCTCCTTCGACGACTTCCGGGATCATGAGGAGGCAACGGCGATGACCGATCAAAAAAACAGGCTCGGCATTATGGTTTGTTACGGAAACAACCAAAAACACCCTCCGTTTAAAGAGCAATCCTTCTTTGAACAACTGACGCTCGAAGGAAAAAAACAGGGGCTGGAGGTTTTCATATTCAATCCGGGCCGGATTCATTGGAAAACCAGAACGGTTCCGGCTTGGCATTATCACCATCCGCGTTGGAAACAACAGACGGTCCCGCTGCCGCATTTGATCTATGACCGCTGTTATTATGTCAACGCCCGGCATTACATGAAGTATAAACCCCACGTTCAGAAAATCACCCAAGACCCGCAGATCCGATTGCTCGGAAGAGCTTTGGGCGGGAAATACCAAACCTATCTCATCTTGAAAGAGCATCCGGAAATCCGGACTTATCTTCCGGAAACCAAGCGGTTGACCCATGCCCAAGAGCTGTTCTCTTTCCTCCGGAAACATACCCGCGTTTTGATCAAACCCAATGGCGGCAGCCACGGAAGAGGAGTGGTCGCCATCGAACAAATCACCCCCTCCTCTTTCCTGCTGAAAGGGCGGACGAAATTCAACCAGCCTTTTTCCGTTCAATTTCAAACCCCGGTCCGACTCAGCCATTGGGTGGAACAAACCATCCGGGACACCCGTTACATCCTCCAACCTTTTTTGTCACTGAACACACCGGATGGGCGCCCGTTTGATGTCCGGATTCTGGTCCAAAAAAACGGACAAAAACAATGGGAAACAACGGGGCTTGCCATCCGGACCGGCCAACCCGATTCCATCACCTCCAATTTGCACGGCGGTGGGCAGGCTTTACCGTTCCAACCTTTTTTAAAACAGCATTACACCCCGCAAGAAGCAGCCAAAATTTTTTCGACCATCCACTATCTGAGCGAAATCGTGCCCCCGTTTATCGAAAGCCGTCACGGTCCTCTGGTAGAACTGGGAATCGATATCGGCATCGATGAAAACAAAGATGTCTGGATCATTGAAGTCAACTCAAAACCCGGGCGGTCCGTTTTCTTAAAAACCGGAGAACTGGAAGTGCGGCGGCGTGCCATCCAGTTTCCCATTCAATATGCGAATGCTTTATTGAACAGCTAGGAGGGTCAGTATGAAATCAATCCTTTGCCAAATACGAATTCACTCCAAAACTCCGGCCAAAGCCATTGTGATCAGCCAGGCATTAGGGAATTTATGGGGATGCCAAAGCGGGCAATCCATTAAAGTTCAACTTGGAAACAAAACGGTGATCACCCGGGTGATCATCGCTCCACTAACCGGAAACAAGATTTTCCTTTCCCCGGCGGTCGCCAGACAGTTGCTCTTTCCTTACACGGGAACCATCCGGGCCCTGTTTACCGACAAAACGTTGAAGTTCGGACCCGTGATCGGCATCCTCACCACCGGTTTCCGCCACCACCCGGAACAACCTTTCGGCAGCCGGACCCAGTTATTCCGCAGTTTCATTCAAGCCGGTTTTGACGAAAAGCCCTTCATCTATGTCTTTACTCCGGAAATGGTGAATTGGCAGAATCAAACCGTCCGGGGATGGTACTTCATCCAAAATCGTTGGCATCCCTTGCTCTCACCGTTTCCCGATGTCATTTATGAACGGATTCCCAATCGCCGGGCTGAATCCATGGCCCAGGTTCAGTCCTGTTTAAACCGCTTCAAAAAAAGCACCGCTTGCAAAATCTTCAACCAAGGCTTTTTCAACAAATGGTCCATCCATCAGATGCTGAACCACCATCCGGCAACATCCACTTTTATGCCCGAAACTTACATGCCTCCCACCCTGGAGATCATGGAAAGAATGCTGAAGGAACACCGGATGGTCTATTTGAAGCCCAGCGGCGGCAGTTTGGGGCTGGGGATTTTCCGCATCACGTACCACCCGGGGAAAGGTTACTATTGCCGGTTCCACAAAGGAAACAAAAACGTCCTTCACCTGTTCCGGTCATTAAAAGCGTT
Organism: Thermoactinomyces sp. CICC 23799; assembly: GCF_016055145.1. Lineage (NCBI taxonomy): Bacteria > Bacillati > Bacillota > Bacilli > Caryophanales > Thermoactinomycetaceae > Thermoactinomyces > Thermoactinomyces sp. CICC 23799. Next base: position 34,365 of record NZ_JAECVV010000010.1, read on the forward strand.
AATCAGCCATTATTTTGGCAGCATCCACTCTCCCCGGTTCAAAAAATATCTCGTTCAGCAGGGAATCCGGTTGATCCGGAATAACCACCGCCCCGTCGATTTCCGGGTTCACATGCACAAAGACAGTAAAGGACACTGGAAAGTGGTTGCCATCGGCTCCAAAGCGGCCGGATTCGGCTGCGTCACAACGCATGTCAGAACGGGAGGCTCCATCATCCGGACGGATGAACTGCTTCTCAAAACATTTCATCAGCATGCCTCCGATGTGAAAAAAATGATCATCCGCGCCGCTATCACCATTGCCGAAACATTGGAAGAACAGATTGACGGAACCCTGGGAGAGTTGGGGCTGGACATCGGGGTGGACCGCAACGGTCGTGTTTGGCTTTTTGAAGTGAATGCCAAACCGGGCAGGCACATCTTCTTGCATCCGAGTTTGCGCGAAGCCGGGCGCAGGTCTGCAAAATATATAACCGATTATTGTTTAAATCTGACCAACTTCATTTAACAAAGGGGGAGCGCCATCTTATGAAATTACCCAAAGCCGGCTGGCTGTCCATCGTACCGAACAAAAACACCCTGGAGTTTGTTCCGCTCAGACGATATCCGAAAAAACAGTTTCCCGGCATGGTTTCTGCCATTATCGGCCGTCACACGAAAGCGAAAATCAGATTCAACCCCCACGGCAGGCCCAGCCAATCCCATCACACGCCCGCCCGCCTCAGGCATTTGTCCCGCAATCATTATCAAGCCGGCCCGTTTGTCGCCATATTAACCTCGGACAACAAAAAGCCGTTTGGAGGCAATCACCAAAACTTTGCCGACTTGATCCGGACGGGAAGAGAAATGGGGGTCACCGTGTTTGTCCTCACCCCCCAAGGCATCGGCAACCATTCCACCGTCCACGGATATCTGCTGGATCCTCATTCGTTGAAACCGCAGTGGAAAGCAGCCAGGCTTCCCTTCCCGAATGTCGTGTACAACCGCATCCCCAACCGGATGATCGAAAAAACCCCGGAAGTCCGGCAAACCATCCGGCAACTGCAGCAAATGCCAGGCGTTTACCTGTTTAACCCCGGCTTTTTTGACAAATGGACGCTGTACCAACAACTCACTGCTTCTCCCGAATTGCACCGGCTGTTACCGGAAACCGTCCGGCTTCACCACATGGAACAACTGGAGCGCATGGCCGCCAAACATCCGGTTCTTTATTTTAAACCGATTGAAGGAAAAGCCGGCATCAAAATGATGCGCCTTGTCAAAAAGAAACGGCACTATGAACTCTCCTACCAAACCACCAGGGAAAAAAAGAAATACCGGGTTGGGACTTTGAAAGAAGTTTGGGATTTGTACAACCGGTTGAAACAAAAAACCTCCTATATTTTGCAACAAGGCATCCCTTTGGCCACCTTTCAAGGCCATCCGTTTGACATCCGCATTTTGCTCCAGAAAAACGGCTCCGGCCGGTGGGGATTATCGGGAATGGGAGTCCGGGTGGCCGGCGAACGGGCGATTTCCACCCATGTTCCCATGGGAGGGCGCATTGAAAAAATCGACACGGTACTTCAATCCGTGTTTGGCAGCGAAACGAATCGCATCAAAGAGCGGATCAAACGAGTCGGTATCCGGACCGCCCGGTGGATCGAAAACCAACAAAACGCCCTTCTGGGGGAAATGTCAATGGATCTCGGCATTGAAAAAGACGGAACCCTTTGGATCTTTGAGGCCAATTCCAAGCCGATGAAATTTGACGAACCCAACATCCGGAGACGGTCTTTGCGCCGTTTGATTGAATACTCATTGTACCTGAGCGGATTTTCGCATACATCGGAGGGGACGGCCACATGAAAATTCACGCCTTTCCGCCACAATCGCTGGAGCGGATCCGAAAACCCCTGCTCCGCTTTTTGAGGCGGTACGGAGACGGGAGAATCACCCATCAGGCCATGCGGTGGTTCCACCGGTTAACGCCTGAAGAATTGAAGGAAGGAACTTATATCGCCGCTGCTTATGACAAAAAAAAAGTGGCGGGAATCATTGTCTTTGGAAACTACGGAATCGAAGAATCTTTTATCGCAGTCCATCCGGATTACCGCCAAAGAGGGGTGGGAGAACAACTTTTGAAACAAGCGATCCAATCCTTGGGGAAAGTTTATGCCCGGGTCGCTTCCGATAACATCCCCAGTTTAAAACTGTGTTTTTCATGCGGATTAATGGCTTTTTCGCTATGTAAAGGCCCGACCGGAAAAGACACCCTCTGGCTGGGCGGGGGAACTTTCGATCCGGCGGACGTGTTAAACAAAAAATCCGAACCGTCCGTGAGAATCCCGGTTCCGGAAAATTAAACAAATGACTGCTCAGTTCTTGTTTCTGAGCAGTCATTTTCATTCGTTGGAGCGACAACGAATCTTATTTTCAACGGATCTTTTTTTCCGAATTTACCGAATCACACGTTTACTGAATCACACGTTGGGCTTTGACAAACCCTTCTTTCAACCAGCGGTCGGACAAATCGTCATACCGGACACCACCCGGTCCCCAGGTATGCAAGATTTTGTTGTTCCCGGCATAAATACCCACATGGCCGATCCGGCCTGGATTGCTTCTCAGCTCAAAGAACAACAAATCCCCCTTTTGGATCTCACTGAAAGGAACCGTTTGTCCAACCGTTGCTTGTTGACGGGAAGTGCGCGGCAGATCAATGCCGTTTTCTTTAAACACATGTTGAACAAAAGAAGAACAATCAAAGGTTTTGGTTTGTCCTGATTTTGCGCCAAACTGGTAAGGTGTTCCTAAATATTTTTCCCCTGTTGCGATAATCTGGTCTGCTTTGGTTGCAGCCGTTTGTTCTGTACCCGTTTGCCCGTTATCGGACGGTGCTTGTCCAGTTTGGTTTTCAGGAACCGTGGTTTGCCCGGATGGTTCTGAAGCTTCCGGATTTTCAGGCTGTGCATTTGCCTTATTTCCCTTGAACGCCCAACCGAACTGTTTAAAAATCTGGGAAATCAAGGAATGGTTGGCCTTCTCCAAAGTGGCGGCATGCGTGATGCCTGCCGGAAGTCCTGTAGAAATCACAAGAGATGCTGCGACAGTAATTCCCCATTTGATCAATTTTTTACTGTTTTGCATCAAATCCTCCTTTTCCATTTTTGCCGCTCCCAAAGCTAGGTTCATACTAACATAAATTCACGCTCCTTTAATATGTAATAAATGGTTATTCTCGGGAAACCCGATGAATACTGGCGTTTAGCAATTTTGATTTGACATGTTTCCATTTTTTGTTTTGATGCATATACCTAAACAAGAGTGGAAAATGCCCGATAGAAAGGAGTACGACCTTTGAAAAGGAGAAAGTCTCATTCAGCCAAAAAAAGGGAACGTCCCTCTCTTTACATGGCCGATGAACGAATTTTGGAGGAACTCATTCAGTTGGAACAAGCGGAATTGAAAAAGAAACAGAAAACCGGTCTGGTGGAAGACGTGGAAAACACCGTGGAAAACACAGTGGAACAGTCCGATTTATCCAAACTTTTAAATACTTCATCCACCCAGCCCCGGCTTAGCCATTCGCCAATTTACACCAATGACATCGCCGACGCTGCCATCACGGAGGAAAAAATCGCCAACCAGTCGATCAGCGGGAAAAAAATCAAACCGGACAGCATTGGCACCGATCACCTTGAACAGGCGGCAGTAACCGAATCCAAATTGAAAAACGAATCCGTCACCTCACAAAAAATTGCCAAAAATGCAGTCCGCTCCTTCCATCTGGATCAAGATTCCATTGACGGAAACCACATCAAAAAAGATTCCATTCAAGCCAAACACATCAAAGACAATGAAATCCCCGGCAGCAAATTATTGGACGGCAGCATCAATGAAAGCAAACTCAAAGAACGTTCGATCCAAGGCAAACACTTGTCACTGGGCCATATTTTAAATGAACATTTGGCCGATCAGTCCATCAGCGGCGAAAAGTTAAAAAGCGGTTCCATCCGCACCATTCATTTGGAAAATGAAGTCGTGAACCAAGCAAAACTGGCCGATGAATCCGTCTCCGAAAGCAAATTGCAAAACGGCGCTGTCACCAGCGACAAAATCGCGTCTCAATCGATCGAATCCCAACACATTCAACCCGGTTCCATTCAAGGTTCCCACATTCAGGAAAAAGCCATCAGCCCCCACCATTTTGGAGAACAATCCATCCCGGGGGAAAAAATCACCCATCAATCCATCACCGGACAGCAGATCCGAAATCAATCCATCCACAAAGATCATTTGAAGCCCAGCATCATCACCCATGAACATTTGACCCCGGATTCCGTCAAAGAACAACACATCGCCCCAAACAGTGTCCATGCCGAAGCCATTGCCGAAGGTGCCATTCAGGAAAAACATCTTAGCCGGAAAATCATCGGCGAAGAACACTTGCAAGAAAACAGCATCAGCAAACGCCATATCCAAGAAGCAAGCATCAATGATCAACATTTGGCCAATCATTCCATTTCCGGTTCCAAATTGATCGACCATTCGATTTCCACTTCCAAACTGGCTCCGGAATCGGTATCCACCGACAAAATCAACGACTTTGCCATCACTTCGAACAAACTGGCCAACCGATGCGTCACTTCCGAAAAAATCGGACACCACACCATTTTGCGGGAGCATCTGGGAGAACAAATCATCCAGTCCAGACACATTGACCGGGAGCAAATCCAACACAAACATCTGGCGGACGAATCCGTCTACGGGGATAAACTGGCCAATGAAAGCATTCAGGGAAAACACATCGGCCCCGGCGCCGTCAGCGGCCATCACATCGCCCCCTTTTCCGTTCAGTCCACCCACATCGTCGACGGAGCCGTCACCAAAGAAAAACTGGACCACTCCGTCATCGAAAACCAACATATTGCCGATCAGGCCATTGAAAATCATCACATTAAAAACGGGCAAATTCACACACGGCATTTGAAAGATCAAGCGGTGACCGCAGAAAAAATCGGGGAAGGCGAAATCGATTCCCGCCATCTCCACAGCGAATCCGTCACCTCCCGCCACATCCGGGAAAAACAAATCGGTCCGGAGCACATCAAAGACCAGTCCATTTCCAACGAACTGATCCAAAATGAAGCGATCCATGCCCGCAACCTCGGAGAAAAATCGGTCGAATCCCGACACCTTGCCGATGAAGCCGTATCGTCCCGACATATCGGGGAAAAGCAGATCCAAAGCCACCATCTGCAAGACCAATCCATCGGCGAAAATCACCTTGAAGACGGGGCAGTCCACGCAAAACATCTGAAACCCGGCGAAATTCACACGGAACATTTAAAAGACCATGCCATCATCAGCGAAAAAATCGCCAATCACCAGATCAAATCCCGGCATATTCAAGATAAAGCCGTCAACGCTGATCATATTCAGGATAAGCAAATCGGCGCCCGGCACATTCAGGAACAATCCATTTCCGGGGAGCTGCTCTGTGACGAAGCGATTTCGTCCCGGCATTTGGCATCCGACTCCGTATCGTCCCGGCATCTGTCCGCCGCATCCGTTTGGTCTCACCACATCGGGGAACAACAGATCCAAAGCGGGCACCTGGATGAAAACTCGATTTGCGAACATCATCTGAACGAGGAAGCGGTCGGGTCTTTGCACATCTCAGCCGATGCCGTTTTGTCCCGGCACATCGGAAAAGATCAGATCCAGGGCCACCATATTGAAGATTCGGCCGTCTCCGGCCGGCACATCCAGGAAGAGGCCATTCAATCCGGGCACATTCAAGAAAAGCAAATCGAATCGAAGCATATCGCGGAACAATCCATTGCATCCGGACACATCCAGGATGAAGCCATTGCGGCACGTCATCTGGCCCAAAATGCAATCTTGGCCCCACACATCTCAGCCAGTGCCGTTTTGTCCCGGCACATCGGAAAAGAACAAATCCAAGGCCACCATATTGAAGAAACAGCCGTCTCCGGCCGGCACATCCAGGAAGAGTCGATCACCAAAGCCCATCTTCAAGATGACGCAATCGATGCCGACAAACTGGCTTCGCATTCCATCTTGCCGCGCCATATTGCAGATGATTCCGTGCGCTCCTGGCACATCGCCCAGCGGCAAATCCAGGAAATGCACATTGAGCAAGGAGCCATTTCAACCGATCTGCTTCAAGATCAAGCCGTTCATTCCGACAAGTTGGCATCCCAATCCATCTTCCCCCGCCATATCAACGATGATGCGATTTTGTCCTGCCACATCGCCAAAAAACAAATCCAGGGAACACACATCGAATCCGGAGCCATTTCCGCGGAACATCTGACGGACCAAGCCGTCACCACCGAAAAAATCGCGGATCAAAGCATCGGCTTGGAGAAATTGAATTTCCGTCCGCTCCTTGCGGATGAACAACCCGCCACGGCTTCAGGCATTGCCCGTTTCCAACTGGAAGAAAATGTGTCCGGACGGACATTTAAAATCCCTCTGTCCACTCCGATCGAACCGTCCTATGCCGTCACAGCCATCACCAATCAACCGGGATGCTTGGTGACACTGAAAGAAAATCACGCCGACCACTTTGTGATCCAAATTGACCGCATCCATGAATCCACGACCGCCATTGAAGGATTGCTTCACTGGTTCGCACAGCAAACCCCGGCGGATGACATCCCTGCCGCCATCCCGGTTACAGACACGGACGATGTCGCCAATGAAGAGGAAAAACCGGATAACACAAATGCCGACCCACATCCCAAAGCGGTGGAACAGGAAGAAGAAAACGAACCAAACCACAGCCCATTATCCTATGATCCGGTTCAACCCTTCCTCCCGTTAACCATTTCCTCCGCAACGGATATCGCGGACACCGAAACAGCCGTGGAAGAAAAACCGCTGGAGGAAGAAGAAACGGAATCGCCGGGCGAAGAGGAAATGGAAACCCGGAGTGAAGAGGAGCCGGAAACCGGAACCGAAGATGTTCAACAAAAGGAGCCGCATTCCGGTGAATAAACAAAATGTCCGCTTCAATCCCGATTTGAAGCGGACATTTTTTTACATAAAACGCCGTGTGCATTTTTTCCCGTTATAACAAAAAACCACTTTTCTCTCTTCAATCACCGTCTCCAGATAGACCGGGCGGCCCCATAATGCGTAAACATGCGGCAACGTTTTTTCCAGATATTTCGTATCCAACTCGACGCCTTCATACCGATGGAGCAGATACAACCCGCCGTTTTCCGCATAATCCCCGTCTTGCACCACAATGACCGGATGCCCCCCGTTGATCCGGCTCATCACCAGCTCATCCCGGACCGACTCCCAGTTTTTGTCCGTGATTTTCCACTCGTCGCCTTTGCGTTGGAAAACATACAAATCCAGTTCATCCACCAACTCTTCGGTCAGGTAGTTCCGCAAAAAGGAAATATCCGAATCCAACTCCCGGACTTCGAAGATTTTTTTCCGGCCTTGCCCGGGCTTCATCCCCAACTCCCTCTGCTCTTTTTCGGTCGGGTGATCCCACCGGCGTTCAATGTCTTCAAACATCTTCAATCCCAGGTAATACGGATTGATGGATGTTTTGGAAGGCTGCAAAACAGAGGCATTCAAACTGGCAAATTCAATCGCCTCTTCTTCATTCAAATCCAATTCGCGCATGATGCGGATATGCCAGTAGGAGGCCCAACCTTCATTCATGATTTTGGTTTCCAACTGCGGCCAGAAATACAACATTTCGTTGCGCAAAATGGTCAAAATATCCTGATGCCAATCTTCCAGCACCCGGCTGTGTTTCATCAAAAACAGAACCAGGTCTTTTTCCGGTTGTTCAGGGAATCGTTTCTTTTTTGGAGAAGGCTTCGGGGGTTTTTCCGGTTGATCCAATTCCCACAAGTCGTCATATGGAGTGGAAGGTTTGGAAGAGGTTGACGGATTTGCTTTCTTCCGGTTGTCTGCTTTTAAATCCAAAAGGCTCGGATTGATGTGTTCTTGAATGGCGAGGGCATGATCCAAAAATTCCTCCACCACTTCTTTTCCGTACTTCATTTCATATTGGCGGATCCGCTCCGCACTGGCGGCCATCGTCTCCACCATGTCTCTGGAAGTTGCCGAAAAACGGACGTTGTTCTTAAAAAAGTCACAATGTGCCAGGACATGAGCGATGATCATTTTGTTTTGCGTCAAGCTGTTTCCCTTGAGCAAAAAAGCATAACAAGGATTGGAGTTGATGACCAGTTCATAAATTTTGCTCAAATTTAAATCATATTGCAGTTTCATTTTGTGAAAAGCTTTGCCGAAGCTCCAATGGGAAAACCGCGTCGGCATGCCGTAAGCACCAAAAGTATATATAATGTCTGCCGGACAAATTTCGTATCTCATCGGATAAAAATCAAGACCGAAACCCTTGGCTATCTCCGTGATTTCGGCAATCGCCCGTTCCAACGCCTTGTGGTCCACACTCATCTCGCATCTCCTTCCCGAAAAGGAATTCCTTTCTATATCTGATTCAGACCCACACAGAACTGGAACGACTGCTTTCATGAAAGAACGAAATTTATATTAATATATAAGTATATTTTACTAAATTTTCCGTAAAAATTCAATCTTTCCGGTTGAAGGATTGGCACCCTCCCCGCCCTTGTTTCATAAAATATAATCATGTAATGACCTTTACGAAATTTCAACACAAGATCAATTGACAACTCTTTCTGTCAAGCGTTATACTTGACAACGTTCAAAACCTTATATAGTCATGGTTTTATCTCTGTTAGGTGAGGTTCCTGTTCGGAGATACGCTACTGCCCAAAAATGTCGAGAGACGCCAATGGGTCAGCAGAAAAGATCGGAACGAAGGTCTTTTCTAATGTAGCTGGTTGTTACAACCTATGCCGTGCAGTGCCAAAGCTCGATGAGGGAGATAAAGGCCGGCTCATGCTTTCATGGGCTTGTTTTGTTCTGTCTCCCGCTCTCATCGTCAGTGGGAGTTTTTTATTTTATAAAAGGGGGGAAACGAGATGAGTCAAGCAGCTTTCGTCAAGGAAGAGTTGCAAAACCTGTTCTGCTCCGAAAAAAAAGAAACGCGCTTGTTGGAGCTTTTGCGCCAAATGCAACCATACGATTTGGCCGAGATTTTCCGAGATTTGGATGTGGATCTCCAACGGGAACTCATCACCCATTTATCTTTGGCTCATGCCGCGGAAGTTTTGGAATATCTCGAGCCGGAAAGAACCTATGAGTTGCTGAGCCGCATGGACGAAACGGTCACCTCGTTATTGATCAAGCAAATGTCCAGTGACATGGTGGTGGACCTCCTGCTCGCCATCCACCCGCTGCAAGCCGAAAAGTTGCAACGGCTGCTCCCGGCGGATTACCGGAAAAAGATCAAACAGCTAATGACTTATCCGGAGGATACGGCCGGCGGCTTGATGACAGTGGATTATGTATCGGCCCGGGCCTATTGGACGGGGGAACAAACCATCCGGCACATCCGGAAAGTGGGTTATGAAGCGGAGATTGTCTCCTACATCTATGTCACCGACCAACGTGGCAAACTTTTTGGCGTGGCTTCACTCAAAGAAATCATTTTGGCCGATCCGAAAACCCCGCTTTCCGACATCGCCAAAACCGATATCATTTCCGTTCCGGCCGAAACCGGACAGGAAGAGGTCGCATCGGTTTTGTCCCGTTACGGTTTTTATGCCGTACCCGTCGTGGACCGGCAACACCGGTTGATCGGAATCGTCACCTACGATGATGTGGTCGAGGTCATTCAGGAAGAAGCAACCGAAGACATCCAAAAAATCGGAGGAAGCCAACCGTTGACCGAACCTTACTTCAAAACCTCCATCTGGAGTTTATACCGGAAACGGATTGTCTGGCTCTTCATTTTGTTTGTCGGAGGTGCTTATACCGCAACAGTTTTGGAAAGTTACCAGAGCACGCTGGATCAAGTGGTTGCCCTATCCTTTTTTATCCCTTTGTTAATCGGGACAGGCGGAAACACCGGTTCGCAAATTGTCACCACACTGATCCGGGCCCTCGGTGTCGGGGAAGTCAAGTTTCAAGATTTGTTCCGTGTCATCAAAAAAGAACTCCTCACCGGAATGTTTCTCGGCATGTCGCTGGGACTGATCGGCTTTATCCGGGCTTGGATCATGGGCGTCACCTTTGACGTGGCTTATGTGGTCGCGTTGGCTGCGATGTTTATTGTCATCTGGTCGTCCGTGGTTTCCGCAGCATTGCCGCTGATCCTGAGCCGGCTGAAAGCAGACCCGGCGGTCGTTTCCGGACCATTGATCAGCACCTTGGTGGATGGAACCGGATTGATCATTTACATGACGATTGCCAAAATGATATTGGAACTTTAAAATCTGATGAATCGAGGTTGATGAAACTTTGAGTACCGATCAAAGTTCTGATCAGGAGATGAAGGCAGGTGCCTTTGGTTAATCCTCTGTGAAACAACACCAGGACCAAACCAAAAGCACCTGCCTTTTAGTATGCAAGAAAAAAGAATTTCAGAAGGTTTTGATATTTTTACATAGAATTATTCATATGGATAAAGATTGCCTTCTTTTATCAATTGAATAGTTTCAATCTTTATCCAATTCATTATATTTTTGAAAGGAGTGCCTTTGTTCCCATGCTTTCCCGTAAAAAACGGTGGTTTTCCCTGACTGTCTCCCTGATGCTTTTGGCGGCCTTTCCGATGACCGGCTTTGTCAACAGCGCAACAGAATCCTTGGATGAAAACCGTTTTTCCACCACCGGATTCTACCACATCCCTGAAGTCAAAAGCAAAGAACAACGAACCGAAATTGCCCGGACCGGTGCATCCATCGAAGAGGTCGGAGCGGATTATGTGAGAGTGCTTGCAACCGACACGGAACTGAAAAGCCTGAAAGAAAAAGGCTTTCAACCCAAAGCCGAGCCGGTGTTGGGAACCCTCGATTTCCCCGATGCCGACTCCCGCTACCACAACTATGACGAAATGGTAAAAGAGATTGATCAAGCCGTTTCCGATCACGGCGACATCGTCCGCAAATTCAGCATTGGAAAATCATATGAAAACCGTGACCTGTGGGCGGTGAAGATCAGCGACAACGTTCAAGAGGATGAAGACGAGCCGGAAGTTCTCTACGCCTCCCTGCATCATGCCCGCGAACATTTAACCGTTGAAATGGCTCTTTATCTGCTCCACCTGTACACCGACAATTATGCCACCGATCCGAGAATCAAAGAGATTGTCGATTCCCGGGAAATCTACATCCTCTTTAATATGAACCCCGACGGGGGAGAGTACGACATCTCCACCGGCAAATACCAATACTGGCGCAAAAATCGCCAGCCCAACAGCGGATCTTCCTCCATCGGCACCGACTTGAACCGGAACTACGGTTACCAGTGGGGTTGTTGCGGAGGTTCCAGCAGCAATCCGTCCAGTGAAACCTATCGCGGACAAGCTCCTTTTTCCTCACCGGAAACCGCTGCTCTCCGCGATTTCGTCAACAGCCGGGTGATCAACGGGGAACAGCAAATCAAAACGGCCATCAGTTTTCACACCTACAGCGAATTGATCTTGTGGCCCTACGGATACACCTACGAAAACACCCCGGATGACATGAGCGCTGATGATTATCAGGTATTTAAAACCATGGGGGAAGCCATGGCTGAAACCAACGGTTACACCCCCCAACAATCCAGCGACTTGTACATCACGGATGGAGACATGACCGACTGGGCATACGGCGAACATAACATCTTCGCCTTCACGTTTGAAATGTATCCGAAAGGAACCTCCGGCGGAGGCTTTTATCCACCGGATGAAGTCATTGAACGCGAAACGGAACGGAACCGGGAAGCGGCTCTTTATCTGGCGGAACAAGCCAATTGTCCCTATCGGGTCATCGGAAAAGAGGCACAATATTGCCAAGCTAAGGATTAACAATATAAGATTTAAGATCCTTTCTCACAAAATCTGTGACGGCCCATGTCCGGCCGTCTTTTTTTGCGCATGAAAAACAAAACATTGAAACACACTAACCATGAAGGTGATACCATGTGGGAATTTATCGTGGAGCATATTCCGGATAAGAAAATATTCATTTTTGCCATATTGATTCTCGTGATTCCTTGTGCCGTGACCCGCCTCTTTCAATGGATTCGTTCATGAAAGGATGACTGACGTTGATCAAGCGCCATTTCTACCGGAAACGGAAAAAAGACATACATGAAAACAAACAATCAGCCGATACGGATCGTTTGAAAAACAACCTTGAAACCAATGTGAATTATTTCAACAAACTGACAGAACAACATCCGGACTTGACCATCCGTTCCTTTCGAATCGGCGGGACCAACATCCAGGCGGCCTGTTTGTTTATGAAAGAAATGGTGGATGAAAAAATCATCAACGAACAAATTCTTGACCGGTTGATGCACAACTGGGATGAATTTTCCACCCGGGAGACCGGATTCATCCAGTCAGATGAAATCATCCACTTTATCAAAAACCACGTTTTAAGTTTCTATAAGCTCAAAGTAATCCAAAGCTATTCGGAGATTTTCACGCATTTGATCCGGGGATCCACGGCGGTGTTGGTGGACGGATGCGACCAAGCAATTGTAATGGCCACTAGCAAGAAGTTGACAACCAGCTTGGGACCCTCCGAAACCGAAGCAATTGTCCGGGGACCCCAAATCGGTTTCACCAACTCGCTGGAAGTCAATTTGGCGCTGCTCCGGCAAAGTTTGGCCACGCCGAATCTTACTTATAAGTCCTATGTTCTCGGAAGGCGGACACAGCGCAAAGCGTCAGTCGTCTACATCCAGGACCTCGCAGACCCGGAATTGGTCAAAACGGTGGATCAACGCATAAAAGAGATCGACATCGATGAAGTATTGGACACCAGTTATATTGAGCATTTGATCGAAGACAACACCTTTTCTCCATTTCCGCAAGTGCAAGACACCGAACGTCCGGACCGGGTGGCGGGGGCGCTGACAGAAGGACGGGTGGCGATACTTCTGGACGGGACCTCCTTTGCCCTGATTGTACCTGTCACGTTTTGGATGTTTTTGCAATCGCCGGAAGACTACTACACCCGTTGGATTCCGGGGATCCTGCTACGTTACTTGCGGTACATGTCTGCTTTTCTGTCGATTTCCCTGCCGGCTTTCTATATCGCCTTTACCTCCTTCCATCAAGGGCTGATCCCGACAAGGCTGGCGATGAGCATTGCCGCCACCCGGGAAGGTGTGCCTTTCCCGTCGGTTTTGGAGGCGTTGTTTATGGAAGTGGCAATTGAAGTGTTGCGGGAAGCCGGGCTCCGTCTTCCCAAATCGGTCGGCCAGACCGTGGGTATTGTCGGCGGGTTGGTGATCGGGGAATCCGCTGTGCAAGCTGGCATTGTCAGTCCCATCTTGTTGGTGGTGGTTGCGGTGACAGCGATCTCATCCTTTGCCATCCCCCAATATAACGCCGGGATCGCTCTCCGGTATTTGCGCTTTGTGCTCATGTTATTTGCCGCCTTTTTCGGTTTGTACGGGATCATCATCTTTTTCTTGTTAACAATGACTCATCTCGTCCGCTTGGAAAACTTCGGATTCCCTTACTTGGCACCGATTGTCCCCATACGAACCCAAGATTGGAAAGACATTTTGTTCCGGTCGCCGCTGAGTCGCACAAACCGCCGTCCGGTCACCTTAAAACCCCAAGACCCGGTCCGGCAAAAACAATGAAGGATGTGTCGTGATGCTAGACAGCAATCGGAAACAGATCACCACCATTCAAACATCGATATTCATCGCCTCGGTCATTCTGGGAATGGGCGTCCTAACCCTTCCCCGGAATGTCACGGAAGACACACAAGGACAGGACGGTTGGATTTCGGTCATTCTTGCAACCCTGATTCTTCTGTTGATGGGATGGTTGATTATCCGGTTGAACCGGTATTATCCGGATCAAACCTTTTTTCAATACAGCACGCAAATCTTTGGCAAATGGATCGGCAATTTGGCCAATTTGATCTTTCTCTCATATCTTTTTATCACTGCCGGCTATGAATTGAGAGGCATGGCCGAGGTGACACACTTCTATTTGCTTCCCAACACCCCGCCGGCTGTATCCATATCGCTCATGGTGTTTGTCGGGATTTATCTGATGACCGGCGGAATCGTTGCCGTCGCCCGGATGTTTGAAATTTTGCTTCCCATCACTCTCTTCTTTTTCTTTGTCGTATTGGCCACCAGCTTTAAAGTGTTTGAATGGCGAAACATTCTGCCGGTCATGGGAATGGGGGTGGAACCGGTGATCAAAGGGATTCACGGTTCATCCCTGACGTTTTCAGGTTATGAATTCATGTTGGTGTTAAACGCATTCATGCAACGAAAAAAAGAAGCATGGAAAGCGATTTCCGCCGGGATTTTGGTGCCCGCACTCTTTTACGTTGTCATTGTGATTGTCGTGGTGGGCGGATTGGGACCGGATCAGACGATCACCCTCACTTTTCCGACCATTGAATTAATCCGCTCCTACGAACTGACAGGCATATTTTTCGAACGATATGAAGTGTTTTTGCTGGCCGTCTGGATCTTGCAAATCTTCGCCACCTATGTGAGCATGCAATACATCTTTTGTCTGGGGATTTCCCAAATTACCGGAAAAAACATCCGTTTTTTTATCTACGGAGTCTCTCCCTTGATCTTTTTGATCGCATTCCTGCCGGCGGATATCAATGAATTTTTTAACCTGGGCACCATTTTGGTGCACATCGAGCTCTTCGTGGTCTTCATCATTGTGCCGATCGCACTGGTGGTTGCCTGGATCCGCAACCGGCGTTCAAGACACCATAATTAACGGAGGTCAACATGAACGGAAAAAGGCGACTGTTTGTCAGTTTGATTCTCGTAAGCCTGATCATGCTCACAGGCTGTTGGGACTACCGGGATATTGAAGAAACTTCAGCCAATATCGGACTGGCCCTTGATCTGGGTGACACAGAGACCGGTGAAGTCCGGATTGAAGGGGAAAAACCGGTGATCAACGCCACCCTTCAAATTATGGATCCGAAACAACCCTCCAGCGGAGAAGGGACAATCGATTATGAAAATACAACGATCACCGGAAACACCTTAGGCAAGATGGCTGTGGAAGTCGCTTTATTCAACCGGGGTCCGCTCATTGGACAACACCTGAAGATCACGTTGATCGGGGAAGAATTGGCCAAACGCATGAATTTTCGAAACATGCTGGACTATCTGTTTCGAGGCCCGTATGTCCGCTTAAGCAGCACCATCCTGTGCACGAAAGGAAAAGCGGGAGAGTTTCTGCAGAGCGATGATAAAAGCAAAGGCGATAAATTGCCGGCTCTTAAAATTCTCAGTATCGCAGACAACACCAAATATTCGCTTCGGATATTAGAGCCGGTGACGTATGGAAGAGCAGGGAAATTTTTGGCCAGCAACCAAAGCTTTTTGCTCCCCTGCATCGCCAAAAAAAATGATGAAATCGTACTGGAAGATGCCGCTGTCATCAGCGGGAGAAACAAAAAATTGATCGGTTTCATGAATTCCGAAGACATTGCTGGGGTCAACTGGATCACCGGAAAAAAGGGAGGCGGCGTGTTAAACGTTTATGATGAGGATCAAGCCATTTTCGCCGTCAGGATTTTTAACATGTCCAGCAAAATCAAACCCCGTGTGGAAGGTGACAAAATTTCTTTTGATGTCCACGTAAAAACCGGAGGTTATTTGACGGAAGACTGGATTGAAGAAGAAGACGCCACGGATCCGAAATATCTTAAACGCTTGGAAAAAAGGGCAGAAGATAAAATCGTCCATCAAATGCGTTCGGTATTGTATAAAATGCAAAAAATTTATCAGGCCGATGTGGCCGGTTTCGGAGACGCCCTCCGCATCCATGACAACAAATTGTGGCAACGCATCAAGAATGAATGGGAAGTCAAATGGTTTGCCGACGTTCCGATTCGCATTAAAGTCGATCTCAATTTGCGGGACTACGGTGTCAAAGCCAAAGACGGGTGATCCTCCTCCTTCTCACGCCAAAGATATGTTATATTTGTTAAAAAATAAAGGAGGAGAAAACCATGCATGCACAAATCATCCGCCAATTTGGTTCCCCGGATGTGTTTGAACCGGTAACCCTCCAACGTCCGGCGGTGTTGCCCGGCCATGTCCTGATCCGCGTCGCCGCCACCAGTGTCAATCCGATTGATACAAAAATCCGAAGCGGAGCCGTGCCGAATGTTGCCCCCGAACTGCCGGCCGTTTTACACGGCGATGTGGCCGGGGTCATCGAAGAAACCGGGGAAGGGATCACCTCTTTTCAAGTCGGGGATGAGGTTTTTGCCTGTGCCGGAGGCTTTAAAAACACGCATGGCGGGGCTCTGGCTGACTACCTGCTCGTCCGCGAAGAGCTGGTGGCGCCAAAACCCCGCTCGCTCTCCTTCCAAGAAGCGGCCGCCCTTCCCTTGGTGTCGATCACCGCTTGGGAAGCCGTTTTTGAACGGGGACGAATTCAAGAAGGACAAAACGTGTTGGTTCATGCCGGAACCGGGGGCGTCGGCCATATCGCCCTGCAACTGGCCAAACTCACCGGTGCCACGGTACATACCACCGTCTCCACAGACCGGAAAGCAGAAATCGCCAAAAGGTTGGGAGCCGATCACCCCATTTTTTACCGGCAAAGTGAAGTGGATGACTATGTCAAACAATATACCGGCGGCGAAGGCTTTGACGTGGTGATCGACACCGTTGGCGGAGCCAATATCGACCGTTCTCTGCAAGCAGTCAAAATCCACGGCCATGTCGTCACCATCGCGGCCCGTTCCACGCATGATTTATCCCTCATGCACAACAAAGGATTGACCCTGCATGCCGTCTTTATGATCCTCCCGATTCTCACCGGCAAAGGCCTGCAACGCCATGGTGAAATCTTGAGACAAATCAGCCGGTGGGTGGATGAAGGAAAAATCAAGCCCTTGTTGGATGAAAAAACTTACGCTTTTGCAGAAGCGGCTGAAGCCCATCGACGGCTCGAATCGGGCCAGGCGGTTGGAAAAGTCACTCTGGTCAACGAAAACTTCTCCTGAAAAAAGAGGCGGAAATGCTCCGCCTCTTTTTACCGCTTCAAAGGGATTCTGCCACCGGGCGAATCACGGCCCTGACCGGGCTCCCGTCCCCTCCGAGAATGGGAAGCGGCAAAGCGATCAATTCATAAATCCCTTCTTCCACATTGTCCAAAACCGCCCCCTCCAAAATGTGGATGCCTGCATCCCATAAAGCATGGTGTGCCGGCAACGTCTTGCTGTCGATCGGATCCACGGACGGAACATCCAGCCCGATCAGGCGGATCCCCTGTTTTTTCAGATACGGGACCGCATCCGGATCAAGATGACAAATTTCTTCGGGAAACACGTTCCGATCCCGCCACGAATCGGTCCGGATCAGAAGGCGGCTTATCCCGCCCCATTCTTTTTCCATCAGGTCCTCCGCCTTGATTTTTTCTCTTCCCGGCAAATGAATGACCCTGGCTTTGCCGATATAAAGATTCACATCCAATTCGTTCACCTTGCTCCCCGCCTCGTCAAAGTGAAAAGGGGCATCAATATGGGTTCCGGTATGGGTGCTCATTTGCACCTGACCGACATTGACCGATCCGCTTTCTTCTTTGGTGTAAGTGAATTCATATTGAAACGGGGCATCTCCCGGCCAAACCGGGATTCCGGAGTGAAGGGGCTGGGAAATATCAATCCAGGTCATCAAGTCACCTCTTTCGATTCAGTGGGGTAATGTTGATACTTTTTCTCATCCATAATCTGCTTCAATCGTTTCATGGCTTCACAAACATCGATGAACGAGTTGTATAAAGCCACCGGAGCCAATCGTATCACATTGGGAGGGCGAAAGTCAGGGATGACGCCCTCTGCCTTTAATGCCCTGCTGATTTGAAGGGCATCGGGATGTTCCAAAGCAAGATGCCCTCCACGCTGCTTGGGATTCCGCGGGGTTCCGGTTTCAAATCCGTAAGAAGAAAAAATCTGATCCACCATTTTGAAAAGAAAGTCCGTTAACATTAACGATTTTTTGCGTATGGCTTCCATCCCCGCTTCAGCAAAGATGGACAACGATCCAATGAGCGGAGCCATACTGAGCAAATGCGGCGTTCCGATCTGATAAGCCCCGGCGTCGCTTCCGGGGATCATCTCCGGTGCCATTTCAAATTGGCGCTCTTTGTCCGAACCAAACCAACCGGCAAGCCCCGGTTTGGTTCCGTGATGTTTTTTGTGGACATAGAGACCGGCCACCCCACCAGGACCGCTGTTCAAATATTTATACGTGCACCAAGCGGCAAAATCAACCCCCCACTCCGCAAACCGGTGGGGAACCGCCCCGACAGAATGGCATGCATCCCAGCCGATGAGGATGCCGCGCTCATGAGCCGCTTTGGTCAACTTTTCCATATCCAACAATTGTCCGCTTTTGTATAAAACGGCCGGCAACCAGGCCAGCGCCACCTCCTCATTCATCATTGCAATGATTTCATCCTCATCCAAATATCTCCCCGACGGGTCAGACGGCACACAGATCAAGTCTTCTTCCGCAGAATATCCGTGAAGAATCAACTGGCTTTTTAAAGCATAAAGATCGGAGGGAAAATTGAGTACATCCGCCAAGATCTTGCGGCGGGAACCTTGCGGGCGGTAAAAAGTGGCAACCAATTGGTGGATATTCACCGTCGTCGAACCGGTCACCACCACTTCCTCCGGCCGCGCCCCCACCAAAGGCGCCATCTTTTGCCCCAAATCCTCCGCGAAATAAAACCAGGGCCTTTTTCCCTGAACCCAGCCGTCTATCCCGAGTTTTTTCCAACTGTCCAAAACTTCCTTCAAGGCCAGCTCCGAACGTTTGGAAAGCAACCCCAATGAATTCCCGTCCAAGTAGATTTTCCCGTCCGGCAAATAAAATTCCCCGCGATACTTCCCGAGCGGATCGTTTTGATCCAGCTCCCATGCTTCTTCAAAAAAAGAGGAGAAGGACGGCACCGGATTCACCTCGCCTGTAGTTTTGTGCGCACATGCCAAAGCTCCGGAAAAAAGGATTGGTCCAACCCTTTTTTCAAATAAGAAACCCCGGACGAGCCGCCGGTTCCTTTTTTGTAACCGATGATCCGCTCCACGGTTTTCATGTGCCGGAACCGCCACTGCTGAAACCAGTCTTCCAAATCGACCAGCTTCTCTGCCAATTCATACAAATCCCAGTATTTTTCCACGTTTTGATATACCTGAAGCCACGCTTGTTCCACACTTTCCTCATATTGATAAGGCTTTCGGACATCCCGGTTCAATACTTTTTTGTCAATGGAGAAACCGGCCTTATGCAATGCTTCGATGGAAACATCATATATGCTGCGGGCTTCATAAGCTTGCTTCAATTTTTCAAGCAAAACCGGATCGTTTTCATAAATTTTTAAAATGTGTGTACTCTTTTTGCCCAGATAAAATTCAATCATCCGGTATTGATAGGATTGAAAACCGGAAGCATGTCCCAAATAACCGCGAAACTTCATATATTCGGACGGTGTCAACGTGGACAACACATCCCAAGATTGGATGATTTGGGATTGGATTTTGGAAAACCGGGACAGCATTTTAAAAGCGGCCGGCAAATCCCCTGTCCGGATCGACTCCATCGCCGCTTCCAACTCGTGAATCATCAACTTCATCCACAATTCACTCGTCTGATGAATAATCACAAACAACATCTCATCATGATGGCCGGACAACAGTTTTTGGCAATCCAACAGCAAATGTAACCGGAGATAATCCCCGTAAGTCATTTGTTCACGAAAATCGGTATGGATGCCTTCTTCCGGATTCATCTCGGCTCCCCTTTCATGCAGGATGAGAGACGACTTGATTAACAGAAATGATTCATCCTTTTAAACCGCTGTCCAACAAGGTGATTTTCACGCCGGATAAGGGGAAAAGCCGGATTTGCATGGTTTCCCGGTCTTTGAGCGCAACCATGTTTCCGTCATGGGACCAATTGGCCAAATATCCGCGATACGTTTGGCCCTTATACTCCAACTCCACCAGTTCATACGGCTGCAACAGTTCGCTCATGGAAAACGCCTCTTTGTTCAGTTTGGTATCCAATGGAAATTGCAATTGAAACCGGTTTTCATAAACCTGAAAACACCGGGTCAATCCTTCCATGCGGTAAAATTCCTGCGTCACGCAAGAAACGGGAATCTTAAACTTGGGTTCTGATTTCAGGACTTTTTGCACCTGGTCCGACACCGATTCCACGATCAGCTCGATATGGCCGGAACTCTCTTCATAATCATAAATCAATTGCCCGTGCAAAAACGGGATCTCTGTACGGGATATCACAATTTTGCGCAGCAAATAACTTTCTTTCATAACGGCTCTCATTCTCCCTCTTTTCTTAATTTTATTATAAACGAACCGGCTTCGGCTTTTCAGCACCCTCCCGAAAACGGCAAATTCATAACACGAGCGCGACCCATGCAGGGATCATTCCTTCCAAAAGAGAAATCATTGGAAAACCATTCCAAAAAGGAGTATCATATGTCAGTCCGCAGATACCGCTTATTGATCGAAGAAATCAAACGGGATATCGAAGAATGCGAAAAACAAATGTTTTATCATCTGGATGAAATGCAGCGCGCCAAACATCAAGGCAACAAAGAGGTGGAACGCCATCACCGGCTGGAACAATTGAAATGGGAACGCAAGCTTCGCGAAGCCACCCGCGCATTCATGCACACGGAACAAGCCTTGGCCAAGGCGGTGGAAGAAGAACATCTTCACCGTTTTCAGGAAGATCAGGCACGTCGCGAGGGAAAAAGCCGGAACACGTGGCAATGATCCTTCTTTCTCCGTTTCAAAGGATATTTTTATCACCGCTTGCGCACAATAAAAACAACCGAATGAACGAGAAGGAGGATTTTTCGATGTTCCGAAAAAAAGCCGGTGAATACCTGGTTGATCTGCTGATCGATTGGGGAGTGGATCATATATACGGAATGCCCGGGGATTCGATCAACTCTTTGATCGAGCCGATCCGGAAAGCCAAAGACAAAATCAAATTTATACAGGTCCGGCATGAAGAAGCCGGTGCGTTGGCCGCAGCCGCCTACGCCAAATTGACCGGAAAATTGGGCGTTTGCACCGCCATTGCCGGACCGGGGGCCATTCATCTGTTGAACGGATTGTATGACGCCAAGTTGGATCACGCTCCCGTTTTGGCCATAACCGGCCAAGTGGAATCCGATTTGATCGGTATTGACTATTTCCAGGAAGTCAATCTGGATCGCCTGTTTGACGATGTGGCCGTTTATAACCAGCGGATCATGTCGGCCGAACAACTGCCGGCGGTGGTCAATCAGGCCATCCGGACCGCCTATGCCAAAAAAGGGGTTGCCGTTTTAATCATTCCGGACGACATTCCCCGCTATGAAGTGGAACGGGAAGTGCGCACCACCACGTCGTTTTATTGCAAACAGGAAATCCGCCCCGATAAAAGCGATCTTCTCCAGGCCAAAGAAATCCTGTTAAAAGCGAAACGGCCGGTCATCCTGGCCGGAAAAGGAACGAAACATGCAAAAGAAAATCTGATCCGCCTTGCGGAAAAAATGGCCGCGCCCATCATTCTCAGTTTGCCGGCCAAAGGCGTGATCCCCGATGAACATCCCCTTTGTCTCGGCGGTCTGGGGCTGATCGGGACGCGTCCGGCTTATGAAGCCATGCAAAACGCGGACACCCTGATTCTGGCCGGCACGTCGTTCCCGTTTACCGGCTTTTTGCCCCGGGAGGCAAAAACCATTCAAATCGACACGGATTCCACCCAAATCGGAAAACGCATGCCCGTGGATATCGGACTGGCCGGCGACGCCGATTACACATTGGGCTGGCTCATTGACCAAGTTCCTTATCAAACGGACCGCAGCCATTTGGAAACCCATCAAAAAATGATGAAAGACTGGTGGGATCATCTCGCGAAACAGGAAGAAGCCGATGAGGTTCCGATCAAACCGCAACGGGTGCTGAAAGCTTTGCAACAAGTCGCCGATGATGATGCCATTTTATCGGTGGATGTCGGCAATGTGACGGTATGGGTGGCACGTCATTTCCGCATGATCCGCCAACAATTTCTCACCTCCGCATGGCTGGCCACTTTGGGTTGCGGGCTTCCCGGAGCCATTGCATCCAAAATCGCACATCCGGATAAGCAAGTGTTCGCCATCTGTGGGGACGGGGGCTTCGGCATGACGATGAACGACTTTGTCACCGCCGTCAAATATGAGCTTCCCATCGTGGTGGTGGTCTTGAACAACCACAAAATCGCCATGATTAAGTTTGAACAGGAAGTGATGGGCAATGTTGAGTTCGGAACCGATCTGACCAACCCGAATTTTGCCCGCTATGCCGAAATCTGCGGCGGGATCGGCTACCGCGTGGAAACCCCCGATCAACTGCTTCCGGCCTTTGAGCTAGCAGTCAAGCAGAAAAAGCCTTGCATCATCGATGTGGTGGTTGATGCGGACGAAGCACCCATGCCGGCCAAGATCACCTTTGCTCAAGCTGCCGGTTACGCAAAGCACATGGTCAAAGAACTGTTTGCTCAGGGAAAAACCGATGTTCCTCCTCTGGTTTAAGTCCAATGCCATAAAAAATCGAAAAAAGAAGGGACAAGCAGGGGTTTAGTAGAAGATTTTGTAGTTACAACTTACTTTTACGTTGGAGAGGAAGGAAGAAACCCATGAAATGGATGGCCATTCACGGAAGTTCACGTAAAAATGGAAACACGGAAAAACTGACCCACTATGTACTGGAAGATATACCGGCAACGCATCTTTATCTCCGGGAATACTCCATCCGCCCGATTGTGGATCAGCGTCATGACCCCGACGGCTTTGATCCGGTGGATGATGATTATGACCGCCTCATTCAACAAGTCATGGAGCATGACGCCATTGTCTTTTCGACGCCTTTATACTGGTACGGGATGAGCGGGCACATGAAAAATTTCATTGACCGCTGGTCCCAAAGCTTGCGCGATCCCCGGTATGATTTCAAAGAAGCCATGCGCGGAAAACAGGCTTACGTTGTGATCACCGGCGGGGAAAACGCCCGGTTGTTTGCTCTTCCGCTCGTGCAACAGTTTGATTTGATCTTCCGGTTTATGTCCATGGATTTCAAAGGGTATTTGATCGGTTACGGAGGCAAACCCGACGGAATCCTGCATGACGAAAGAGCACTGGAAGAAGCCAAACAACTGAACCGACAACTGAAACAAATCCATGCCGGATAACTTTTTCCTTTCTCCGGCCCCGGTATCCCTGCCGGGGCTTCCTTGTTTTTCACGGCCACAATGGTCGGAAATTCCCTAAGCTTTTGTAAAACCTGCTCAGGGAGCATCCCTTACAAAAACAGAGATTCTCCAATCCGTGCACCAAAAACCCAGCACCCACAAACTCAAGGATGTTCTCTTCTTGAGGCAACTGCTTCCCCGTAATGCCAACGGAAAAGTGAACAAATCAGCGTTGCGCCGGATGTATCAGCAACAAGCCGGCAGCCCTGACAATTAAAACCCCCCCTTCTTCCAAACCGGAAAGGGGGTTTTTTATCAACGCCTCCACCTTTACAGAAAATCAGGTATTTGCATTTGCCCGTTCCATGATTTCCCGGATGATGGACGATTTGGCGTCGGCATAGTTTTGAATATGCCGCCATTTCTTTTTTGCCAGTCTCCGTTTGACTCGGGCATATTTCTTTCGGTCTGCTTCTTGGGAACGCAACCAATCCCGAAACCGCAACATCCGGTCAATTTCTTCCGCGCCCAAACTGAAGACATGCAGATTGATATCTGTATCCGGTCCTTTGAACAGGCGATGCTCAAACCATTCCGGCTCCCGGATCCGCAAGAGATAACCGGCTTTCTCCAACGCCGGGACATAAGCCGATTCATCCGATGAATCTTTCACCACCAGCAGGATGTCGATGACAGGCTTTGCACACAGTCCCGGCACGGAGGTGGATCCGACATGCTCCAAACGCAACACCTTGTCGCCGAGTGCCGAACGGATTCGTTTGGCTTCCCGCTTAAACAACTCCGGCCAACGCGGATCATACTCCTCGAGATGGATGGTTGCATTGTGGGGTTTCAACTTTCCCACGGTAACCTTTTGAAGCTCTTCGTCACTCACGGGTTTAAATTCCCGACCCTGTCCGCTTCCCTCAACCATGGTGATTTTCCTCCTTTTCCAATCATCTTGACACCGGTTACAGGATGAACGTCCTTGACCCCATCAATCCTCTTCTTTGCTAATGATATTCAATTTTTGCCGGGTATCCCATGGTACCACTTATCCCCATCAACCGGCAAGAAACCGTTTTTGAACGTAAAAAATCCCCGGAGCGGCAAACCCCGGGGTTCGTCTTTTTAAGACAAAGCCAGTGCGTTGGTCACTTTTCCGTATTCAGAAGCGTGAGGACGGTCCACATCATCTTCATATCCGTAATCCAGCATCCGGTTGCGGTTGAGGCAGAGTTTGGTGAATTTCGGACGGAGCAAATCGAACAATTGGAAACGTTCTTTGAGTTCGGGGAACCGCTTTTGGTAAGCCAGGATGGTTTCCCGCGCTTTTTTCCAGAATGCTGCCTCCGGATACTGATGATGTTGTTCCAACAAATCCGACAGATAGCGCATATGGCAGATAAACAATCCGGTGAAAATAAATTGGCAAAGCCCTTCCGGCTCTTCACTGCGCAACACCTGTCTCAGGTCTTCCGGCAAATCTTTCAATTCCGGCAAGGGTTCCCGGCTCACGTTGACATCATCAACAAAGTCTTTCATCGCCAGGCGGGACGGAACGGAGTCTTTCAACACCAAAATGGTGTTTTGCCCGTGAGGGGAGAAAACCACCCCGTAGCGATACAAGTAATGGAGCAACGGCGGCAAAATGGCTTCAAACAACCGATCCAGCCATTCATCCAGCCGGAGCCCCGATTTCTCCACCAACCGGGAGACAAACGGTTTGCCTTCCCCGTCCACATGCAACAGAGCCGCCAGGGTGACCGGTTTTTCCCCTTCCTCCATAAAGTTGTAGATGCTTTCCCGCCAAATGCAACCCAACATCTCCAAATATTGATAAGGCGCTCCCTGGAGATTGGCATAATAAGGATGATCGTAGTTGATGCTGGCCACTTCCCCCGGCAAGATCAACCTGCACTCCTTGTGCAAATACGGATCGTTTTTCCATATGTTCCAGATATATTCCGTGATTTTGGGGGCCAACACGGTCCTTTCGCCGGGCAATCCGCGGTAAACCAAGGTGTTTAAAATGCTCATCGGCAACTTGACATGATGCTTCTCTTTGGAACTGGTATTGACAAAGGTGCGGATCGATTGTTGCGGCAGATATTCATCTTCCCCGGTTCCCAGCAGGACGATCCGGTTTTGCGCGAGTTCTTCCGCAAAAAATGGAACAATATAATGATCCCACTGCCAGGGATGCACCGGCATGAAGTAATAATCTTTGTCATCCAATCCGTTTTGCATGAGGACTTGCCGGAAGGATTCCACTTGTTTTTCTCCCAGTTCTTTTTTCACCAGCTCCTCATATTTGACACCGTCGACCGAATGAAAATCGGCTCTTTCTTTATGCACGGCGATCCAGGACAATTTGGCCTTATTTTTCTGTTCCGGGGCATACTTCAGGTAATCTTCATGGCTAAACCCGATTCTCCCCTTGTTGTAAGTGATCCACGGATGTCCTTCCATTTCTCCTTCCAGCTCGGCATAATCCAAATCGGTCAAATCCAGCTGTTGGTTTTTCTTTTTTTCAAGGATATATGCATCCGCCACCAGGGTGTGGGTGTATTCCCGAATCAAATGCCCCGCCGTCATCGAATTCATGCCGATGGTGCTTTGGATGTCCAGCAAAAATTGAATCGGATTGGTGGCTGGCTTCACCTCCCCGTTTTCCTGGCGGTAAATGGTGTCGCCATAGACACGGTAACTGTCAAACAACCGTTTTTTCACTTCGAAAGTGTATGTGACACCGCTTTTCAGCTCCAAACGGCAACGTTGATTCTCCCCGTCTGCCTTTTCCATTTCCGGATGAATGATGTCTTCATACAGAAACTCGGCAATCATCTTGATCAACAAATTCCGGGAAACGTTCTCCCATGTTTCCGGTTGAAAACGTTTCAGTGTATTCATGCTGCATCACTCCCTTTACACCGTTGAACAGGACGTTTGATGTACATCCCCGGTGGTGTTGATTTCCTC
This sequence comes from Thermoactinomyces sp. CICC 23799, assembly GCF_016055145.1. Classification (NCBI taxonomy): domain Bacteria; kingdom Bacillati; phylum Bacillota; class Bacilli; order Caryophanales; family Thermoactinomycetaceae; genus Thermoactinomyces; species Thermoactinomyces sp. CICC 23799. The sequence continues at coordinate 60,699 of NZ_JAECVV010000010.1, forward strand.
TTGGACTCCGAATTGCTGAAAAACATTCCGTTTTTGAACCGGGTAAATTTCCCGTCCGGTCAATGTATTGATAATCACGGAATTCCGGTAAGCCCCGAGTCCCAGATCCGGTGCCCCCACCCCGTGGGTATGAAGCTCTGCATTCTGCACAAAAATCTCGTTTTCGGTTTCTTTGGTCTTTTTGAGCCGGTAATCCAATGACACCTGATAACGTTGCTTTTCATCCCAGGCAATCAGGCCGGACAAATTCTTGACACAGGATGGAATCGGATGCTGGTAACCTGTTGCCAAAACAACCACTTCACTTTCATGCGTGAAAGTTTTGTTTTGCTCGCGGTGGTGACAAGTCAGGCGATACCTTTTTTCTCCCGGCACCGGCTCGATTTTTTGGATTTCCGTTTGAGCCAGCATCCGCACCGGCACGGTTTGATTTCCCACGGTCCGTTCGTAAAGCAGTTCATAAATATCGGCGATGGTGGCGGCACTGATGCCCTTGTACCACAAATCCTGGGTTTTCAGCCGGGCCTCTCTCACCTCCGGCGGCAGGGAATAAAAGTAGTGAATGTAATCCGGCGAAAAATGTTCCAGCCCCAGTTTGGAATACTCCATCGGGAAAAATCCGGTGGAACGGGTCAGCCAATCCAGCCGGTAGCCGTGATTTTTTTGTTCCTGAAGCAAGGTGTAAAAGACTTCCGCCGCACTTTGCCCTGATCCGACCACGGTAATGGATTTGGCTTCTTTGCACCGGTTGAGCCGCTCCAAAAAGTGGGCCGAGTGAAAAATATCTTCTTCCGGCAACCCTTGAAACGCCGGATGAACAGAGGGAACACTGCCGACGCCGAGCACCAGGTGTTTTGCGTGATAAACCGAAGTTTGTCCGGTCGCAGGCGATGTGACTTCCACGCGGAAGTACGTTTCACTCTCTTCGATCCAGTCGATTTTCGTCACTTTTTGCCCGAACCGGCAGGTTTTCAGATTTTGTGACACCCAACGGCAATATTCGTTGTATTCCCGGCGCGGAATCAGAAAGCGCTCCAAAAAGTAGAAATGATAAAGTCTTTGCTGTTCCTTCAGATAATTCAAGAACGTATAGCGGCTGGTCGGATCCGCCATCGTCACCAGATCGGCAAAAAAGGGAACTTGCAAGGTGGTTCCTTCCATTAACAGGCCCGGATGCCAGTCAAAGCGGGGTTTCTGCTCAAAAAACACCGCTTTGACTTCCGTCACGGGATCAAGCAATGCCGCCAGCCCCAAATTGAAGGGACCAAGCCCGACACCGATCAAATCAAACATCTCATTCGACTCATGCTTCACCATGGTTCCATCTCCTTTGAAAAGTGTCCCGGCAGCAAAACATCAAAGCCGCCCGCTTGTCCGGCAAATCAATCTCCCGTTGAAATTCAAATCCGCATTTTTCAAAGATATGGATCATTTTTTTATTTCGGATATCCGGTTCGGCAACGACTTTTTGCGTCGGTTGATGCTGAAATAACCGGTACGTCATGGCCCTTAACAGGGGTAAAGCATATCCTTTCCCCAAAAACGAGCGCGGACCGATCAAAAGATGAATCCCTTGATCTTCGGGGTCATAGTCATAATGTTTTCCGAGAATATCCCCCCGGACCCAATAGGTTTCCCAATAGCTCATGGGCGTGCCGTCAAGGGAACCGATATGAAGGGTTTGGTGTGGATCCGCCAAGAATTTGCGCAAATGTTCACGGTATTGATCATAGGGAATGTTTAAATTCCAAAACGGAATGACATGCGGTTGATGCATCCACTCATGCAGCCTGTCCAAATCTTTTTCCATCTCCACCCGGCGAAATGATATCTCTTTGCCGATGTCAGGATCCTTCATCGCAAACGTTTCAGACATGACTGGGTATTTCATCGCAAACTTTCTCTCCTTGACGCAAGGGATTTTGAATTTGAACATAAACCGACTGGCTTTCCATCGGCCCCACCAGTTCGTCCATATCATGAAGACGGGTGAGCAGATTGGCTTTCCCCGGCAGCCATTCATCTTCAAGAAGGCTTTCGATCAAACGGGAAGGTTTCCGGTTCTTGGGCAACCATTTTCGAAGCGCTCCGGCAAGCTCTTCCAACAGGATCTTTTCGTTTGCCAGGCCACATCCCCCGAAAGCATTGATCAGCCCGAATAAATGATTGATAAAAAAGTAGTAGCGGAAACGCTCATCGGCCACGGCATCGGCACACAGGGTATGGCTTTTTTCATTAACGCCCGGCAGGATTTCTTGCAGCTTGTCAAAGGTGGATTCACAATAGTAATAACCTTGGTTATCCCGGTAGAAGAACTCGCCCGGGTATCCGTCTTTCAGTTTCACCAGACTGTTTTGCTGATGGGCCTCCAGTGCGATGCCGTATTCCATATACAGCCACATCAGCGGTTCAAACGAAATCGACAAGTATTTCTTGAACCAATCCAAGCTCACTTGTCCGGGATCTCTGCCTTCCCTTTCTGCCAGTTCTTTGATCACTGTGGCCAAGCGGGGTTCAAATCCGGGCAGGGCATCTTGACAAAGCCCGGCAAGCAATGTGACGTCTTTTTTACCACCTCCCTGAAACGGGTTTTCCCGCAAAACCACCTCAAACCCCGACTCATCCGCACCCGGAAGCTCAATGGTGATAAAGGCAGGGTCTTTGACCACATGAAATCCGGGATATTTTTGCTGTAATCGGTTCCCGATCTCACTGTCCAACAGGCGGGTCACTTCCACCCCCCTCTCCAACTCCTTATACAGATTTTGCCGGACGGAGTTGGTGATCTTGATCCGGACAGAGAATTTCAACATGAAGGAAGATCCCGGATGGTAGACCGTGCGGATGGATGCGGTCGGATAATAAGCTTTTCCCAGGACCCCCAGATCTTCCAATAACCCTTTGTCCATCAACGACCGGACCCGTTCATCTTCCAACAAATGTTTGGCTTGCAACGGATGGACGGGCAAAAGGGAATATTCATCCTCTTTCAGATACTTTTCTTTAAAGGACGGATCCACTTCCCGGTCGTTCCAAAGCTCTTTTTTGATCCAGTCCGTCGCAGATTCCGGCAAGTTGCTTCCTTCTTTGACAATGGAACGGTGGGCACGGAAATAATGCAGGGAAAAACGTCCCTTCAATTCGGGAGAATAGGTTTTTTGCTCCTGCTCCGGAATGCCTTGCCGGCTTTTGGGCGTCGGATGCAGCAAATGTCCGAAAATGAGGGATTGTTCCGCATCCAAATAATCAAAGTGCGTACGGTACAGTTCTTCTGCATCTTGATATCTCTGCGCCACAAACGTTTCGATTTCATGGCAGCTTTGGATCACGCGCAGAACCAGCTCATCCGGAAAGACATTCAATTTTCGTTCAACGGTCAATTCTTTGGTCAGCATCGTCACCAACGTCACATAATCCAGTTCCCTCAGCTTTCCGCCTTCTCCCATCCGGTAGAAAAACGGGAAGTAAAAGAGATGCCGGCCGGTCAGGGACCAGTATTTCACCGGGGCGATGATCTCCATCTGATGGTGCTTTAAGGAAACAACCAAAAATTCTTTTGCCGGCGAATCGGCCAGTTTTTGGTTGTGAATCCGGTTTTTCTTCCACTCATCCTTGGCATACCGTTTGAATTGCCGGGTTTCTCTGAGGTAACAGTTGAAAAAGGCCAGCATGCTGGCTTGTTCCGCAATTTTTTTAGCCTCCATACGAATCTTTCTCTCTCCTCTCTTCTTCCAGTTCCAATCCGGTTTTCCTGACTTCCTCCAGTATTTCAGTCAAAACGGAAAGCGTGATCCGGGGATTGATGATCGTCAGTTTCAGCGAAGTCAGCCCGTCCACTTTGGTCAAAGCCATCACCGCTTTCCCCCGTTGCAACAACGTTTGGCGAATATCCCGGTTGATCTGATGAAGATCCACCGTTTGATCCCGGGGGACATAACGAAAAACAAGGGCATTCATTTGGGGCGGATCATTGACCAGTTGCAAGTGTCCGGCCCGCCGAATCCAGTCCGCTGCCTTTTTGGTCACCCCGATCGTATGGTCAATCATCCCGGCAAATTGTTTTTTTCCGACCGCTTGCATAGAAACAAACAGTTTTAATGCATCGAACCGGCGGGTGGTTTGAACCGATTTATGAACCAGATGAGGAATTCCCATCCTTTCATCTTCTTCTGAATTTAAATAATCTGCATGCCGCTTGATCAGTTGAAACCGGGACCCGTCTTTTAACAGAAAGGCTCCGCAACTGATCGGCTGATAAAACAGTTTATGAAAATCGACGGACAGGGAATCCGCCCGCCCGATTCCGTCCAGACGGTGCCGGTGTTTTTCGCTCAAGGCCAACGCGCCACCGTAAGCGGCATCGACATGAAACCATGCATTTTCCGCTTCCGCCCTGTCCGCAATCCCCTGCAACGGATCGATGCTGCCAAAATCGGTGGTTCCGGCCGTCGCCACGATCGCAAACAGATGATAACCATCCTTTTTTAATTGACTGATCTTTTCATCCAAATCGGTTAAACTCATCTGATACTTGGTATCCGTTTTCACCGGAACCACCGCATTTTTTCCCAATCCGAGCAAGGCAGCCGATTGTTTGATCGTAAAATGCGCGATGTCCGAACAGAGAACCTTCATTTTTCCGGCCTCCGGCGGTAATCCTTGATGCATCCCGTTTACATTCAGCTTCTGTTTCAAGAAGTGATCCCTTGCCAAAAGAAGTCCCATCAAATTGGACTGGGTTCCGCCGCTGGTAAAGACACCGTCTCCCTGGAGGTTTCCGTAAAAAACGGAACACAGCCAGGAAACCATTTTTTCTTCCAAGATGGTCGCGGCAGGACTCTGATCCCAGGAATCCATCGATTGGTTGGTTGCGCTGATCAAAAGCTCCGCAGCCAGGGCCGGCGTCAGCGGGGGACAATGAAGATGTGCGGAACAAGCGGGATCATGCACCCGCACGGAATGCCGCAAAATGCGGACTCCGACATCCTCCAGCACTTCACCCAGATCCCGTCCCTTTTCCGGACAAACCGGCATGTCTTTGAGTAACGAAACCAGATCGTCAACCCCGGTTCCACTGAACGGTTGGTTCAACGATGCGTAATGTTCATACAAGACCGTTTGTGCTGCCGATATCGCCTGTTGGTATGAAGACCACGCTTCCGGTGAATGCCCCAAAAACAAGTCTTTTACCGGTAACTTTGTCATCATGTTGCTGCTCAATTGCCTTCCCCCTTAAACCAGGCCCCTCGATTGTTCGGCAGCTTGCACTGCTTCCGCAAAGATTTCAACGATGCGTTCGATCTGCTCCGAGGTAATGATCAGCGGAGGCAAGAAACGGACCACACTTCCGTGCCGCCCGCCCAACTCCAAAATGAGTCCGCGGTCAAAACACTCTTTTTGAATGAGCCGGGCCATCGCTTGGTCGGTTGGATAACTTCCCAGATGATCCGGTTCCTGTTGAGGATCCACCACCTCGACACCGATCATCAGGCCGCGGCCGCGCACCTCGCCGATCACATGGGATTCTTTTTGCACCTTTTTCAACCGGCTCATCAATTTTTCTCCCATTTCACGGGCATGTTGTTCGATTTGATTTTGGCGAATATAGCGGATCGTTGCCAGACCGGCGGCCATGGCCAATTGGTTTCCGCGGAACGTGCCCGCATGTGCTCCGGGAGCCCATTGATCCAACGCCTCATCATACACCACCACCGCGAGCGGCAGCGAACCGCCAATCGCTTTGGACAAGGTGATCACATCCGGTATGATTCCCGCATGTTCGAAAGCAAACAGTTTTCCGGTACGTCCGAGACCGGTTTGAATTTCATCCACAATCAACGGAATTCGATGCTCTCTGGTGATGGACCGGATTTCGCGCACCCATTCATCCGGCGCCGGGATCACTCCGCCTTCGCCTTGGATAATTTCCATGATCATCGCCGCCGGGGCAGGAATGCCGCTTTCCGGATCTTCCAGTGTCCTCCGGATAAACTGACTGCCAATTGAAGCTCCTTTTTCCCCGCCTTGTCCAAACGGGCAACGATAAGAGTACGGATAAGGCAAAAAGTGAACATCCGGCATCAATCCCGGAATCGGATCTTTCGGTCCTTTATTCCCCATCAGACTGAGCGCCCCGTGGGTCATGCCGTGGTAACCGCCTTGAAATGCCAGAACACTGCGCCTTCCGGTGGCGGTTTTCACAATCTTGAGCGCCGCTTCCACCGCATCGGCACCGGCCGGACCGCAAAACTGAATTTTCGCTCTTTCCCTGAACTCGCGGGGCAAGCTGTCAAACAGCTCCTCCACAAACTCATCTTTTACCGGAGTGGTCAGGTCCAATGTATGTAAAGGCAACCGGTCTTTGAGCGTCTGCTCAATAGCTTCGGTCACAACCGGGTGATTGTGCCCCAATGCCAACGTCCCGGCTCCCGCCAGACAGTCAACGTATTTTTTTCCCTCTACATCAGTGACAAAGATTCCGTATGCTTCCCGGATGGCAATCGGGATTCTCCGGGGATAAGAACGCGCATTGGATTCCGTTTGTTCCTGATGCGCAAGATAATACCGATTGGTTTGTGCATGTGTGATGCTCATTGGTGATCCCCCTTGGGCTCAGCTTATTATTGATAATGATTATCATTATCATTTATCCATCGACTATATTAACATGAAGTTTGTTTTTCTGTAAACGAATTTCCGTAAATTTTTTATCTTTTATGAAAGACAGGTTCCGTGTACTCCTTGGTTTGCGGTTTGATCAGACAAGCCATCACAATCATTCCCGACAAGACCCACAGGCAACATTCAAAAGGCACAACCGGATGAACTTCATATAAAAACGATCCGGCAACGGGACCGGCCATCGCCCCGATGCCATTGGCGACCCCGCTCAATCCGGCCGCCGCCCCTTGCGACTCCTCCCCTGCGTTTAATGAAATGGCACTCAGGCACCCGGGCAGCATCAGGCTTACCCCCAATCCGATTCCCGCAAAGGAAAGAACCATGCCGGACAAAGACACACTTTGCAAAAAACCAAAAAACCCCAAAAACATGACCGGCGCTCCCAGTCGAAGCAACCAGGTATATGAAGGGTTCCATAAACGTACAATCACCATTTGTCCCAAAAACGCCGCCGTTCCCATGGCAAACATGGAAAGACTGATCCATTGAGCAGCTGTTTTCACACTGACACCCAACTGGTCCGTGAAATACAAACCTGCAGTGACTTGCAAGATGACAATGACCAAATGGACCAAAACCGTCATGAACAAATAAGGAAAAATTCTGCGGTCAAACAAGCTGAGTTTTTCTGAATGCGGACGGTATTCTTTTCTTCTGACAGGTTCGTCAGGTCCCTTTCTCATCCATATCCATCCCATGACCAGAGGGAAAAGCGCGGCAAAATAAACCGGAACCGTCCAATCCCACAAAACAAGGATACTTGCAAATGCCGGGCCCAATATCATCCCCAACCCATTGGCAGCTCCGAGAAGCGCCATTCCGGAAGTTCTTTCTTTTACATGGGTCAGATCGGCCATCAATGCCTGGGCCCCGGTTAAAACCGCACCAAAAACCACACCGCCATACAACCGGATCAACAAGAGAAACGCAAACAAAAGCGAAAAGGAAATCCAGTTTGCAAACCCCAGTTGAATGACAAACGCAAACAGCAGATAAGCAAAGGAAAAATGAAAAATGCCATGTACCAAAAGCTTTCTCCGTCCGTGTTTTTCACAATAATCCCCCCACACCAGGCTGGATACAAACAAAGACACCGCAGCAATGGCAAAAACCATGCTGATCTGTGTCTCATCCAAACGCAATTCCCTCAACATGGGAGCAATAAGGGGATTGACCATCGATAAACCAAAATATGTACTAAACAGTGTGAAAAATAATAAATAATGATGTCTCATGGTTTACCACCTTAATAACCGTAATCGTGACATTGATAATGATAATGATAATTATTATCATTATAGTTTGCCTCAAAGCATGCGTCAATGCGCTCCATCCCTCTTTCCTCCATCAAAAAAAGCTGTGCAGATCCTCTGCACAGCTTTTTTCACTCTTTTTTACTTTATTTCAATAAATTCATCACATCAACATACTCATAGCCGAGATCACGGGCCACCGGAAGGCAGGTGACTTTTCCTTCCAACGTGTTCAATCCTTTGGCCAGTGCCGGGTTGTCCAAAGCCGCCTGGCGATATCCTTTATCCGCAATTTGCAATCCGTAATTGACGGTGACATTGGACAAAGCCATGGTGGCGGTACGTGGCACCGATCCCGGAATATTGGGCACGGCATAATGAAGCACTCCGTGTTTGACATACGTGGGCTCATCATGGCTGGTGGTACGGTCCACGGTTTCAATCGATCCGCCTTGGTCCACGGCAACGTCCACAATGACCGACCCCGGTTTCATTTGTTTCACCATTTCTTCGGTCACCAAGCGCGGTGCGCGGGCTCCCGGAATGAGAACCGCTCCGATCAGCAGGTCTGCTTTTTTCACTGCTTCGGCAATGTTGTACGGGTTGGACATCAGGGTGTTCACTTTGCCTTGGAACAGATCATCCAATTCCCGCAAACGGTTGGCATTGATGTCCAGCAATGTCACATTGGCTCCCATGCCCACCGCCATTTTGGCTGCGTTGGTTCCGACCACGCCGCCGCCGATAATGACCACTTCGCCGGGCAATACGCCAGGAACCCCTCCCAAAAGAATTCCTTTTCCGCCTTTTACTTTTTCAAGGTATTGCGCTCCGATTTGAACGGACATTCTTCCCGCCACTTCACTCATCGGGGTTAACAAAGGCAGGGAACGGTTTTCCAATTGGATGGTTTCGTAAGCGATGGCCACGACTTTGTTTTTCACCAATGCTTCCGTCAGTTCGGGAGCTGCGGCCAGATGCAAATAAGTGTACAAAATTAATCCTTCTCTGAAATATTGGTACTCTTCCGGCAATGGTTCTTTTACTTTCACAACCATGTCTGCCGCCCATGCCTCTTTGGCGGAGGCAACGATTTTGGCGCCGGCATCCAGATAATCCTGGTCCGTGAATCCGCTTCCTTCACCGGCCGTGGTTTCTATCAACACTTCATGCCCGTGATTGATATAAGAAGCAACCGCCGCAGGGGTCAAACCCACCCGGTTTTCATTATTTTTTATTTCCTTGGGTACACCGATAATCATGAATATCACCTTTAATTTCCGTTGTAATTCGTACGCCTCCAGTATAATCTATTAATTAAAGCGGTTCCAATAGACACCATGTCATAAATCTGCCTGTCCTTTTCTTACACTCTATCCACAGAAGGTGAATCACATTGGCATCACTCATTTTACAAGATATCCTGAAACGTCCGACGTTTGCCGAGGCCAAGGTGGTTGCAGGCCATAACGGGTTGAACCGTCGGGTCCGGTGGGTTCATATTTTGGAAGTTTCCGAGTTTGACACGTTGATCAACGGCGAAGAAATGATCCTGGCCACAGGCATCCATTTTCAATCTTCTTCGGCTTCTCCCGCCCGTTACCTGGAAAAATTGATCCGGCTCAATGCTTCCTGTTTATGCCTGGAACTGGGATACTACTTTCACACGATACCGGATGACCTGATTGAAATCGCCAACCGGCATGACTTTCCGTTGATCGTGTTTCCCAACGACATCCGCTTTGTGGATATCACACAAGATTTGCACTCCGTTCTCATCAACAAACATTTTCAAATCCTGAAAAACCTGGAAGCCTTGTCCCGTGAATTTCACCGCTTGAGCCTCGAACCCAACGGCACCAACAAAATATTAAAAATGCTTTATCACAAAACCCATTCACCCATTCTCTATCTGCCTTATAAGGATCAGCCTTCTGTATTTCCAAAAATGGAACCGGAAAAAGAAACCGAACTCATTCAGTTTTTAAATGATAAACGGACGGCCCCCGGCATGGAAGCATCAGAACACCGGACCGCCCGGTATTGGTCGTTTCAAAACCAATATATTCTGCTGCAACCGGTGAGTGCCATGGGTCAAACCTGGGCACACATCGGCATGCTTCTGAAACAAAAGCCAACCCGTTATGAATTTTTGATTTTGGATTGGACCTCCTTGGCGATTGCCCAAGATCTTTTGCGCAAACGGTATATGGAAGAAAGACGGTTGCACTCCGAAAATGTATGGGTGGATGATCTGCTTCACAACCGGCTGGACGAATCCCAAATCCACCATCATTTGGGTGCCGATTTTTACGAGTTGAACCATAAAAAAAGTTTTGTCTGCCTGATCGAGTGGCTTCCGCGTGCCGAAACCAAACAAGAACGGCAGGAAGTGGAGGAATATCTGCAATACGATTTCCCGATCATCATCCGCGCCATTTTTGAGCAACATCACTTTTATCCGCTGATCACCCGGAGCAACCAGGAGATCGCGATCATTGCATTCGATCTGGAATCGGATTCCTCATGGAAGTCGCGTGCTTCAAAGCTGTTGAAACAATTAAAAAAGCAGTCCGGTTTTCTGTTCAAAGCCGGGGTGGGACAACGTTACAACGGGTTTGCTTCCATCAGCCAAAGTTATCAAGAAGCCCGCCAGGTTTTGGATTTGAATACCCGCCAAAGCAATGAATTCACCTTTTATGATGAATTGGGCGTCTTCCAGCTGATCATGAATCTAAAAGATAAAGACCAGCAATTAAAAAACTTTATCCACCAACATTTGGGCCCGGTCATCGAACATGACCAGAAAAAAAACAGCCATTTGCTCTACACACTCAAAGTTTATCTGGATCACAACGGTTCCAAAAAAGCAGCCGCCGACCATCTGTACATCGCCCGCCAATCGCTCTATTACCGGTTGGAAAAACTTCAAGAATTATTGGGTGACGGCTTTTTGACCACAGAGAATCAGCTGACGCTGCAAACCGCCTTGAAAGCATGCCAGTTGATCTATCCGGAATTATTGACGGGCCGTGGCGAAAACCCGAAAAAATAGATTTCCAAAAACAACCGGACGCGTCCTTTGGTCCCCTGTGCGGATCCAAAAAACGCGTCCGTTTTTCTTACAATGTCCGAAACGCTTGTCCGAGATTAAACTTTGGACAACGGAATGAGTTCCCAGCCGTTTTTCATACTCAACCGTTCCTCGGACACGGCCACGATCATTTGTTCAAAGATGCCCTGCCAGTTCAACTGCGGTCTGACCAAAAGGCGGCGGGCAATCAGGACATTATCCATCGCCAGCATGATTTTCCCGGTGGAATGCCTCATGCTCAATCGTTCAATCCCGGAATCACGAAAAATTTCCGTCTTACCTTTCAACGAAACCATCAACAAATCCCGGTAAAACAAAAGCAACACATCCAACAAAAACCAAGCCCGTTCTTCCTTCACTTCATCCAACAGCCACGATTCCGAAAGGGTGAGCAATGCGTCGGGACTGCCGGACAAGATCCGGGTCCCCCACTCTTTCACCTGATGCACCACGGATTCATAGTGTTTGATTTTCCCGCCCGCATCCGCTTCACCATCCGTTTCCAATGAACCGGAAAGATGCGCAAAGACGGCGGCAAGTTCCTCCGGGATCCCCTTTTTTAAAAACTGTTCTTTTTTGGCCGATGGCGGGATCTCGGAAAAACGGACCAATTGGCAACGGGATTTGATGGTTGGAATCACATCGGACAAATGCTCGGTGATGAGAATGACCACCATGGCAGATTGCGGTTCTTCAAGAAATTTCAACAAGCTGTTGGCGGCTTCATCCCTCATTTTTTCGGCTTCCTCAATGATGGCGAACCGGATCACTCCTTCCGGGGCGCTGTAACGGAAACGCGATTGCAACTGTCTCAACTGCGCAATTTTGATCACATTTCCCTCCGGAAGAATTTTCATCACTTCCGGATGATTGCCCTGCGCAATTTGGATGCAAGAAGGGCACCGGTCGCAGGCATCCGCTTCATTCCGTTCGCAATTGGCGGCTTTGGCCAGTTCCAAAGCCATTTCTCTTTTCCCCGTGTTTTTGGGTCCGTAAAAAATATATGCATGTGCCAACCGGTTGCGTTGGACCGCGTTTTTCAGCACCTCTGCCAGATGAGGTTGCAGGGAATTTTCAAAAGACATGGCAACGCCTCCCCGCGCGAACATTCTCTTCCTTCATCTTTGCATTTTCCGGGCTGAAAAATCAAGCGATCATGAAAAAGATCCGCCCATGGCCCCGGGAGACAACCATCCATTGAACCCGCCCCGTCCACCGGATCGGCAAAACCCTTTGGCAATCTGTTTTGTTGGCATAATTCTATTTGTTTCCGATATAAACCAAGCACTTTTTTGTTTTATATAGATAAATTTTAGAAAACCGAAATATTATCACTTGAGCCGGAACCAGCGGAGCAAAGAAAGCTTGATTCACGGAAAAGACGACCGGTACAATTTAATTAGCGGCTCTGCAATCTGGATTTCTCCCAAAATAAACCGAAACAATCCATGCAAATTTATGATAAAACTACAATGGGACCTGATTAAACAACTTAGAAAGGAAATGAATTATGCCTTTTTTACGTTTTAAAGGTTTTCCGAAGGAAACCCTGAAGCAATTGGCCCCGCAAATTGTCACCGACTTTGCCAAAATGGCACAAGTCCCCGAAGAAAAGGTAAAAATTGAATTGCTTCAGGTCGAACCGATTATCCAGTCACCGCGTTCACTGGAAATCCTGATGTTTCCCCGGGAAAAAAAAGTGCATGACCAATTGGTTGCCAAACTCCATCAATTATTGGAAGAAAAAGGTTTTTCAAATACACACATTTTTTTCATTCTCCTCTCTCCCTCCCTCTATTACAAGAACGGACAACCTCTGGAGAACCTTTCTTCTCCCCCTTTCCTGCATTCATACTGAGCCATTTGATCCGGTCAGCTCGCCTGTTTTCAGGTGAGCTGATTTTTTGCCTTTATTTTTATATAAAATATAAATTTCTTTTTATATCTAATATTATTTTTCTTGCAAACAGAAAGCCGAACCCCGTATACTGAAAGTACTTTAAGGAGGTTATTGAATGAAAATAGCACTGGTCACAGACAGCACCTGTGATTTGCCCCGTGAAACGGCTGAAAAATTCAACATTCACGTTGTCCCGCTTCGCATCCATTATTCCGGCGGTGAATTCCGCGACGGAATCGACATCACTTCCCGGGAAATCATGAATCGCCTCGAACACGAAGTTCCCAAAACATCCATGCCTTCCCCTGAAGAGATCACCCGGATCTATCACTCTTTACAAGAGCAGGGATATACCCACTGCATCGTTTTGACGGTCTCCGCTTCCCTCAGTGGCACCCACAACACTTTCCGTTTGTGTGCACAAGAGATTTCCGGCATGAAGATTGATGTCATTGATTCCAAAGGGGTATCCTGGATACTGGGATTTTTGGTGCTGGAAACGGCCCGGCTGATCCGGAAAACGGGAAATTATGAAGAAATCATCCGGAAGATTCACGAAACCAAAGAAAAAATCAAGGCCTATTTTATCCTGGACACGCTCCAATACGTGCAAAAAGGCGGCCGAATCGGGAAAGTGGCGAAGTCTCTCGGATCCATGCTTCATATCAAACCCGTCATCACTTTTGATTCGAAAGGAAAACTGCACACGCATTCGGTAGCACGCGGAAAAAAACAAGCCCTCAAAAAGTTGATGGCCCCCGTTTACGAGCATCTGTCTTCCACACGCGCCCGGATTGCCGTGTTGCACACCCAGGCCGAAAAGGAAGCCGAAGCGCTGTTGAATCAATTGAAAAACGCCGGAAATGTTTCCGAAACTTATCTGGGGTGGATCGGCCCGACTCTCGCTGTCCACGCCGGTCCCGGTTTGCTGGGCATCGTCATCCATCCCCAAGATTGATATGACCTCATCCACTTTCTGTGTTTTCAGGAGTGGATGTTTTTTGCACAAAAAAAGGGCGGGTTCCCTCTCATCCGTATTTTTGCAGATAATGCGTCATCGCCATTAAAGGCCACACATACGGATAGCTGTGGTAATACACATAAAACTGCCCGGAAAGGCCCGTTCCCGCCGGATAAGACCATTCTTTCCCGCGTTTTTCCATCATTTTCAACAAACAAGCCATCCCCTTTTCAATCGCCGGTGTCGGATGGTCATGGTAGGCGATCAAAGCATCCAGTGCCCAAGCCGTTTGCACCGGAGTCGAAAACGAAAGGGGAACAAACCGGTCCTCCACGTCACTGTAACAAGATTCTCCCCATCCTCCGTCCGGACGTTGTTTGGAGAGTAAAAACCGGATCCCTTTTTGCACGGAAACATGGGTTTCGGGCACTCCCACCGCAGCCAAACCTTTCAGAGCCGCCCAGGTTCCATATATATGGGAAACACCCCACCGGCCAAACCAGGAACCGTCGGAATTTTGGTGGTGATAAAGCCAACTCCATGCCCGCCTGACTTCGGGACGGTCAATGGTCCAGCCAAGCTCCGATCCCAAAAAATACATCACGCGTCCGGTCAGATCCGCAGTCGACGGATCGCCCCAAACTCTTTTTTCATTGCGGGTGGGCAACAATTTGAGCCACATCTTGTTCGTGTTTCGTTCAAAAGCAGGCCATCCTCCATCCCGGTTTTGCATGCTCAACAACCATTGCAATCCGCGTTTCCATTCATCCTGCGCCCATCCTCCCCGGACGGCCGGAGCAATCGCATGCAAACATTGAACCGTATCATCCACATCCGGATTGATCGTGTTGGTGTCGGAAAATCCCCATCCGCCTGGAATCGCATAACGATTCTTCAAACACCAATCTCCCCACGATGTATGCTGTTTGCGCAAAAGATAATTTCTTCCTTTCTGTATCACGCCATGCCCCGGCGAAAGGCCCGCTTTTTGCAATGCAGTCATCACCAGGGAAGTGTCCCAAACCGTCGAAGCAGCTTCCTGCAAATGAGCGCCTTCCGAAAGAGGGAAAATCATCCGGTCCAATCCTTCCATTGCCTTTTGGATCAACGGATGATCCGGCGGATATTTGAGGGACAACAAAGCAAAAATCATCAAAAAAGTGCTGGTCATATAACTGTACAACGTCCCGTCTTCTTCAATGCGGGAAAGCAAAAAGTTCTCCCCCCAGTAAAGAGCCCGTTGATGGACATTTTTCTTAAAAAACGGGGAATAAGCCGTTGTTTCCACCGCAGGAAGCAAATCCTCTTTGGTCCAAAAGTAATCCGGTTGCATGCGTTCCATATACGTCCGATAAGAAGAAGGCATCCAGTCTTCCACTTCCCGGTAACCTTTGAGATGAATGTAAAAATCCTGATCGGACGCCAGCATGACGGGGGCGATGTGAACACGCGCATATCCCACGAAATCAAAAAAATTGACAGGGCTGGCGGCTGGCAGCAGAAAAAACTCAACCGGCAGTTTGGTGATGCGCGACCAGCTCCGGTGACCCAATAAAGCCAAAACCACTTGCGTCAGGGAGCCTGCTTTCGTTTCCATGCCGCGGGAAAGCAGGAAGTCGCGCGCTCTTTTGAGCGAAGGATCATCGGTCGTTTTCACCCCGGAATACAGCAAGGCAAGGGAGGCATCCAGGGTGGCGGAAACATTCCCTTCCTTCTCATCGGGAAACACTTTCCAAGTTCCGGCGCCGGTTTGCCTGGCCAAGATGCGTTCCAAAACCGGCGCCAAAGTGCCGGGATCCGGACGCTTTAACACTTGATGCAACAGGACATAGTACGCGTCGGTCGCAATTCCGTTTTCAAAGCAAAACGGCCACGTTCCATCCGGGTTCTGTTTTTGGATCAACTCTTTTTTCAACCGGTGAATCATCGCTTGAACACGAAGAATCCATTGACTTTGCATCGCACTGCTCCTTCATTCCTGCTAGTTAAAACATATTCAGGGGGCGATGACAAATGACTAAAATTTGAGATTGGAATTTTCCATGACATTTTCCTGATTTTAGAGTAAAAATCTATTCGGTTTCCTGATAGAATAGAGATTACGATCAACATCGATTGCAGGAGGAAGGTTCGTGATGAAACGGATCAACAATGTGATGGTTCCGGTGGGCAAAAACTTAAAAGCGGTTGACAAAGAACGGCAGTTAAAGCTCCTGCTTCAATTTCCGCTGGTCGAAGAATTCAGGAAGCAACATCCTGAACTTCCGACAGAAGTTTATCAGCGTTCTTTCTCCTTCCTTCAGCAATTTGTGATGGAACGTTCCAATTGCCAACAATGTCCGGGACTGGACCGATGCCCCAACATGATGAAAGGACATTACCCGGAATTGGATGAATATGGAGGTTATCTGGACCTGACCATGCATGAATGCAGCAAATGGAAAGCGGAAAAACAAAAATCGCTGATTCAAAGCCATTACATCTCCAAAGAAATTCAACAATCGACGTTTGAGCGGATTGACTACGACCACCCGGAACGGAACAAAGCCATTTTGACCGCCATGGATTACTGCATCAGCTTCAAAGAATCCCCTCTTTCTTACGGCCTTTATTTATACGGGGCGTTTGGAGTGGGCAAAAGCTATATCGCCGGCGCGATCACCAATGAATTGGCCAAGCACAACATCTCTTCGATCATGGTTCATTTCCCCGCCTTGGTTGAAGAATTGAAAGCATCCATCGCCGATAATCAAATCAGCCGCAAAATCGAGGCATTAAAAACCACACAAGTCCTGATCCTGGACGATATCGGCGCCGAATCTTTGACTCCCTGGCTGAGGGACGAAGTGCTTTCCGTCATTTTACAAAGACGGATGACGGACCAACGACCGACCATCTATACATCCAACATGACATTGGATGAGCTGGAAGAACACTTCAGCTATACGGCAAAAGGCGGATGGGAAATTTTAAAAGCCAAGCGGTTGATGGAACGAATTCGTCCTTTTGTGCAACCGGTGTTGGTTCAAGGACGAAACCGGCGCTATCCCGCTGAATGAAAAACCTTCATCAAAAAACCCCCTTCCCGCGAGAAGGAGCTTTCTGATGAAGGTCATAACAAAGAACGGAGCCATATTTCCGTCATGAATGCCCAAATCAGCCCTTTGGTCGACATCATCAACAACCGCTGGTGTTCCAGGCATTCTTTCAGCCGTTCACAATGGATGATTCCCCAATCCGCCAAAATCGAATCTTCATCCAGCAATTCTTTGACTTGTTCACGGTGTTTCAGCAAAAAACGGGCCTCCATCGGCAACACCCGGTACTGCCGGGGCACATAGGCAATCACCTCGCCCGGCAGCCAATCAAAAAACGCCTGCCTCAAAACCGGTTTTTCGATCCATTGCCCCCCGCGAAACAGCACTTTCATCTCAGAAGGCAGGGAAATTGCGATTTCCATCAGCTTCCTGCTGACAAAGGGAAACAACATGTTCATTTGATGCGGGGACAATTGATGCAACTGAATGAGGGATTCCTTGTCCCGGTTTAATGAATACCCCATCGCTTGCCGGGCACTGGTTTTTTCTTTCAGCGAGCCCAGATAATTTTTGGCTTCTTTTGCCGCCTTGTCGGTAAAAAAAAGCGGAATCGGAATGTTTTCCGGATGATCGGCCCACGTCGGGCGAAGCATTCCCAGCTTCTCCATCAACCGTCTGGATAACGTTTTGTTCCATATCCGCTTGGAAAAACGTCCGGTTCCGTCATACCCGAAAATATAGTCTCCAAAATACCCGGAAGCAAGCAGGTTGATCCCGTCCTTTTGGCTTTGCCTGCGGGCTTCTTTGATCATCAGGTAATCCAGGCCTGGATACGGCAAATAAAATTGGTTGGCGTCTTTTGTTAACGCCTTCAAATCCCCCGGTTCAAGGATGATGAGCGGGACATTCGCCAAGCGGGTCACCTTTTCCGCACTGATCCGGACCTTGGACTTTTCCCCGCGCCATCCCCAATGATAAGCAACGACCGGGATCTGGCAGGATTTCAACAACATGAGAATCGCCGCGGAATCAATGCCTCCACTCAGCAAAACCCCCACCCGGTCGGCCGGTTCGACCCGGTCCTGAATCGTTTGGGTCAGGATTTCGATCACCAAATCCGCCGCTTTGTCCCATTTTAACTTGGCATAATCCGGCCGGGGACGCAATTGGTCAAACAGGGTCATCTCTTCATTCTCCCGGTGAACGCGGATCATGTACCCGGCCGGTAGCTTTTTGATGTCCCGAAAATAAGTCTGGGATGGCTCCTGGCCTTCCGCAAAACAGGACCCCACCAATTCTTCCTTTTTCACTTTGGACAAATGGGGGCGATCTTCTCCCAACACCTGTTCAATCCGGGTGGACCAAAAAATCTGCCGCTTGGTCCGGCGCAGATAAAGGGAATATTTACACAACAAACTGCGGTAAATCAATCCGGCTTTTTCTTTCCTTTCAAAATAAACGACTATAAAAGCGCCGTCGATTTGTTTTAAAAAACCGGTCCCTTCTTTCAACAATGTTTTGAACTCTTTTTTGGCCTCATGCCAGTTGTTGTTTTGAATCAGCTTCATCAAAGGTTCCAACTTGGGCGGATAACCCCAGACCTCACCGTAAAATTGGAAAAAACTCTGAAAAAAACCGAAATCAATGAACCCCTGGATCGGATCAAATTTTCTCAATGGACGTCAAACCTTTCCGGAATACGCTTAATTTCTCGAAAATGCCATTCAACTTCCCATGATTCATTCAGGGGAACGTGCCGGAGCTCAACCCAGACATGCAAATTTTCAATCACATGGTCGTCATTTTTTTCCCCCAACACCATTTGTGCCGGAATCCCCAACTTTTTAAGGGATGCACACAACGACAGGGAACGGAGGAAAGAATCAATTTTCCCTGCATTCAACAGGGACACCACAAATTGCGACCAGACCATCACCCGCCGGGCGTACAAAAATTCCGACAACGGGTTTTTAATGCGCACGGGATCTTTGCACCGGATCGACTTGAGCCGGTCCATGGCTTTGTTTAAACCGTAAATCCGGTAAATCAAAAGCATCCAAACCGAAGTCACAATCACCCGGAGCAACCGCCTGAACGGTAACGGAGGAACTTTGGCTGCCCGGTCCTTGGCAAATAAAAGAACAAAATACAGATTCACCCAAAAAAGCCTCCAATCCATAAAAAAAGCACAGTATTCCCGAACCTCTACTGTACTTTGTCTCTCATTTATCACGATATCTGTCAACGGTTTGGCATGATTGAGCCATCACGAAAAATCCCCCGGCTAATTCCATTCTAATGCAAATTTTTACATCTTTCAATAAATAACTCCTCTTGGCGGACACTTGCGGCCATGGATGTTCAAAGTGTCCGGAAAAATGAAAGCGTCGCCTCCGGGAGGACGTGGAAGTCCTTTCCAGGGCAACGCTTCAGCTTTGTTGAGGTGTAAACAGGTTCTCTCTCATTTTTTCCGCCGCGCATCCTTGTCTTTGATGGTTCTATGAAATGACGTGCCATCGCACAAGCACGAGAACTTTTACAGTCCAAGCATATGATAAAATCATTACGTGCCAAAAATGTCAAAGGAGCGTCCGGTAATGATTTTTTTGCCGTCTTCCATTTCCACTTGAATGACATCCATTAACGGAAGTTGAATTTCCAGCCCGTCCCCCGTCGACAATTTCACCATTTTGATGCGGTGCTCCGGCTTGTGCTCCACGTAACAAATCACACGGATTTCTTCTTTTTCCTGGAAATTGGTTTCATCTCGCAAATATTCGATTTGCGAACGTTGTCTCAATTCCGACAAAAAAGGTCCGACCTTTTCCTTTTGGCCTTCAACCTGCACCTTCAACATAAGCAACTCCTCCCAAAATTTTGCGGTGTTTCAACCACTGAAACCAATCGGCATCTTTCTGACTATAGTTTATAAATCTATTTCATACATTGCAAATCGATACAAAATTACTAATAAAAGAAGGAATTTTGCAGATTTGTGCCAAACTAGATAAATAAATAAAAATAGAGCAAAAATGTTCACCCGGATTTTGCATATTTGCATGAAAAGCAACAAAAAAACAACCGAAAATAAACAAAAATTTTTTTATTTGCGGAGGTGAGTTCGTTGCTCCCTCTTGACCATGAGAATGCGGGGCGTGTCATTCGGAAAAGGCGGAAGGATTTGGGGCTCAGGCAAAGTGATTTGGTGGATAACATGATCAAACTCCATACCATCCGCAAAGTCGAAAAAGGCGAAGTGGTGAATGAGGATATATATCTGCATATATGCAACAAGCTGGATTTGGACATCAAACAGTTATCCAAGTCTTATGATGACGAGAAGGAACGCGAAGAACAATTGAAATTCAAATTATTCGCGATCGAGCATGACATTGACATGGCGGGTCCGGACAAAGGTTTGAAAGAACTCAGGAAAACCGAGATCGACAAAAACTCCCCCTTTCTTCCCACATACCTCTTTTTAAAAGGAAAATGCATTGCCCGAAAAAAACATTGGAAAAAGGCACAGGCACAATTTTTGAAAACATTGAGCACGCTGAAACAGTATCCCGATTGGAAATCAACCAACGTGCAAGCCGCAACCTACAATGAACTGGGCCGTTGTTGTTATTATTTGAACAATATTGAACAAGCCCTCCATTATATTGAAAAAGGTTTGGAATCCTACGATCCCTCCGGTGACCGCGAATATGTCGTATACCATTTAAAAATGAGCAAAGTGATCTACCTTGAAAAATTAAACCGGAATGAAGATGCTTTCCGTACTTTGGAAGATATGTGGAAAGAAGTCGACAAAATCGAGAGCATCGAGATCCGCAGCAGTATGTATGAGGTGCACGCCACCTTGCTCAGCAAACAGGAACTGCATGAAAAGGCGATCGAATATGCCACCAAAGGCCTGCATCTGGCCCGTGTGGACCAAAACGTGGACCGCGCGTTTGAGCTCTGGACGGCACTCGGGGATTGCTATCAAAACATGGGGGATTATTACAAAGCAGAAGTTGCATTTCGCACAGCATTAAAATTAGAAAAAAAAATCGGAAAAAAAAATATGTTGGTATCTACCTATACCAAACTAGGTATGCTATACTTAAAAACAAAAAAAATCCCCTTCGCACAAAAAGCTTTGCAGAATGCCGTACAAACGGGACAAAAAACGAACGATGCTTTAAAATACTGCAATGCTCTCATCGCTTTGGGCGATTGCTACATGCGCCAAAACAAAAACGGCGATGCACGCAAATGCCTGCAAAAAGCACTCACGATCTCCGAAAAACACGCACTCAAAATCCTGGAACCGGAAATACTCGTCAAACTTGCAAAATGTTGCGAAGAGGAAGACCCTGTCACTTATGAAAAATATAAAAACAGATTTTTTCAAACTTACTGCCAATTACTTGAAAAAGGCGAGGGAAAATTGTAACCCCTTTCCCTTCCCTTGTCTTGGAAAGGAGGGATCCGGATGAAACGCCTTTTCGGCGGAGAACCGCCTGCTGTTTGATCGTACTTTTCCAATCCAATCTTAATGAAGGGAGTTTACACTATGACTTTTCTCTTTGACGGAGAACCGCCTGCCGTTTAATTCCAAACCAAGCCATCTTTTCTTTTTGCCTGAATGATCATAAAATTCGTGCAGCCATTTTGGGGGAATGGCTGCTTTTTTTATTTGATCTTTATAGAAAGTTTATATTAATTTTACAGAATTGTCAATGTTCCCTGCCCTTTCCAAGACCGGATTGGAAAAGCATCGTTCATAATATTATTCGTAACCCGTTTCTGTTTTGTATCCCTTCTCTTCCACTTTTTTGAGAAATTTGCCATAGTCTTTTCGATTGAATTCACCACAGGCATTCAGTATGATAAAATCATTGCTTGATCATAGGGAAGGGAAGTACCATGTTGAAAAAAACACTGCTGATTGTTTGCACACTCCTTCTGGCATCCGGTTGTTCAGTCATCACCGATTACCAGCTTTCACACCAACTGGTTGAATCGATCGAACAGTTGGTTGTGAAACACAATGACACTGAACATACGCGGAACAAGATGGAAACGTATTATAAAAACATGGAAAAAAGCATGAACCAATTTCAACGCAGCATTCAAGAAACGGGAAAAGCGGACCCCAATGAGTTAAAAGCGCTCTTAAGCGATATGGACCAAGTGATTGCTGAACTTCACAACTATCAGACAGAAGAAGAAAAAGTCCTGAAACAACTGGACCAATTGATGAAAAAAGCGGAAGAAATATCCGGTGACAATGGTCCGTTGGCAAAGGAAACCTTAAATCTGTTTCAACAGCTGGTTCAGCGTGAATCCAGACTGGCCGAAGTGAATATCGGGATTTTGACGGCGAATAAAAATTACTACACCGCCATCGCCAAGAAAAAAACGCCTCCCAAAGACCAATTTGAATCATTAAATCAGGAAAGAAAGAAATTGGAGAAAGAAACGGAAACACTCATTCAGAAGTTTAATCAGTCTTGGGGCCGCTTCAGCGAAGAAGTTACGGGCCAGCCTTTGAATAAAAGCAACAGCAAACCATCCTTATAAGCCGTTTTGCCTGCCTTTTCTCTCCACGATGCAGAGAAAAGGCTTTTTTTGTATGCGGGTGGGTATCCTTTTGTCATCGGTCCTCCCTTTTTGACACAGCAAAAAGGGACCGGTCGGCTGTGACGGTCCCTTTCCCCTTTCAACCCTTGCATGCAACCAGGTTTTTAAACCTTGACAATCTGTTTTCCCAGGTTCTCTCCGCGAAACAGTCCCAAAAAGGCATCGACGGTGTTTTCAAATCCTTCCACGATGTTTTCTTTATATTTCAACCGGCCGGCATTTACCCATTCCGCCAACTGCTTTAACGCTTCATCAAATTTGTCGGCGTAATCGGAAACGATAAATCCTTTCATCAAAGCGCTTTTAATCAGCAATTGCGGCTGGATTCTCGGCCCGATGTCCGGTTTTTCGAGATTATACAGGGAGATTTGTCCACAGAGCGGAATCCGGGCCTGATGATTCAATAATAAAAGGACTGCATCGGAAATGCTTCCGCCCACGTTGTCAAAATAGATGTCCACCCCGTCGGGACAAGCTTTTGTCAGTTCTTCCCGGATGGAGTCCGTCTTTTTATAATTAATCGCGGCATCAAAACCCAACTCGTTCTTCAAAAATTCCACTTTCGCCTCGGAACCGGCGATCCCGACCACCCGGCAACCTTTGATCTTGGCAATTTGCCCCACGGTCATACCGACGGCTCCAGCGGCACCGGAGACCACAACCGTTTCCCCTTCCTTGGGCTGCCCGATTTCCATCAGTCCAACATAAGCGGTGAGCCCCGGCATGCCCAAAACACCGAGAGCGGTGGAAACCGGAGCCAGATCAGGATTCACCTTGGTCAATTCATCTTCCCCGGCCACGGCAAATTTCTGCCAACCGTAATTGCCGAGGACAATCTCTCCTTCATCAAACAGTTTGGATTCCGATGCAATCACCTCACCGACCACCCCGCCGGTAATCACTTCATTGAGCCGGTAAGGAGGAACATATGATTTTTGATCGTTCATTCTCCCGCGCATGTAAGGATCGACGGACAGATATAACGTCTTGACCAGAACCTCACCACTTGACGGTTGAGGAATCTCTTCTTCCACCCATTCAAAATCTTCAGGCACCGGCATTCCTTGTGGACGTCTGGCCAGCAAAATTTTTTGGTTTCTCTCTTTCCCCACGGATAACTCCCCCTTCATTCGACATTCAATAACGATATTATTCCCGCAACCTGTTTCATTCAAACGGATTTTCAAATAAAATGAACATGAGAAGGGATGTGATGGCCGCAATGAAGCCGATTCGTTGTCTTGAGTGCTACAAACAGCGTCCGGGCGGGCGTTGTGACTTTTGCCCGCTGCACCGGAAAAACCGCGACAAGTATCAAGCATTGGGAAACGGGTGGTATTTGCTGAAAGAAGAGAAGCAACCGGTTGAATCAGATCACCTCTCTTCTCGCAAATCCCCACCAAGCCAAGAAAACAAACAAGACATAGTGAACCGCAAGCATCGCCAATGAGAAGCCCAAAGTCATCCCGTCAAACGCCGGGAATCCCCCAAAAAGATAAGTCGCCAAATCCAGATTCGCAAAGAGCAGATACTTTCCCCATTGGACATCAAATTCGCGGAGCAATTCCACCCAAAAATACCCGGTGAAATAAAGAAACAGGGTGAATCCGATGGACAGCGAATTTTTGACGGTCAAAGCCGAAATCGCAAAAGCCATGGTCACCATCATCACCATTTCCACCCATTTGCATCCGTAGATCACCAGGGCACGCGCCAAAAGCATCCCCGAATCTTCCCGGACAGGCGAACCGAAAAAAACCCATCCATACAAGGCGGAAGTCCCCGCCAGCACCAAAACCCCTGCCAGCAATAAAAGCAAAACCGAGGCATACTTGGACAACAAGATTTTTAAGCGGGAGACCGGACGAATCCAAAGATACGTGATCGTCCCCCAGGTATATTCACTGCTGACAGCATCCGCGGCAATGATCAAAGCAAACAGTTCCACCACCGGCAAAAGAACCGTGTTCGTCAGAAAGAATCCCCAGACATCTTCCTTGATGCCGCTTACGGATTGCAAAAACAAACAGACATACGCCATGACAAATCCGGCAAGCAAAAGAATCATAAAGAAAACCGATGTGCGGGTCCTCAGAAAAATTTTCATCAACTCATTATGTACAAGCCGGTTCCAGTGGACCATCCGTTTCACCTTCAATCATTTCCAAATCCTGATCTTCCATGGTCTGATGAACCACCCCGATTCCGTAAACTTGGACTCCTTGTTTCATTAATTCGGCGTTGAACTCCGGAATTTGTCCTTTTTTTAACATGATTTCAAATCCCTTGGGAAGAGGCACAAACTCCTTGTCCCAATTCAATGCTTTTAAGGCGGTTTTCACGTTTTCCAACGAGTCCACTTCAAAACGGACCCAACCTGCCTCCGCTGACCACCACACATTTTCCCGCATTTATCACCGCAAACCGGTCACACATCATCTGCATTTCCGGCAACAAGTGGCCGGATATGAGCACCGCCGTTTTTTGTTCCTTTGCCAACTTGCCCAAGAAATCGCGCAATTGGCGGATTCCTTGGGAATCAAGCCCGTTGGCCGGCTCATCCAAAATCAACAAGCGGGGCTTGGAAAGAATCGCCTGTGCCAGTCCCAAACGTTGTTGCATGCCCGGGGAACAGGTGTGTACCGGATCATGAATAAAATCGCCAAGATCCAGGAAAGCGGTTACTTCATCGATCCGCTCTTTATCCACATCCGGCATCATCCGCGCAAAAAGGCGCAGATTTTGATACCCGGTTAAAAAGGGATAAAACTTCGGACGTTCCACAATGGCGCCGACCGGCCGGATCGCCTTTTGAAATTGGGTGCGGACCGAATACCCGTCAATGAACACATCTCCCTGATCCAACTTCATCAAACCGACAATCAACCGGATCAACGTGGTTTTTCCCGCACCGTTTCTGCCAAGCAGGCCGAACACCTCACCAGGGTAAACGTCAAAAGAAACCTGGTCAATCACCTTTTGTTTTGCAATCGATTTGGATATATTTTTGATCTCAAGTATCGGCTGCCGGTCCATTTTTCTCTCTCCTTCATCCAACGGCCTTGTCTTTCAAATTGTAACAAAACCGCACAAGGTGACAAGGAAACGTTTGATGAACGAACCAAACAAAAACACCGCTCCCAAAGGAACGGTGCCGGATGAAAAAAATTTGCCCGCTTATCTTTCCAACACCGGGTAACAGCTTTTCAACTCAGAAATGCCATCCTGTTGATGGATGGAGGCAAGTACCCGGTTTAAATCGGCTTTGACCGCTTCATGCGTCACCAAAATAATTTCCGCACGGTAACCTCCGTTATAAGGTTTTTGGATCACTTGCTCCATGGAAATGTGGTTTTCCGCAAACAGTTGAGTCAGCCGGGCAAGCACTCCCCGCTCATCGGCCACCACCAACCGCAAGAAATATTTGGATCCTTTCTCCCGGTCGGTTTTTAAACGTTTGGTTTCATACGGCGCCACCATTCTTTGCCCGTTAACGCCCAGTTTCATATTCCGGATAATCGTCACAAGATCGGACACCACGGATGTCGCCGTCGGCAAAGAACCTGCCCCGGGACCGTAAAACATGGTTTCCCCGACCGCTTCCCCTTCAATCAAAATGGCATTATTCACCCCGTCGATGGAAGCAAGCGGATGTTTTCGGGACAAGAATGTCGGTTGAACGCTCACTTCGACCTTCTCGTCGTCCCGTTTGGCCAAACCCAGCAGTTTTAATTCATAACCCAGATCTTTGCCCAACTCGATATCCTCCATGGTGACTTGCGTAATCCCACGCACATCCACTTCGTCCGGATGGACGGCGATGTGGAAACCCAACGTGGACAAGATGGACATTTTATATGCCGCATCCCACCCGTTCACGTCGGAGGAAGGATCGGCTTCCGCATACCCCAGCTTTTGCGCCTCGGAGAGGGTGTTCTCAAAATTTGCTTTGTTTTGGCTCATCTTGGATAAAATGTAATTGGTCGTCCCGTTGACCACGCCCATGATCTTGTGGATCCGGTCGGAGGAAAAGCTGTCCATCAACGCCCGCAAAATGGGAATCCCGCCGGCCACACTGGCCTCGTAATATACATCGCACTGATTTTCCTGTGCCACCCGCAAAATCTCCGCCCCGTACAGAGCCATCAAATCCTTGTTCGCGGTAACCACATGTTTTTTCCTTTTCAGAGCCGTCAAAATATATTCCTTTGCCGGTTCAATGCCCCCCATCACTTCAATCACCACATCAATTTCCGGATTTTCAATCACTTCCTCCGGATGAAGGGTTATTTGATCCGGATTAACTTCCGTTTCCCTTTTTTTATGAAGGTCTTGCACAAGGACTTTATCAATTTCCACATGCAGTCCGGTTTCTTTATACAGATCCTGCTGATGATCCGAAATAATCCGCACAACCCCTTGTCCGACAGTACCCAGCCCCAAAAGACCCACTTTGACGGCTTGTCTTACCATATTCTCCCTCCCGCTTGATGAAAACAATGGACAAAAGACGTTTTTGTCTATTGCAGAAAGACATATGTTTTCTGTATGAAGACAGTATAACGAATTCCAAAAAAATTGGCAACCGATATGAAAAAGAAAAAAACAGAAGATGATGGTTTCTTTCTTAATATTGTCATTTTTTTCTCTTATAAATTTGATAAGATTACTATATACAAGATCATGAAAGCGTTTTTTCGGCATAAAGAGAGAACCGGCGAAGTCCTTGTCTATTTCCATAAGGAGGTTTTTCGCTTATGATGTTTAAAACCTTATTGGCCAAAATGGGGAAGGGCGGAGCACAGATGGACTTAATTCTGGAGAAGGATCAAGTCCATTTGGGAGATCAGGTAAAGGGAAAATTATTGATTCGCGGAGGCATCATCGATCAAGAAATTCACCAGATCGCGACCGATCTGATGATTCATATCCGGATGGAACAACAAGTGCATTCTTATTCCATTGCGACATTCCCGTTTCATTCTCCATGCTCTGTTCGTCCCTCGGAAGAAATCACGTTTCCTTTTTCTTTCCGACTGCCTTCAAACTTGCTCGTTTCCGGTTATACCGTCTCCTATCAGTTTGTCACCCGGCTGGAAGTGGGGACCGGTGAGAAACACACAAAAACCGATCCGGTCATCATCACCCCGCCCCGTTCCTTTCAACCTTTGTTAAATGCTTTGGAGCAATTGGGGTTCCATGAAAAATACGGCTCCCGCAGCTATGACGGAAAAATGCAAACGTTTGAATTCAACCCCACTTCTTTTTTGAAAAAGAAAGTACGAGAATTGGAAATGGCTGTTGCCATCGGAAAAGAAACTGTTTATATGTTGGTGCAACTGCCATCTTTGAAGGCTTGCCGGGAAATCAAGTTGAAACGCGAATGGTTCAATCAACCGGAGCGGCTGAAAAACTTTTTGCAGGCATCGTTATGGGAAATGGTGTATTATCCGGAGCAATGTCCACACAGCAAAGAAATGTTTTATAAAAAATACTGTTCACTCCCCGGGTCCATTGGCGCTTTTGCCGGAGAGTGGTCGGACCATTATGAACACCCGGATTGGGTTTTCAATCAAAAAAAGGCTTGACGAATCCATCGTCAAGCCTTTTTTGCAATCACGATTGCAACGGAGCTTCCTCCGCTTGATCTTCTTCATCCGGTTCCTTTTCATCCAGCGGAGAAACAATAATCCGGGATATGCGCAACTGATCCATCTCTTTGACGGTAAACACCCACTTGTCAAACGATACCTGATCCCCTTCCTCCGGCACTTTATCCAGTTCGGAGAAAAGCCAACCGCCGATGGTGTCATTATCCGGATCCTCGATTGAGATGTTGAAATGTTCATTGACATCCTCGATCAACAAGCTGGCATCAATCAATGTGTCTTCTCCGACTTTTTGGATCAGCGGCAGTTCGTTGTCAAATTCATCCTGGATTTCCCCAAAGATCTCTTCAATGATATCTTCGGTTGTCAACAATCCTGAGGTTCCGCCGTATTCATCCACAACAATCGCCATTTCCACGCGATTTTTTTGCAAGTTATGGAAAATATCCTTTAACTCCATGGTTTCCGGCACCACCACCACCGGGCGGATGATTTGGGAAATATCCGGTTTTTCCCCTTCTGCGATGTATTTATAAATATCACGGATGTGCACAATTCCTTTGATATCGTCTTTATCCTGACCGCAAACCGGGAAGCGGGTATGATGGGCCTCTTTAATGATTTCAAAATTTTCTTCAAACGAATTCCCTTCAAAAAGGCAAACCATTTTCACCCTTGGTACCATGACTTCCCTGGCGATTCTTTCCGTAAAGTCAAAAACGTTGTCAAACAACGTCAATTCAGTTTGGTCGATCACTCCGCTTTTATGGCTTTGCGCGATCAGCATCCGAATTTCTTCTTCCGTGTGCGCCTGCTGATCCGCTTTTCCGTCGACACCGATTATTTTCAAAGCCAAATTGGCTGAAGAGTTCAAAATAAAGATAAAAGGCTTAAACAAATTGTAAAACCAATTGAGCGGTGTTGCCGTCCATAAGGTTGTCTTCTCCGACATGCGGATGGCCAGGGATTTTGGAGCCATTTCACCCAAAACAATATGCATAAAGGTGATAATCAAAAATCCGATCACCGCGGCAATGGTATGAATGACCCAGCCGGGCATGCCGAAGTAAGCAAGCACCGGTTCAATCATTTTTGCAATGGCTGGCTCACCGACCCATCCCAATCCAAGCGAAGCCAGGGTGATTCCCAACTGCGTTCCTGACAAGTATGCATCCAAGTTCTTTACAACTTTTTTGGCTACCTGAGCACGGCGTCCTTTCATATTGGCAAGTTGCGTCGTCCGTACCTTGACAATGGCAAATTCTGCAGCAACAAAAAAGCCGTTTAAAAATACGAGAAAAAGCACCAGGATTAATTTCAATATAATACTTATCACTTCGTCCAAATCTTTTTCCCCCTATTAAACACCGCGAAAAATCATTGAAGTAAAAAGAAATCAAATCTTATTATAACGCATTTTTTCTCTTGGGCGTTGATCATTTGATGAAATCATAAACCGGGCAAATCGTCAAGATCAAAAGTGCCAGCAAGGTCAGGCAGTAGTCCCGTTTCTGCCGTTTCATCACCGGTGTCTTTTTCATTAAACCGTTGATCCTGACCTCCATCCATGCAGAGGAAAAGCCGGCCGACCCATGGATGGAAGACACGGGAGAAGATGGTTCCAAGATCTTCAAAAGCGCGGAAGCCAACGGTTTTAAACCGCATTGCCCGATGGCATGCTGGTCGGCAGCCAGTTCCTTTTCTAAATCATATTGTTTTGACCAGGTTCTGATTAATGGAAAATAAAAAAATGCGGCGGATGCACTTTTGGCAAACCATATTTTTAACGGATCCTTTTGTCTGCAGTGATAAACTTCATGTTCCAACACGGCTTTCAGCTCTTCCTCACGGAGTGCTTCCATCATGCCTTCGCTCACCACAACCTGCGGACGGAACCATCCGTACGCAAAGGCGAAAGGACGGGGATGTTTCACCACCTTAAACGGGACCGAGGTCTCCCTTTGCATCCGGTGAACCAGCGGGAAAAAGGCATCGGACTGCCATTTTAACAATTGGTTGATCTTGTGTTTTGTCCGGATCAGAATCGTTGCCGAACGAACGGAAAAAATCATCAGACTGAGGAAGAAAATCCCCTGCACCAGATCATGATGGATCCACCGGGACTCTCCAAAGAGCATGTCACAACAGCGATCCATCCAACCGGCCGCAAACCCGCTGAAGACGCTCCATCCCACGGTAAAGGCAAAAAGCTTTTGGAACGAACTCATTTTCGTTCCCCTTCCTCTAATTCGTTTAACAACTGTTTCAATTTTTTCAGTCCGTCCGGTGCGTTGCCCACCGCATCGACAAATTGGGCAATCGCAATATCCCCGAAATCATCCAAGATGCCCCGGATCGTATGGGAAGAAAAATGACGGATCAACTCTTCCGGCTGATGTCGCGCTTTGTAAAGATATCTCTTTCCCTTTTTCTTCCGGATCAACACGCTTTTTTGGTGAAGGCGGTTCATCACCGTCATAATGGTTGTATAAGCATATTGCTTTTGTGCCGGCAACTGATCCAACACCTCTTGCACGGTTTGCCAATCTTTTTGCCAAATAATTTTCAGGACTTCGAGTTCCAAAGGACCGAATAATTTGCTTAACATCTTGTGTTGTTCTTCTGTCATCATTGTCGTTTTCTCTCCTTCTTTCTTCATTGTAGCAGCCACGGCCCTTCCGGTGGAGAAATTCCATTAAAAAAAGAACTCCGTCCAACCGGAGTTCTTTTCTTTCAACCATTTCTGTCAATGATGCCCCATATGTTCGCCGTGCCCGGTGTTTTCCGGCATGGGCATATGCCCATCATGTCCGGACCCGCCGTTTTCGGGCACAATTTCCAGCAAACGGTCGATTTTCCCTTGAACCGCAAACGGAACAGATTTTTCGGAACCGATCAGATAGGCGTGATTGTAAGGTCCTTCGGTCGGTTCCTTCTCATACTTGGGCTGAAGCGATGTTAAATATTGTTGCAGTGCCGCGGATAAATCGTTCCCCTCCAAAACAAGCATGGGGGCATGTTTTCCAAGATGGGCAAACGAAGCCGAAGCAATGGCGGTGTCCAATGAACCGCTCTTGACAAAGGTCAAGCCATGCCCGGGTTCGGTCACTCCCCAGCCAAATCCGGTTTTTTCATCTTTGAATTTGGCAAAGGCAATCGCATTTTCTTCCGGAACATCTCCTGCAATCCGGACCACTTCCCCATAGGACTGCAATTCTTTTTCCACTTTGGGGGAAATCACTTGTTCCGGCCCCAGCAAATATATTTTTGCTTGCCCCTTCCGTTGTTGAAGTGCCTGCCGGGTGGCTTCCGGAACCGCATCTTTGCTGACATAAAGCAACGGCTCGGGCATATGGGCGATCCAGCCGGCTGCCGGCAAAGTGTAGTCAAGCCGGTCGACCGAACCGACAATCACGTTTTTAGGATACTCTCCCCCGTTTACTTTTGCATAGTAAGCGTCCAGCTGCCGGACCATTTCAGCAGGATCTTCCCCGTGAATGACATCCACTTTGTACCCTGCATCCGTGATTTGTTTTTTGGCCTTGGGAGCAAAAGAACCGATCATGATCACTTGGGTTCCCTGATTCATCGAACTTCCGGCCGGCTGAAGCCGCTTGATTTCATCCAGCGTCTCTTGCGGGATCTGATCTTTTTTGGCATACAACAGCGGCCCGTTATTCGGATGATGCACCAGAGTGACCGACGGCAAATTGAGTTTGGTTTTGCCGGCTTCTGCAATCAATACCGTTCCCGGCCGGTTTTGCGCATCCGTGGACGGCCAAATCATCCGGGAAATCAGAACCGCAGCCTTGACCGGATCATCCTCATTCACCCGCGTCACATTCTTGGTTTGCAGCACCCATTGTCCGGCGCCTTCCGGCCGGTCCGGTTCCTGCCCCCGGGAACCGCAACCGGCCATCAGCATCGCCACGGCCAGGATCGCCATCCATACCATCCGTCTTCTCCTCATTTTCTCTCCCCTTTTTACAGTCGAAACATTTTATACTACATCATTGTAGTAGTTTGACGGGGATGATTCAACAAAAAAGACGCCCCCTTCGGGACATCTTCGGTCAGGAACTGGAAAACGAAAAATATTTTTTATATTTGCGATGGCGGTAACGGTCCGATGATGAAAAAAACGGAGACGAATAACGGCGACGGCGCGGATATGAACTTGAATACTTGTGGTGGCGCGGGTAAGAACTCGAATACTTGTAACGGCGCGGGTAAGAGCTGGAATATTTACGCCGGCGGCGGTGCTTGTGCCGGGATGAGGAAAAGAGGCTGCCGAACAATCCGCAGTGATATTGCAAGCATTCCAGTTCCTCCGCGATGCGGGACCGGTAAGCCTCTTTGTCCCCGGCAAAAAAGAAACGCCCTGTATCAATCACCCGGATCCGGTTGGTATCCATGTCCAACATCAAATTGTTCAGATGGAGGTCAGACGGGATGATACCTTCGTCATAACAATCCTCCACAATTTCCTCGATCTGCGCGTAAGTCCGGCTGTCCAGCTTTTCTCCGGACCGGACGGCTTCCGCCAGTGTGAATCCGTCCACTTTCTCCACCACCATCCACCGCTTTCCATGATCGATGTAATGAAATGCCGGGAATGCGGGATGACCGTTTAAACCGCTCAATGTTTTGTAATCATCATTCTCGCTGTAATTTTCTTTATACACTTTGACTGCAAATCCGTCATAATCATATACTTTTCCGCTCAGCCCTTCTCCAAGCAGGGGATACTCCCCGATCTTTCCGCTTTCAATCAACGCCGCCAAATATCGGATGGTTCCTTCATCCGTTGCAAAATGCTGTTTCCGGGTCACCAACATTTCCTCCTCCGTGTTTTCTACCTGAGTATTTCTCGTTTCTTCCACGAAATAAACCTCTTTCGCCCCTTAAATATGAACAAACGATGAACACAAGCAGTTGCCAAACAAAAGCGTTCACCGGAAAACTTCCCTTAATGAAAGGGGTCTCCGGCGAACGCTTCAGGAGAATAAATGCCGCTCTTGAAATTCTTTTTCAATTTCTACCGCCAACCGCTTCCAATAATGATTTACTTTTTGATCCATTCTTCTTTTGAATAAGGTATAAAGAATGCCATTCAACCAATTCCGTTTCTTGGTTCTTTGAGTAATGACCGTGAGCCGGGTTCCTGCTTCCACCCGTTTGAGGCGGTAGGTATGGGTCAGGTCTTCCTCTTCCGTGGAAACAGTTGTCTCTAATAAAGAAGGAGGAGCATATTCGGTAATTTTCATTTGGATGGTTTCCGGTCCGGCCGGTTTTTCGTAAGTGATCCTGAACACTCCCCCCACTTCCGGCTCCATCTCCACCTCCAACACATCCTGATGGGCCCGGCGGCGGATTCTTTCATTCGTTAACTTGGAAAAGCAAAACTCCGGCGGTGCCTGAACATAAAAAACGGACACATGTTCAACGTTGATGGTATCTTTATATCTTTGTTTCAGTGGTTTCATGATGTTTCCCCTTATTCCTGATCTAATCTTATTTTACTGGAATTTTTCCGCTGTCGATGGAGAAAAATATGTTTGATTTCCGTCCGCTTCACTCTGCCTGTTTTTGTCCACTGTGAGTAAACATTTTTGTGAAAATATGATAAATTAGTATCAGAAACATTGATATAAAAAGACCGACGCACCCTGATATGTCCTTGTCATGCGGACATATGTGTTCGTGCTCAAGAAAACACGGATGGCGCAAGGAGGAGTTGCCATGGCAAGCAAAACATTAGACCAGTTTTTACATGACAACTTGGAGGATTTAAAAAGCCGGGGTCTTTACAACGTGATTGATCCGCTGGAAAGCCCCAACGGACCCGTGATCGAAATCGACGGCCGGGAATTGATCAATCTTTCTTCCAACAACTATTTGGGTTTGGCGACAGACGAACGCCTGAAAGAAGCGGCATTGGAAGCGGTTCAAAAATACGGCGTCGGCGCCGGTGCCGTTCGTACCATCAACGGAACCCTGAGTCTTCATGTTCAGTTGGAAGAAAAACTTGCTGAATTTAAGAATACAGAAGCGGCAATCGCTTATCAATCCGGCTTTAATTGCAATATGGCCGCAATTTCTGCCGTGATGGATAAAAATGATGCCATCTTGTCCGACGAACTGAACCATGCATCCATTATCGACGGTTGCCGCCTTTCCAAAGCAAAAATCATCCGCTTCAATCACTCCGACATGGATGATTTGTATGCCAAAGCCAAAGAAGCCAAAGAGTCGGGACAATACAAAAAAATCATGGTCATTACGGACGGCGTTTTCTCCATGGACGGCGATATCGCCAAACTTCCGGAGATTGTGGAAATCGCCAACCGTTTTGACCTGATCACCTATGTCGACGATGCACACGGCTCGGGCGTTCTGGGAAAAGGGGCCGGCACGGTGAAACATTTCGGACTGTCCGATCAAGTGGATTTCCAAATCGGAACCTTGTCCAAGGCAATCGGTGTCGTCGGCGGTTATGTCGCGGGCAAAAAGCTTTTGATTGACTGGTTAAAAGTCCGCAGCCGTCCGTTCTTGTTCTCCACCGCACTGCCACCGGCCGATGTGGCGGCATGTATCAAAGCCATCGAGATTTTGATGAGCAGTACGGAACTGCATGACAAATTGTGGAGCAACGGGCGCTATCTGAAAAAAGGCTTGAAGGAACTGGGCTTTGATATCGGCGAAAGCGAAACCCCGATCACCCCTTGCATCATCGGGGATGAAGTGCTCACCCAGAAGTTCAGCCGGCGCTTGAATGAAGAAGGCGTTTATGCCAAAGCCATCGTTTTCCCCACGGTTCCAAGAGGAACCGGACGTGTCCGGAACATGCCGACGGCAGCCCATACCCAAGAGATGCTGGATCGCGTGCTCTCGATTTATGAAAAAGTGGGGAAAGAAATGGGCGTCATTTAATTTGACGAGTTGTGACAGCAGGAGGCGTTTTGCATGAAAAAAATACTGGTTACCGGTGCTTTGGGACAAATCGGTTCGGAACTGGTGATGAAGTTAAGGGAAATCTACGGAGAACAAAATGTCATCGCCACGGATATCCGGCAAACCGACAGTCCGGTCGTCCATTCCGGACCGTTTGAGATTTTGGATGTGACCGATGGCAAAGCCATGTATGAGATTTCCAAAAAATACCAAATAGACACTCTGATCCATTTGGCGGCATTATTGTCCGCCACTGCGGAAAACCGTCCGCTCATGGCCTGGAATCTCAATATGGGCGGACTGATCAACGCACTGGAGGTGGCACGGGAACTTCGTTGCCAATTTTTCACTCCGAGTTCCATCGGCGCTTTCGGCCCGTCCACTCCCAAGAAACAAACTCCGCAAGATACAATCCAGCGCCCCACCACCATGTACGGGGTAAACAAAGTTTCCGGGGAGTTGCTGTGTGATTATTACTATCACAAGTTTGGCGTGGACACACGGAGTGTGCGTTTTCCGGGGTTGATTTCGTATGTGGCTCCCCCCGGAGGCGGAACCACAGATTACGCCGTCGAAATTTACTATGAAGCACTGAAAAAGAAAGCATATACATCCTATATTGCCCCGGGCACTTACATGGACATGATGTATATGCCCGATGCCTTAAATGCCATCATCACGCTCATGGAAGCGGACGCAGCCAAATTGAAACACCGCAATGCTTTCAATGTGACTGCCATGAGCTTCGAACCGGAAGAAATCGCGGCAGAGATTCGCAAACATATTCCGGAATTTCAACTGGATTATCAGGTGGATCCGGTCCGGCAAGCCATCGCCGACAGTTGGCCCGACTCCATCGATGCCACTGCCGCCAAAGAAGAATGGGGCTTTCATGCCGAATATGACTTGGAAAAAATGACCCAAGACATGCTCACCCGTCTGCAAGAAAAATTTACGGTGTTGTCGTAAAAAAAGCCGTCTTCCCATTGATTCCGGGGAAGACGGCTTTTGTCATTCTTTTGCAGACCGGGCTTTTTCTTGCCGGATGATTTGGGTGAACGCTTTGGACTCCGCCACCACGACGCCGGACAAACCGATGAGGCCGATCAAGTTGGGAATGGCCATCAATCCGTTGAAAATATCCGCAATGGACCACACCAGCGCCAAATTCAGTCCCGAGCCCAACAACACCGAACAAGTGAAGACCACCCGGTAACCCGTGACCGATCGGGAACCAAACAAATATTCAAAACACTTCTCGCCGTAATAGGACCATCCCAGCACGGTGGAATAAGCAAAGAAAATCAAGCCGATCGTAACAATCCATCCGCCCGGGCCCGGCAACAACCG
Source organism: Thermoactinomyces sp. CICC 23799 (assembly GCF_016055145.1). Classification (NCBI taxonomy): domain Bacteria; kingdom Bacillati; phylum Bacillota; class Bacilli; order Caryophanales; family Thermoactinomycetaceae; genus Thermoactinomyces; species Thermoactinomyces sp. CICC 23799. The sequence goes on from NZ_JAECVV010000010.1 coordinate 97,173, forward strand.
GTTAAACGTTTCGGTCGTCAATGCCGCCCCCGTCAAGTCGGTGCCGATATAGTAACCGCCCATCACCAGGCCGATTCCCGTGATGGAACAAACAACAATGGTGTCCAAAAAGGTTCCCGTCATCGACACCAGCGCTTGCCGTCCCGGATGGTCCGTCCTGGCCGCGGCTGCCGCAATCGGAGCGGATCCCATCCCGGCTTCATTCGAGAAAACCCCCCGGGCCACCCCATAGCGGATCACCGTTCCGATCGCTCCGCCGGCAACCGCTTGTCCCGTAAACGCATCCGTAAAAATCAAGGCAAGAGTGGACGGCAATTGATCCACATGAAGCAAAATGATGACAAGTCCCCCCAAAACATAGAAAATGGCCATAAACGGAACCAAAAAGCTGGTCACCCGGCCGATCGATTTAATTCCCCCGATAATCACCAATCCGGTGATCACCGTCAAGACGACACCGGTGATCCAGGGATTCACACCAAAACTGGCCTGCATCGATTCTGCAACAGAGTTGGATTGCACCATACTGCCAATGCCGAACGCGGCAATCGATCCAAACAAGGCAAACAGAACAGCGAGCCATTTCCAACCCAGACCCCGTTCAATGTAATACATCGGTCCGCCGGCCATCTCGTTCCGATCGCCGACCACCCGGTACTTCACGGCCAAAATCGCCTCTGCGTACTTTGTCGCCATGCCAAAAATAGCGGTAATCCACATCCAGAACACCGCCCCCGGTCCCCCGGCAACCACGGCCGTGGCGACTCCCGCAATATTCCCGGTCCCAATCGTCGCCGAAAGGGCGGTCATCAACGATTGAAAATGGGAAATATCCCCTTGCGACTCATGATCCTGCTTCAAGGAAAAGGCCGTTTTCAAAGCGTAAGGAAGTTGAGAAAATTGCAAAAATGACAAACGAATCGATAAATAAATGCCTGTCCCCACCAATAAGACCAGCAAGGGAGGACCCCAAACCACATTCGAAATTTGATCCAACCATTGAGTAAATGATTCCATACCGTTTTCTCCTTTTCGTCCAACACATATCGATTGAATTTTTTTATAATTTTATTTAAAAAGATAATATCACGGCCCTTCCACTTTTTCAATAGATGTTCACAATTTGGCAAACCCACAAAATATAAAAAGCCGCCCCACCGGGCAGCTTCCCTTCAAAAAATGGATCAAAATACCAAGAAATAAATGATTAGCGCCAAAACAATCCGGTATACGGCAAACGGCACCAATTTGATTTTGTTAATCAGTTTCAAAAAGTAGCGAATTGACAACAATGCAAAAAGAAAAGCACTGATGAAACCGGCGATAAAGAAAGGCAGGGCATCCGCCGTAAAATACTCCCAGTTTTTAATCAACGACAGACTACTCGCCCCGGCCATGATGGGAACGGCCATGATAAAGGTAAAATCAGAAGCCGTCCGGTGGCTCAAACCGATCAACACCCCGCCGGAAATGGTGGAACCGGAACGGGAGAAACCGGGCCACAAGGCAATACATTGAAACAATCCGACGAGAAATGCGTCTTTGTAACTAATTTGATCCAACGTCTCCACTCGCGGTCTGGCCGGACGGAACCAGTCTGCGGCAATCATCAGGATTGCCCCGGCGACCAAACCGACGAGTACCGTGGACATGCCAAAGAGATGTTCATCGATCAAGTCCTCAAACAAAAAGCCCAACACGGCAGCCGGCAGCAACCCGACAAAGATTTGCCCCAAGGTCAGGCGGTCCTTCTTTTCGCCTTCTTCGGATCCTTTTCTTTTCAAACCCAACAAATCCAGAATCCGGTCTTTAAAGACGATCACCACCGCCAAAATCGAGCCCAACTGGATGCACACTTTGAATGTATTGGCAACCGGCTCGGAAAAAATCTCTTTCGTTTTAAAAAGAAGGTCATCAACCAAGATCATGTGCCCTGTTGAAGAAACAGGAGCAAATTCGGTCAATCCCTCGACCATCCCCAGGATGATCCCGACAAAAATTTCCCACAAGTTCAATGCGCTCACCTTTTCCTTCAGACTTAGTGATGTATTTCCTGTGAAGACTTCGGAAAAAGAAAATCCATCTCCTATAATGGCACAATTCCTTTTTTCTTGACAATGAAAAGTCCAACAGATTTTTTAAATGTTCATAACTATTTTTTATAAAATCGGAGAGAGCAACCGGGAAATCGATTCTTTAAACCGGATCCAGTTGGAACGCCGGCCATACATCTCTTTCGTCAACTCCCGCGAGTTTTTGAGATCTTGCTCAAAAATGGATTGCAGACGTCCGGCCACCTGAACATCAAATAAAAAGGCATTCACCTCAAAGTTTAATTTAAAACTGCGCATATCAAAATTCGCCGTTCCCACCGATGCAATTTTGCCGTCGACCACAATGGTTTTGGCATGGATAAATCCTTTTTCATAGATGAAGCATTTCACGCCCACTTTCAACAGTTCCCCGATGTAGGAATACGTCGCCCAGTAAACAAACATGTGATCCGGTTGGTTCGGGATCATCAGGCGGATTTCCACCCCGGACAGCGCGGCTATCTTTAAGGCATGCATCAAACTGTCGTCGGGAACGAAATAAGGCGTTTGAATATCAATACGTTCCTTGGCGGAATAAATCATTTTAATCATCCCGTTTTTGATTTGTTCCCACTCGGAATCCGGGCCGCTGGACACAATCTGAAGCGCCGAATTCCCATGGGATGATTTTTCCGGAAAGTAACGTTTTTCATAATGCAGCTCTTTTTCCGAAGCATTGTTCCAATCCAGGAAAAACCGGGATTGCAAAGCATCCACGGAACTTCCCTTGATCCGGAGATGCGTGTCCCGCCAATAACCAAACTTCGGGCTTAATCCCAAATACTCGTCGCCGATGTTAAACCCGCCGACATAGCCGATTTTCCCGTCAATAACAACAACTTTTCGGTGATTCCGGTAATTCACCCGGAAATTTAAATACGGAATCCATTTGGAGGGAAAAAAGGCAGCCACCTCTCCCCCCGCTTCGATGAGGGGTTTAAAAAAGCGGGGCGGCAGCCAGGCCGAGCCCATATCATCATACAGTACACGCACCTTGACACCCTCTTTGGCTTTTCGGGTCAAAGCTTGCACAATCCGATTGCCGATCCCGTCATTTTTAATGATGAAATAAAGCAGATGAATATGATCTTTGGCCTGATCAATGTCGTCCAAAAGGGCATGAAATTTTTCCTTCCCGTCTGTAAAAATCTTCACTTCGTTGTCCTGGGTGAGCAGTCCGTATCCGCTGACCAGATTCATGTAAATGATGGGCTGGTATTGTTCAATCTCCGGATCCCGGAAATGAAACCGGCGCTCCTCCAACTCCTTGGCTTGTGCGGATAATTTACGGACAAACTCTTCGGTGTGCTCGGCATTAAGCCGGAAGATTTTCCGTTTGCTCAGGTTTTGTCCAAAAATAATGTACAGCATAAAGCCGACGACAGGCAGAAACAGCAGAATCAAAATCCAGGCCCAGGTTGCGGCCACGTTCCGCCTCTCTAAAAATATAATGACGATCGCCAACAGAATATTCACCATGGTTAACAATGAAAGTGAATGTACACCCAAGTCCACGAAATTCATCCCACTTCCTCCGCTTTTCCCGGATTTTTCATAAACTCTCCAAACCAGCCATATAAAACATATGAAAAGGAGAGAAATAGCCATGTCATTCGGTCCCCGTTTTTCCCGACGCATTCGTTTGTTTGTGAGAAGACGCTTTAAAACACACAAAAGAAGACCGAGGTTTACCCGCTCGTCATTCAGAACTTCCCGTACGTTTTTAAAGCCATCCTCAATGATCTTTCTGATCTTTCTCGGTTTCACTGTATTGGCCGGTTACCTTGGTTATACCTTTGTGAACCACCAATTGAAACCCGTATTGGCCGCTCTCGCTGAAGAAGAAGCCAAAAAAACGGCACAAAAAGCATTTTTAAAAGGCATTGAAGAAATGCAGCAAAAGGTGAACCCGGTGGCCACCTTGCAAGTCGACAAACAAAACCGGATCACCGGGGTCCAGTTCAACAGCCAGATGGAAGCCAAAGCCTATCAGGTGGTGACGCACCGGATTTTGAAAGAACTGAGTAAAGAAGAAAACCGGATCAAACACATTTCTTTCGGGAAAATCTTGCAAAGCAGCATATTTGCCGACTTGGGCCCCGACATCCCGGTCCATATCTGGGTCGAAGGAACCCCGCATGTCACCTTTACATCCAGTATCGAAGGGAAAGGAATTAATACCACCCTGATTACCGTAAACCTGCAGGCCGTCATCGAAATGCAGTCGTTATTGCCTTTAACCAAAGAACATTATACCCTAAAATTCAACCAGCCCATTGCCCGGCAAGTGATCGTGGGGGAAGTGCCGGATTTTTATCCTTTTGACCTGAATTCAATCCCCCAAAATGATTAGACTGTTATAATGAAAGAAACAGCTTTTTTCCGCCTGCACCCTTCATGACAGGAGGATTGTTTATGCATTCTGATCACCATCATCATACCCCTGCCACCCGTAACCGCCAAAGCCTGACCATGGCGCTTGCAATCACTGCAAGCATAATGGTTTTGGAGTTTGCAGGCGGATTATGGACAAAAAGTCTGGCTTTGGTATCGGAACTCCGGGCACATGTTCAGCGATTGCATCTCACTCGCCCTGAGCCTGGCGGCCTTATGGTTTGCCGCCCGGCCGCCGTCAGCCCGCAAAACATACGGCTATTACCGGTTTGAAATTTTGGCGGCGCTTTTTAACGGCGTCACCTTGTTCATCATCGCCGGGTTCATCGTGTGGGAAGCCATCCGACGTTTTTTGGACCCGCCCGAGATCCAAGGGAACATGATGATGGCCATTGCAGCCGTCGGACTGTTTGCCAATGTGATGAGTGCCTGGATTCTCTTTAAAAAAGGGGATGTGAAAGAAAATCTGAATGTCAAAAGCGCCTACCTGCATGTATTGGGCGACGCCCTGGGTTCACTGGGTGCCATCCTCGCCGGCTTCATGATCAGTCTGTTTTCGTTTTACCCGGCCGATCCGCTTCTCAGCATCATTGTTGCCGTCATCATCCTGAAAAATGCATGGGGAGTGATCACCCATTCGGTCCATATCTTGATGGAAGGCACCCCCGTCACGGTGGATCGCGAGAAAGTGGAACAAGCATTAAAACAGATTCCCGGCGTTATCAATGTCCATGATCTTCACATCTGGACCATCACGTCGGGTATCGATTCCTTATCCTGTCATTTGTTGGTGGAAAAAGATACAGACCCGCAACACATCTTAAAAACCGCCATCGAGGTGATCGGACAACAATTTGCCATCCAACACACCACCATTCAAATCGAAACCACCGATTTTCAACATCAAGCCGGACACCTTCTTCACTGACGGATTGCACAGAAAGGAGCATTCATGATGCAAAACGAAGAACACAAAGAAAACCCGAAACAAGAGAAAAAAATATTGTTCACCATCGTTTCCTCCGCCTTTTTGATTGCACTTCTCATCTTGATTTTTGCCATTTCCATCACTTCATAACAAAAGCCCCGGCCAAAAAGCCGGGGATCTTAGTTTGATATTTTAAATAGTTTATTTTAAGGTTCAATGCCACAACTTTAACCTTTAATTTTCTCTAAAATACTGACTGCTGTATTGATTAACTGACAAACCGCTTCACTTCCCGCCAGCAACCCGCTAAGATTTTGTAACTTTGTATTTAAAATAGAGAGAAAATTGGTAGACATTTGATCAGCAGACACCTTACTTGACGCTTCTTCAAGATCATAAAGCGCCTCTTCTTTTTTCTCAGGTGGTAAAGATTCCGTTTTCTCTAATTCTTTTACTATTTTTTCAAGCACTTCCACCAACTGACGTTTCGGATCTTCCTCATCAAGCTTCCCAAGATTAACGGTTTGCGATATGTTTTGTGGCCCTCCATGGCTGATATTAATTTGTCCATTATTCTCACTAATGTTTAATTCATTTTTACTCATAGGTAACTCCTCCCGAAATTTATTTTTTGTTTACCACTTGTGAGACCTGCATTTTCCCATCTTTAGCAATATTTATCTGACCTTGATTCCGGTGAATAATTATTTGTTGAATAATCGTTTGCTTTCCACTATTCTTCTTACCACTTTTACGAGCAATTCTTTCAAACAAACGATCAACATGGGTTTGCTCTTCCCGTGTCCGTTCAAATAATTTGTCCTCATGAGAAATATATTGTTTTAATTTACCTGATGGAAATTGCCTCACATTGCCAAACTTATTCCAATCAGTAAATACAAGAAAACTTTCGCGTGCGCGGGATACTGCAACATTCAACATATTAATCCCTTGATCATAAAAAGGACGATTTGACTCATGATCCACTGGCGAAAACAAAATAATATCCCTTTCTGCTCCTTGCAATTCATGAACAGTACCTACCGTGATATTTTTGACGCCAAGTTCTTTTAAAAATTCTTGTATCAAAGTACGCTGGTACCTGAAAGGAGTAACCACTCCCACCAAATCCTTCAACTCTGACTTTTTATTTTCCGTTTTTTGAGCTTGTCTGAGAATTGAATGTTTATTTTCTGCAATCCATTCAGCCACTGCAGCGGCTTCCATCAAATTGAACTTACTACCGCCAATCTCTTCGGTCTCCCCTTCAATATGAGCATATCCTAAATACGGAATATCATGATATTTCATTGAATAACCTCTAAGAGGCATAAGATTTCCATTATAAGCCAAGTCGTTGCAATACTGGATGATATCATCCACACAACGCCGGTGCTCATTAAGGAACATTCCGCCATACATCTCTTCCTTTTGATATTTACTGCGGCGCTGTGCAATTCTCATTACACTACCGCGATGGGTAATTCCTGTTTTTTCAATTTCAGAAAACTGATCCCACCGTTTAATTATATTAGCCCCCAAAAGATTTCCAATATCTATAGATAAGTTGAGGTTGCTGATCGGCTCAATTTGCATGGTATCCCCAACGATTAGAGCTTTTTTGGCCAATGAAAAAACCGGCGCCGCCAAAGGAGGAGTCACTTGACCCGCTTCATCAATAATAAGTAAATCAACAAATTCATAAAGGTAATTTGGATCTCTGTCATTTGCAAAAGATTTTTTTCCCCACTTGTTATCCAATTTTAAATGGCGGGCAATCATATAAAATGTTGCAACAAAGCATGGAGCCAGCATGGCATAACGTCGCAAACAATTGGCTTTTTTCTCTTTTGATTCCAATTTGCTTTCAGTATCATTTTCAACTTCCAAAAGCCAGCGTGCTTCCCAATAATGGGTTGCCAACTGAAACAAGAGATAACGAAGACTGACATCCAACTCCTCCATCATCTCACTAAAGCTGTCAGGAATTTGTTCAGGTTCTTCACCAATCCCGTATTTTTTTCGCCAATTTATCAAGTCAGCTTCTGCATCCTTATATTTCTCTAACCGCGAATAACAATTATCTAATTGCTGTTGGATATGCATTTTAGAAAACAGAGTCACTTCGAAGGGGAGATCATCTTTCCATTTCAAAATAAAATTTTCATTTCTTCGTTCCTGTTTTTCTTTAATAGCTGGGATAAACGACAACAAGGACCAATGAAACGGCTCTTTACTACAATGTTGATTCCACTCTGTCTTCAACATTTTAAGTTGCTTAATTTGTTTATCAAGTTGTTCTTTATGTATAACTCGCGAATCTTCTAACTCAGAAGAAAAATAACCGCGACCGTTTTTTTTCAATTCCTCTTGGTACGCCACCCAGCTTTTGATGTATTGAATCCCCTCCTGCAACACCTGATGCCACTTGTTCAACTCCTCATGCAACCATTTACAAGCTTCCTTGAGATGATGAAATTTTTGCCCCGCCGCTTTCCCACAGTGATTCAAAAAAGCTTTTTTCAATACGGGCATATTCATCTTTTCCATGTCTTTCATAAAATTCATACCGTTTTGTGTGACGATTTGGTAATCATTTACTTTGTTTTTGTTATTATCCAGCCATTTCGAAGAAGGAAAATAAAGCCCGTAACTCTTTAGCGGCTGAATCCAACGACCTTGTAATAATTCAGCCAATTCCCCCCATTTTCGATTTGAATTGGTTTTTCCCTGATTCATTTTCCCAAATGAATCAATAACATTAATAATCGCCTGATTATTAGTCGATGTTGCGAAAATAACAGGAGGTTCACTGCCTTCTATCGCCTTTTCAACCCACAATGAAGCTACAACATTTTGAATCAATGTGGTTTTACCGGTTCCCGGGGGCCCATTGACTGCAAGAATCTCTCCTTTTTTTAAAGAAAATAAGTGTTGTAGCGATTCTCTTTGCCGTTGAGACAATGGATATTGAGAATTCATCTGCCCCAAATGAGATTCAGCACCGTCCTTTTCATGCTGAATCGGCTCTTTTTCCTTTTCGTCCAATGACAAAAATTCTTGTAAAAGCTTTGGATATTTTTTTAACTTAATTACATCTTCATATAGAGATAAAATATCCCTTGATTTATTCTCTAATTCCTTGGGAATGATACACACTTGATTACTTACCCGATAACCTGGCAACTTTAGCGATCGGAAATTTTTTCCTGTCACATGTTGAAACATATTTTCAGCATATTTCCAAGCTGCTATCCAGTTTTCTTCCACCAAATAAGGGTGTTTCTCCACATAATCATCATTCTTTTCAATTGTACCAATCGTTATCTCATTGTCTTTGGATGACGGTTCCAAATATTGACGGACAAAATATGGTGGTCGCTGTGAAATAGGCACCAATCTCTGTTCATTCAATTTGGCAATGATAAAAAAGGGCAATATAACTGATTGACTGTCTGATTCAGAAAGGATAACCGGACAAATGTGGTATTCTAATTCTCCTTTTGATTTTATATTTGATGATTTTTTCTTAATCAATTCCAGTGATTCTTCAGTCAGTTTTCCACTCTTTACTTCATCCAGGGAAAGATTTACACCATGATTCATATTTAGTGAACTGTGATCACTATCAATATGACTTCGCAAAAAATAACGTAATAACTTTTTGTCGGAATCCATTTTTCCACTCCTCTCCCATATTCATATTCTTCTGCAAACAAAACAAGATCCCTACCGCAATAATTAAATTTTTATAAATCCTTTAAATAGATAAAAAATAGACTTAATCACAATTGCATTAACAGTATGACGGGCATTCTTAAAATTTGATTCAATGATTTCAAGAATACAAATCAATATACATTTTAATAAAGGTGACAGGGAGCGACGTAAATGAATGAAAAAATCAATATCCGGCAATTCAAGCGTGCCAGTAAAACGGCCGAGTTTGCCGCTTTGTTCCGCACATTGGAATATACTTTTCCCAAAGAACGGCGTTTGGTGGAAGATCCATTTGCATATCATTTTTTAAGCCGGCCACTGAAATTCATTGCGGCACTGGCTCGTGTTCCGGTTGCCGGCTGGTGGATACTCGGACTGATTGATCATGTTGAACCCGGAGCAAGGGCTTCCGGCGTGGCCCGAACCCGGCTCATTGATGACCATTTGATCTATGCTTTGTCCCGGGAAATATCACAAGTGGTGATCCTCGGTTCCGGATACGATTCCCGCCCTTACCGCATCCCGGAATGCCGGAAAACCCGGGTGTTTGAAGTGGATCAAGCAGGCATTTTGCGTTTGAAAAGGACAAAACTGGATCGCCTTCTTCACCGGTTCCCTGGGAATGTCTCTTTTGTTAAAACCGATCTGAACATTGAAAAGATCAACGAAACATTGCGGCAACACGGGTTCAACAAAAACAAGCCCGCTTTTTTTATCTGGGAAGGTGTCACCCAATATCTGACCCGCCGCGCAGTGGACCAAACCATGGATTTTATCAGCGGGACGGCACCCGGCAGCTTTCTGCTTTTCACCTATGTCCATAAAAAAGCGATTGACCAATGGCTGAACGGGCCGAAAGCTAACTGGATCCGCCGTTGGGTCAAGCAAATGGGGGAACCGTGGATCTTTGGTTTTGATCCCAAAGAACTCCCGGATTACTTGAACCGTTACGGGCTGGAATTGGTGGAAGACGTGGACTCCAAAACGTTCCGGCAGCGTTATATGAATCCCAGAAGTCCCCACATCGAAGAATACCGGTTTTACCGGGCGGCTCTGGCCCGCGTCAAAAGCGAAGAACAACCCCGGATCCGATTCTTTCGATCTTTTTTTCGCCAAATGGAATAAAAAAAGAAACCAATGCCTACAATGATATTTAAAGAGGCACTGGTTTCCCGCTTAATCCTGATGGTACGCAGGAATATCCAAAAGTTCATTCACGGTGACAAACTGGTAGCCTTCTTTCTTTAACTGTTGAATCAGCCGGGGGAGGGCTTGAACCGTTGCCGAACGATTGCCTCCCCCGCTGTGCTGAAGGACAATGCTGCCGGGTAATGCATGTTGGACCACATTTTGATAAATCCGGTCCGGTGTCTGTCCCGGTTTCCAGTCCAGTGTGTCGATATCCCATTGAATGACGGAAATCCCCATTTGATGGATCAATTTTTCTTTTCCTTTGACAGCCCCGTATGGCGGTCGCAGCATCGCCATTTTTTTGCCTGTCAGCTTTTCCACGATTTGATAGGTTTTGGTGATTTCCTGCCGTACTTTCGCATCATTCTCCTTCACCAAATTTGGATGGCTCCAGGTATGACTGGCAATCACATGCCCTTCATTCACAATCCTTTTGACCACTTCCGGATGGCGCGGCACTTGATTGCCGATCACGAAAAATGTGGCAGACACCTGCTGTTGCTTTAAAATGTCCAGAACCTGACCGGTATATGTAGCATCCGGTCCGTCATCAAAAGTGAGCGCAATTTTTTTCTCTTTGGTCGGGCTCTGGTAATAAGTGGCAGCCGGTTTCGCGCGATAATAAAAAGAAGGGACAGGTGCCCTCTCCGCAAGTTGATCCGGCATGGCAAGCGTTTTTTCGTTCAATGCATCCGGCTGTTCTTCCGGATTTGCAGCAAACAAAGTCGTGCCTGCACAACCGCTAAGCAAAATAAAACTTGACAATACAAAGATTAACTTTCTCATCGATGAACTTCCTACTCTATTTTTCTATATAGTAAGCGATCCTATAATTAAATCTATGCTATCTGTGAATCTAAATTCAAGCGATGATCCATGGAAATATTTGATGATCATGTGAACCTTTCGCATTACAGCGACACCATACTTACGATCGTTGATCCTTATGTCATTTCAAAGAAAAATATTCCTCCATGACCAGTCCTTTTTCATTCAACTCTTTGGCCAATTCTTTGCCCACATACCGAATGTGCCACGGTTCATAAGCATAACCGGTCACGTCTTCTTTTCCTTTGGGATACCGGATGATAAAGCCGTGCTCCGCTGCATGATCGGCAAGCCAGCGACCAGCCTTGGTTTCTCCGAATGATTCAATCAACTGGTAATTGACAATGGAACTGGAAACGTCCATCGCCAGTCCGGTCTGATGTTCACTGTGTCCCGGCCGGGCATTATACTTCGACGTATTGGCCATTCCCTTGCGTTGCAAAGCAGACTGATATGTCGCTTGTTGTCGCTCATAAGAACGGTAACCGGATACGGCAACCAAATCAACCCCGTCTTTTTCAGCCGCCTTGAACAATTCCGCCAAGGCTTCTGCCGCTTCTTTTCGCATCAGTTTCTTTTCAGCAGTGCCTTCAAAAGAAAAGGTCACATCCGGTTCAACCAAATCCGGGGGAACATAATCCGCCGGAAGTTCTCTCTTTTTATTCACCACCACCGTGAGCGAATCCGGCGAGTCAATATCCCATTTTTCCTGCGGCGGCACCGGTTTGGGTTTTACCTGTGTCACCTTTTCCTGTTTGGGTTCTATATTTTTGGCATCAGCCGGCACGTCTGTCTGCGTACAGCCGGCCAATAGCACAGTGCCTGCAATCAGTGGAATCGAAATGGATTTGAAAAACATTTTTTTCATTGGTCCTGCCTCCAGTGTACTATCCGTCCAAGCGGACGCGTCAACGGATAAACCATTGAACTTCTTCCTATCATTATATCGTTAATCCGGTTGTATGTGCGAGAATCTCTTCGTTGTTCGAAAAAATATCAGCCTTTTTTGCCATTATTTAACACCGGTTCAAGTTGCAACCGGTATCCTGCTTCATTGTTGCTATGTATTATGAATTGAAAAAACCTCCTGCAAACAACACGATGGTATCCAGGATATTGAGCCCGATCAAGATCCAAGCCCCGGTCTTCTTCTTTTTCAATATCAGCGATATAATGGCCCACAAACAGGAAGCAATGCCGAAAGGCACCCAAAGAAACATAAAAAGGAGAGCCACCGTGATCCCCGAACTGAGATCAGGCATCAAAAGAATCATATTGTACGTCACCACACATTTGGCAAAAAGCATCATGGCTGACATCACGTTGTACCCGTTGATTTTTTTCAATGTTTTTTTCCACTTGCGGCCCTCTTCTTCCGGGAGGGGGTCTTCTTCCGGGACTTCATCTCCTGACTCCTCTTGATTGATCAGATACTGCAGATAGAAAACCCCCAGAAAAAAGGCCAACAGATAGGTGGCGATTTGATTGGTCAGATCGGTGTCTTTCCCCTCATGCTCCAAAAACATCCCCCGCAAATAAACGGGGATGATCCGGTTGATAACAAACAAAATACAGAGAATCGTCCAAGCCAGTTCAAGATAAAGCATTGAAAATTCATAGGAAAACTCAAATCCTGTCAACCCCAGGAGCAACCAGCCAAAGCTCATCGCAAAATCAAGCAACGCGGCAATCCATATATACCACAACGGAAAACGCTTTTGGGTGTTTAGATGCTGAATCGCTTTTTTTCTGCTCAAATACCAGTAATAACCATAAAACCACCGTGTCACCACTTGCAAAAGAATCATTGCCACAACCGGCATTTTTTTAAATCCGGCTGCCCGGTATATTTTTTTCAGTCCGGCATGTTCAATGGCTTCCAAATTAAAATCTCCTTTCCAGAATTTATAATTCTATTCATTTATCTTATCATAAAACTGTTTCACAAGAATTATCGCAATCCCCGGAATAAAACATTAAAAAAGGCTGTTGACTTTTAATCAGCCAACAGCCTTTCAGCCTGCTCATACGGGATTATGATTGAAACTTCCCGAGGACGTCATTGATATTGACTCCCAACGCATCCGCCAAACGTGTGCCGTATTCTTCATCCGCACGATAGAAGTTGTAGATCGCCCGTTGTTTCGTCTCTTCATGCACTTCTTTCAAATCATTGGTCAGGTTTTTGATCAAATTGTCCTGCTCTTCTTTTGTAAATGAACGGTAGCGTTCGCCTGCCTGCTTATAGTCGAGGGTTTTATAGATTTTATTCCGTCCGGCGTTTCCTTCCAGCGGGGTTTCGCTTTCCAGGTATGCCGGATCTTCTTTCGGACGGTCGTCATAGCGGTTGGGTTCATAGTTAACGGTCGGGACATCTTTCTTCATTTGCATGGGTCCATCCGTTTGATAGTTATTCACCGGAGCAATCGGCCGGTTGATCGGGAGATGCAGGTAGTTGGCCCCCAAACGGTGACGTTGCGTGTCCGGATAAGAAAACAACCGTCCTTGCAACAATTTGTCTTCTGACGGTTCAATTCCCGGAACCAGCGCACTCGGGGAAAAGGCCGCTTGCTCGACTTCGGCAAAGAAGTTTTGCGGGTTGCGGTTCAAAGTCATACGGCCGACCAATTGCCACGGATACTCGTCTTCCGGCCAGATTTTGGTTGCATCCAGCGGATCGAAATAGAATTTATCCATGTCTTCCGGCGGCATGATTTGAACATAAAGATCCCATTCGGGATAGTTTCCTTTTGCAATATTTTCAAACAGATCGCGTGTGGCATGGTTTGCGTCTTTTCCTTGGATTTCCATTGCTTCTTCCGCGGTCAAATTTTTGACACCCTGGAGGGGTTTCCAGTAATATTTAACATATACGACTTTACCTTCTTGATTTACCCATTTAAACGCATGTACACTAAACCCTTCCATTTGCCGGTAGTTCGCGGGAGTTCCGTAATCGGAAAACAGCCATGTCATCATATGTGTGGATTCCGGACTCAGTGTCATGAAATCCCAATACCGGTCCGGCGACTGGATATTGGTATCGGGAGCCGGTTTCAGCGAATGAACCATATCCGGGAATTTGATGGCATCGCGAATAAAGAATACCGGCAAATGGTTCCCCACCAAATCATAGTTTCCTTCCTCAGTATAAAACTTCGTTGCAAAACCGCGCGGATCCCGGGCCGTTTCCGGCGAACCTTTGGAATTGATCACGGTTGAGAAACGGACAAACACCGGTGTTTCTTTCCCCACTTCTTGCAAGAAAGCCGCCTTCGTATATTCTTTCATGCTGTTGATCACACGAAACACGCCGTGTGCGCCGGCGCCTCTCGGGTGAACCACCCTTTCCGGAATGCGTTCACGGTCAAAGTGCGCCAGTTTTTCGATCAAATGATAATCTTCCAACAGGGTGGGACCACGCCGGCCTGCGGTGCGGGAATTTTGGTTGTCGCCAACCGGAGCCCCCTGGTTCGTGGTTAAACGTTTTTTGAATTGATCCATCTGTTTATCGACCCCTTTTTCAAGGTGATTATTATTATCATTCTTTATTAAGAATAATTATAATCTAGAAAAAATGCAATGGGTTCCCCGGAAAAAGATTTGACAGAAAAAAAACGATCCCGTCAGGGATCGCTTTCATGAATCCGGGGAACATCTCTTCTTTCTCTCTGATAATAATATTCGCAAACCGGCCTCCGTTTACGGTCTCCGAAACAAAAAAATCATGAATCTGTTTCATTTCTTTTAATAATCAGCTATAAAAATAGCAATGAACACGCTATACTTATGTGGGAATAATCATGGAAATGGATGAGGAGTTGAAACACGCAAATGGAAAACTGGATTATTGAATTCATGGAAAAATTCGGATATTTTGGCGTCTTTTTAATGATTGCTTTGGAAAATATTTTCCCTCCCATCCCTTCTGAAGTGGTTCTCACCTTTGGCGGGTTTATGACCACCAAATCGGATTTAACCGTTTTCGGCGTGGTGGTTGCAGCCACACTGGGAGCCGTTGTCGGGGCCGTCATTTTGTATTTAATCGGTTTATTGTTGAACGTGAACCAACTGGAAAAGATCATTGACCGTTGGGGACATATCCTGAAAATTAAGAAAGAAGACATCCATAAGGCGGATCGTTGGTTTGAACGTTATGGCGTATGGACCGTCTTCTTTTGCCGCATGGTCCCGATTGTGCGCAGCCTGATCTCCGTTCCGGCCGGCATGGCCCGCATGAACATGGTTTTATTTTTGATTTTCACCACCATCGGAACCCTGATCTGGAACACCATTCTGGTCAGCTTGGGAGCCGCCTTCGGTGAAGCCTGGACCACGGTGTTGGATTATATGAGCGTTTACTCCAACGTTTTCTACGTCATTTTCGCCGTTTTGTTCGTTTTGGTGATCGCTTGGTACGTCAAAAAACGCAAAGCTTATTAAACAAACAAAAGGTAGGGAAAAGGATCTTCCCTACTTTTTGTTTGTTGCCAAATATCTTTTGGTCGTCTCCATGCTCTGGTGCCCGGCCAAACGGCAAACGGTTTTCAGATCGGCTCCGGCTTCGATTAACCGGCGGCAAAAGGTGTGCCTTAAGGTATGGGGCGAATATGCTTTTAACCCGATCTCCTTCAGATATTTTTTCACCAGGTAATGAACCCCCTGCCTGGACATTTTTGCCCCGCTTTGGGTGCAAACCACCGGCCCTTTGTTTCCCCCTTCTTTCCGCCAGTCATTCAACGCCCGGTAAAGACGTTGCGTGACCGGAATCCTTCGTTTTCCCTGTTCGTTTTTCACTAAAATTTCGTGATCTTCCCACAATATTTGGTCCCAATCCATCCGGATCAGCTCAGAAACCGTGCAACCTGCATCCAGCATCAACAACAACAGGCACCGGTTCCTTGATCGTTTCCAATCATTTTTCTCCATCTCCACCTGAATAAGCAACCGCTTCTCTTCCTCTTTGTCCAACCAGGAGTGGGGAGGCAAAACGGTTGGGGAAGAAGGCGTTTTCCAATCAATCTCCAGTAACGGATTGGTTCCCGCCAGGTTTTTTTCGATCAAGAAGTCCCAAAAAGATTTTAATGAAGCCATATATTTATGAACCGTGGCGATCGAAAGCTTTCTTTGCGTTAACAATTCCTGTTGAAAAGCGATGATATGAGAGCTCAACACTTGGGTGGGCAAGGCCAATGAAGGATATTTTTGCTGAAACCACGCCGCGAACATCAACACCGTCATCACATATTCATCAATCGTCCGCTGCCTTCTTCCCGTGTCAACCAACCACTTCACAAACTCATCCACAAAATCTGAAAAACTGCTGAAATCCACAAAATCACACCTCCCTTGGTGTCTCCCATTATAAGGCATCCGGATCGGTTGGCAAATTGTTGGAAGTTAAAACATATAAATAAGCAAAAACGGACAAGGTTGGTTTCGCTGATGTACAAGTTTATCATGCGCACACTTTGCTACCCTGCCGGTTTAATCATCAAATCGCTGGGCATCACGCTGATGATCGGTTCCCGGGCGGGGACGGATGCCTGGAACGGATTATATGTGGGAATGAGTGATCAGTTTGGATTCACTGTCGGAACATGGGTGATTCTCATCGGAATGCTGATCATTTTGCTGAATGCCGGTTTAAAAAAGGGAAAGCCGGACCTCTTTTCATTGCTGACGGTGCTCATCCTCGGAACCTGCATCGATTTTTGGTTGAACATCCTTTCCTTTTATCCGGTCAATCGCTTGGAGCAAATGCTCACGTTTTGGGCCGGACTGATTTGCACCTGTTTTGGCATTTCGGTCTATGTACAAGGAAAATTTGCGCTGACCCCGTGTGACGATCTGATGTACGTTCTGTGCCGGCGGTTCGGGCTGAGCCTGGCTGTATCCAAAACCCTCACGGATGGCTGCGCGCTCGTTTTCGCATTGATGCTTCACGGGCCGATTTCGGTCGGAACCGTCATCTTCACCTTTTTAAGCGGCCCTTTGGTGCAGTTTTTTGCCCCCAAAATCGATGGATTGTTGAAACAGGTAAAATAATCCACCCTGCGATGCCCGGGATGGATCATTGTCCGGAGGTGCCAACGCTTTGATCTCCAGTTTTTTTCCGACCCGGAATACCAGGCGGGTCCCATCCGGATATTGGCTCAATTGTTCTTGGATCCAGTTTTCCACCACCCGGTTGTTGTCACTGGGAACATAATCCACATACGAACCGGCTCCGCCCTCCTTGCAGACATGAAGCGGCCACTCCACCCGGTCATAACCATCTTTTACGGGATGGTTTTTAAAAGCGGCTTCCCTCCGGGCTTCGGCATTGGCCCGGTCGAGGGTGCAAACATGGATCTTGGTAGTCCGGAAAGCATTCCGGAAAAACCTGGCCCTCTCAGCAAACGTCTTGTCCAAATAAAAAACGGCCCCTTTGCTGAAATCAGCACTCTGGTTTTCCCCGCTTGCCGAACATCCCGTAACCAGCCAAATCAAACTGAACATCACACTCCAAAAGCGCATCGGTTTCCTCCTTTATGGCAAAACAATTTCCGGAATTAACACATGTTTTCCATTTTTAATATGGACGGATCCCTCCCTTTTTATAAGCGCCATTTGCCAAGCGAAAGTTGGTATGCCCGCCATCAAAGCCTGACCAATATCTTTGCCATCCGGATCACTCTTTTGGTTCCCGACCTTCAGATCCTATATAATGAATAATAGGAATGTTTTTATAAATATCCAACCGACTTCATCCGGAGGTGTCGTTTCCATGACCCGAAAACATGGATTAAAAATTGTCGCCATCGGCGGCGGGTCCAGCTATACGCCGGAACTGGTCGAAGGATTCATCAAAAGATACGACCATCTGCCTGTCCGGGAATTGTGGCTGGTCGATATTCCCGAGGGAGAAGAGAAATTAAACATTGTCGGGAATCTGGCCAAACGCATGGTGAACAAAGCCGGACTGCCCATCCGCATTCATCTCACGTTAGACCGGCAGCAAGCGCTTCAAGGTGCGGATTTCGTCATCACCCAGTTCCGGGTCGGAGGCCTTCGCGCCCGGGCCTTGGATGAAAAAATCCCCCTTCGATACGGTGTGATCGGACAGGAAACCAACGGGCCGGGAGGCCTTTTCAAAGGGCTTCGGACCATCCCCGTCATCCTGGACATTTGCAAAGAGATGGAAACCCTTTGTCCCGATGCCTGGCTGATCAATTTTACCAATCCGGCCGGCATGGTCACGGAAGCCATCCTCCGATACAGCCCGCTTACCAAAGTGGCCGGCCTTTGCAATATTCCCGTCGGAATGAAAATGAGCGTGGCCCAAATGCTTCAGGTCGAGCCGGAGCGGATTCACATCGACTTTGCCGGATTGAATCACATGGTCTTCGGGCTCAACGTTTATCTCGACGGACAAAACATCACCGGACAAATCATTGACCGGATCGCCCAAGGAGACACCTCCGGCATCCGCGCCAAAAACATTATCGACTTGGGCTGGGAAAAAGAGTTTATCAAAGCGTTGGGCATCCTTCCTTGTCCGTATCACCGGTACTACTTCCAAACGGAAAAAATGCTGGCCGAAGAACAAGAGCAAGCGCGAAAAACCGGAACCCGCGCCGAAGTGGTGCAAAAAGTGGAAGCTGAACTGTTTGAAAAATACAAAGACCCAAAGCTCGCCGTCAAACCGCCTGAACTGGAACAACGCGGCGGCGCTTACTACAGTGATGCCGCCTGCAACCTGATCGACTCCATCTACCACGACCGCAAAGACATCCAAACCGTCAATGTAAGAAATCAAGGCGCCATCGCCAGCATCCCCCACGATTCCGCCGTCGAAATCAACTGCGTCATCACTGCAAGCGGCCCCAAACCCATCGCCATCGGAGACCTGCCCGTCCCCGTCAGAGGGCTCGTCCAACAGATCAAATCCTTTGAACGGGTCGCCGCCGAAGCCGCCGTAACCGGCAACTACCATACCGCCCTGCTGGCCATGACCATCAATCCGCTCGTTCCTTCCGACTCCGTCGCCAAAAAAATCCTGGATGAAATGCTGAAAGCCCACCGAAAATATCTGCCGCAATTTCAACAATAAAAAAGGCGGGGATTCATTCCCCGTCCCAACCATAAAATTAGAGAACCGGATTAAACACAACGCACCGAAATCAGCGTATTTCGGCGAACTCTCCGGACAATCGTTCTCCGGATGCGCCGCCCTCTGCAGACAAAAATAAAGGTTTGTCTGTGCCGGCCCCGGCCGCAGATGACCACCAAAACTTCACCGGGGCGCAAAAAAAAGCGGCGAATGCGCACCACTCTTCTTCCGCAGCGCACAATTCTTCTCTCTCCCCGGCGGAGAACGAAAATTCTCCTTGCCTGTGCCGCAGTGACCCCATGATCTTGGCCAAGGGGAATTCCAAACTCTGTCATCCTATCCCTCCTTTTTACAAAGCTAAATTATTCTATGAATTTCCCTGCAATTGGTCTAAACCAAGAACCAATTTTCATGAAATTAAACTTCTTCTTGATTCCCCCTGTCATTTGCTTTGCATGCAGATGCAAAATTGCTCTTGACACTCTGAAACAAAGGGATCATCATGACCGTGCGAAGAAAAAACGGGGAGAGGAGACAAAAACATGGAGAATGTAACTGCCAGCGTAAAAACCGAATCCATCCTGTCCTTTCAATCCACTATCCGCAAATCGGAGAATGCCTTGGATCAGATGACGCAAAAAGGCGCAAACACCTCCCTCATCCGGAAAAGGCTCAAAGCCTTTCACATCGGCTTGGCCATGCTGGAATACGCCTGGTATCAAAGGCCTCATCCTTACACATCGGAAGAGCTGACCGAAGCCCGCCAAATTCTTACCGGGTTACTCCCTTTCATTGAAAAGATTTACGCAAAATCAAAAGAAGGAAGTCCGCAAAAAACACTTTTGGAAAGAAGAATCCAAGCGTTCAACCTGGCCATTCAAGCAATTGACGATTCAGCGAAAAAGTAAAGGACAGGCCGGCCGCCGTGCGGTCTTCCTGCCCTTTCTTTTTAATGTTGAATGACCTTTTTATATGGATCCAAATCGAGATGATCGACATCCACCTTTTAAATTTCCTGTGGCAAAGTATATGTGTATAGCAGATAATCAATTTTTTTGGCACCCTCAAGTGACTTAGCCATAAAATTGGGGATGAACCAATATCATTCTACTCATCCCCGTTTCCCTATTCTTTGATGACTGTCTTATATTGATTCAGATCATGATGATCAATGTCTATGTTTTGGATATCTTCAAAATGAATATTATAGCGGTATAAGGTATATTGACTTTCTTCAGCTTCCTTTGGTGCTGATTTTAATTCATCATCTGCAACAAAAATTGTTACTCCAACTTGGTTAAAGTTTAACCTTTTTAATTCTTTTAGAAAGTTTTTGATTCCTTGTTCATATTGACCATTTTGCTCATAAACCCTTAAGGTCACGTTTAGCTTATATTCCGGATCAACTCCATTTTTCAAAACTTCAAACACTGAAGGAATTTTCCCTGTATACTTATCTTTTTTCGTCCCATCTGAAAAGCCAATATTCTCGATCCTTCTCACATCAAAATCCTTTTTGACCAACGACGTAATTTTTGGAGTTAATTCTTCCGTCCATAATGTCTCAACATATGTATCCCTGATTTCATTCGGTTCCATAATGATTTCTACATAAGTGTTTTTTGCATCTTTTATATTCCCTTCAACGGAGTATGTCTGACCTGTAAACAAATCCTTACTTACCTCGGATACTTCAAAATCTTTGTTGTATGTATCTTTGATATACTGAATTGCTTTTTCTTTGATTTTTTTCTCTTCTGCCTGATTTATATCTCCCTCTCCTCCCGTTCCTGTGCATCCAGCCACAAGGAATACAAACAACAGAATGAAAACGATCCAGCTTCTTTGGATATTCACCTTTTCCACTCCTTTCTTCTCATCAAACAATCGTTAAGACCATTATATAAATTCCGCTGTCCCATTGACTTAGCCATAAATTTAGGGATGGGCCAATATCTTTCTGCCCATCCCCGTTTCCCTATTCTTTGATGACTGTCTTATATTGATCCAGATCATGATGATCAATGTCTATGTTTTGGATATCTTCAAATGATATATTATAGCGGTATAAGGTATATTGACTTTCTTCGGCTTCCTTCGGTGCTGATTTTAATTCATCATCTGCAACAAAAATTGTTACTCCAACGTGGTTAAAGTTCAGCTTTTTTAGTTCTTCTAAAAAGCTCTTGATTCCTTTTTCATATTGGCCATTTTGTTCATAGACTCTCAATTTTACGATTAGCTCATAATCCGGAGCCCCTTCATTTTTCAAGACTTCAAACACCGATGGAATCTCTCCGGTATACTTATCTTTTTTCGGGCCATTTGAATAAGCAATGTGCTCAATCTTTCTCTCATCAAAATGTTTTTGAACCAATGACGTGATCTTTGGTTTGAGTTCTTCGGTCCATAATGTTTCCACATATGTATCCCTGATTTCATTCTGTTCCATAATGATTGCTACATAAGTGTTTTTATCATCTTTTATATTTCCTTCAACTGTATATATCTGTCCGCTTAAAAAATCTTTCGTCACATCAGAAACTTCATATTCCTTATTATACGTATCCTTGATATACCGAATCGCTTTTTCTTTAATCTCTTTTTCTTCAGCTTTATCCATATCTCCCACTCCTCCCGTGCCTGTGCATCCTGCCAGCAAGTATACAAACAACAGGATGAAAACAATCCAGCTTCTTTTGAAATTCATCTTTTTTACTCCCTTCCTATCATCAATCAATTCCTAAGGTCATTATATAAATTTCTCTGTCCCATTAACTTAGCCATAAATTTAGGGATGGGCCATTATCTTTGCCCATCCCTGATCTTTTAATGTTTTATTACTGTTTTATATTGATCCAAATCGTGATGATCAATGTCTACTTTTTGGATATCTTCAAAATAAATATTATAGCGATATAACGTATATTTACTTTCTTGAGTTTCCTTTGGTGATGTTTTCAAATCGTCATCTGCAACAAAAATTTCAACACCGACTTCGTTGAAATTTAACTCCTTTAAATCTTTTAAAAAGCTTTTAATCCCCTGTTCATATTGACCATTTTGTTCATAGATTCTCAATACTAAAGATATCTCGTATTCTGGATCTCCTCCATTTTCTAAGATAGTAAAAATAGATGGTATTTCTCCGGTATACTTATCTTTTTCGGTTCCATTTGAGTATGAAATATGTTCAATCTTCCTTACATCAAAATTATTTTCAACCAAAGATTTAATTTTGGGCTTTAATTCCTCCGTCCATAATGTTGCCACGTATGTATCCCTGATTTCATTCGGTTCCATAATAATGGATACTTGAGTGTTCTTTTGATCTTTGACATTTCCTCTAACTGTATAAGTTTGTCCTGTGAAACGGTCCTTACTTACCTCGGATACTTCGAAATCTTTGTTATATGTATCCTTAATATACTGAATGGCTTTTTCTTTGATTTTTTTCTCTTCTGACCAATCCATGTCCCCCATGCCTCCTGTGCCTGTGCATCCGGCCAACAGGAATACAAACAACAGGATGAAAACAATCCAGATTCTTTGGATATTCACCTTTTTTCTACTCCCTTCCTATCATCAAACAATTGTTAAGATCATTATATAAATTCCGCTTTCCCATTGACTTAGCCATAAATTTAGGGATGGGCCAATATCTTTCTTGCCCATCCCCATATTCATCTAAATCAGTATACAGTTTTATATTGATTCAAATTTATTGAATCAATTTCCGCTTTTTGAATATCATCAATCGAAATTACATATTCGTATAATAAGTATTTTCCTTCATCTTCTTTTGTTGTCGATGTTTTTAATTGATCATCATAGACATAAATCGTTACTCGTACCCTATTAAAATTCATTTCTTTGATTTCCTCTAAAAAGTTTTTTATTGATTGTTCATACTTCCCTCCGTTTTTATAAATTTCTCCAGTCCATTTAAACAAATAATCCTTATCTCCCCCGTTTTTCAGCACTTCATACACGGATGGAATCTCTCCGGTATATTTATTCGTTTTTGTCCCATTGGTATAAGAGATAGTTTCGATTCTCTTTATTTCAAAGTGTTTATTTGAAATTTCCTTGATTTTTGGTTCTAACTCCTGATCCCATTTCACAAGCACATAATCATCTTTTATCTCTGGAGGCATCCAATAAACAGTTATTTCTGTATTGTTCTCATCTTTCACATTTCCCGTTATAAAACAATTGGAATTAAACTCTCGAACACACTCCACTTTTGTTACAACAAACTCTTTATTGTATGTACTTTTAATATGCTGAACAGCTTTATCCTTCAGTTGTTTTTTTTCCTCTTGACTCATTTGCTTTCCCTCTTCCTTTGGTAATGTATCAACGGAATTTGTTTGACAACCGGTCAGCATCATAACAATGACACAAACACAAATGATTGGTATCCACTTTCCTCTCAACCGAATTCACTCCCTTGGGGCAATATTTCCATTATTTTTCTCATATAAATTTGGAATGGGTGTATCTAATTTTTCCTTTGTATCTTCATCGTACCCGGTTGTGAAATTAGAAATGCCATGACTTCCTGAAGAAACATTGATATTTAATTTGTTATCTAGTCCCTCATCTAACGTTACTTTACCGGCTTTATCAATATCATAAGTTTCTCCCAGTCGATAGCCAACCGATCCCACTACATCATCATTAAAACGATAGTTGCGAATCAGTTTATCATATGCGCCTGTGGACTCTTTAATAATATCCACTTGTACATGAGGATCTGTAAGATTTATCACATAACTTCCAGCAGTTAACACAGCAGCCCCTTTAGGACCACCTAAAGATCCAAGCAAAGTACTCCCATTCACATTTGGGAACAGGTTTTTTCCCGGGGCATTAAAAGTGACTGCTGGAATTTTATATCTGGCTGCACAATCAGCAGCTAAATATCCTCCTAAAGAATGCCCCGTAATGGTCTTTTTATAATGCTTATACTTTTCATTACTTAAAATCTGTTCTTTCACAAAAATGCGTGCCTTATTTACTTGTGAATTAACCAAACTACTGTCATTCCCCAAAGCAATGGGCCCATCACCGATTACAATATCTTGCCACTGATCAGGTTCTGTGCCCCGGAAAGCAATAATCATTTCTTTTGTGGTGGAGTTAACAAACACATGAGCTTGTAGCCCATTAGACAAGTCAAGACTTAAGCTTTTATCTTCTGACCAATCTTCACCAAGATAAGTTTCTATATTTTTCTCTGAGATTACATCTTTATAAGTCATATCTGATGCAAATGCCAACTGTCTATCAGTCACTTCACGATCCTTTAACGTCCCATTGGGATATAACCAATTTTCTATTGACTGTCGAACACTGCTATATGCCCGCTGAACTCCATTTTTTATCTGGTGTCCAAACTTACTGAACAATCCGGTGAGGGCTGTGATTCCAAGCACAATTCCCCCAGTGATTTTGCCTGCTGTGGAGGTCATCCAATCCCAGGCTTTTTGGGCCGCTTTCTTGGTGGCGGATGCGGCGGTGTCCCAAGTCTTTTTCGCGCCGTTTTTCAGGTTGTTCCAAGTGTTGGAGACCCCGTTTTTTAATTTGTTCCAAGAACCGGAGACAAAGTCTCCCACTTGGCTGAAGAAGCCTTTCTCCTGCTTGGACGGGGCAACGTTCAGCTCCTCCGTCGGCTTGGGAGCCGGAGCCGGTTTTCCTTGGTTGAAATCCTCATGGATCTGCGGAACATCGAAACTCCCG
>NZ_JAECVV010000011.1:0-281 GCF_016055145.1 Thermoactinomyces sp. CICC 23799
TACGGGTCACCAAAAACGGACGCTTAGCTCAGCTGGGAGAGCATCTGCCTTACAAGCAGAGGGTCGGCGGTTCGATCCCGTCAGCGTCCACCATATACGGAGGGATACCAAAGTGGTCAACTGGGGCGGACTGTAAATCCGCTGGCTTTGCCTTCGTAGGTTCGAATCCTACTCCCTCCACCATATCATATACGCTGGGGAATAGCCAAGCGGTAAGGCAACGGACTTTGACTCCGTGATGCGCAGGTTCGAATCCTGCTTCCCCAGCCAGGTTGTGAGCC
>NZ_JAECVV010000011.1:287-71212 GCF_016055145.1 Thermoactinomyces sp. CICC 23799
TCCTTCATGGCTCACCAATATAATGCGGAAGTGGCTCAGGGGTAGAGCATCGCCTTGCCAAGGCGAGGGTCGCGGGTTCGAATCCCGTCTTCCGCTCCAGACTGAAAAACCTTCATTGTAAGATGATACAATGAAGGTTTTTTTATTTTTTGTGTTTAGAATCCGGGTGTTTTTTTATGGGATTCTCTTTATGGAAACGATCCGTTTGCTGCTCATACAGGTAATCTCATCTCCGAATGCTCCGCCACTTCTCATCTTCTTATCGAAACGGTGCTGCTGTTTGGAACGTTCCCCAACGATGCATGACGGTTTTGAACTGCGAAGAGTTATTGAAGCGTCGTCGATCCATAAAAAAATTGATCATAACAAAAGATGAATCATAACAAAAAATTGATCTTAAAAAAGTGTATGAAAAAGATGAATGAAATGTCTTTTTTTATGAGAATGGGATAAGGCATCCATTATGAACCATGATCGCGGTCATGGTTGTTTTTTTGCCTGTTTGCTTGGGGTTTGGCATAGATTTGTGTTCATTCGTCCACACTATAACAAGTGGTAAAAGTGATTATATAAAATATGAAAATGAATAATTATACAATACATTTTCATTTGTTGCAATATTTTTTTGTTTCATTTTTCAGGGTGTGTTAAAATAGCGTTGTCGATGATATAGAACACAAAGGGGTTATGTTTCAATGAAGCAAAAGTCCATAACATTTATCGGCATGCCAATGGATTTGGGGCAAGGACGTCGCGGTGTGGATATGGGCCCCAGTGCGATTCGTTATGCATCTGCGCAGTCATTGTTGGAATCTTTGGGATATGATGTGGAAGATCTGGGCGATTTGTCGATTCCGACGCCCGAGTCCCGGCATCAGGGAGATCCGAAGCTGAAGTATTTAAATGAAGTTCGCCAGGCGTGTGAAAATTTGGCGGATGCTGTTTTTGATGTCATGAAACGAAAGCGTTTTCCTGTGGTTCTTGGAGGAGACCACAGTATTGCGATCGGAACCGTGGCTGGTGCGGCAAGGCACTTTGAAAAAATGGGCGTGATTTGGTATGACGCTCATGGGGACTTGAATACAGGCGAAACTTCGCCTTCCGGAAACATTCATGGGATGCCGCTTGCTGTCAGCCTGGGAATCGGACATCCTGATCTTGTCAATATCGGGGGTTTTGCACCAAAAGTATCCCCTGAGAACGTGGTGATTATCGGGGCACGCTCGTTGGATCCGGGGGAGCGTGAATTGATCAAAGAATTGGGAATCAAAGTTTTTACAATGCATGAAATCGACCGCATTGGAATGGCCGGAGTGATGGAAGAAGCCATCCACATTGTATCGAACGGAACCGACGGGGTTCACTTGAGTCTTGATTTGGACGGACTCGATCCGAAAGATGCCCCCGGAGTCGGGACTCCGGTGCAAGGTGGTTTGACCTATCGTGAAAGTCATTTGGCCATGGAAATGTTGGCCGAAGCGGATATTTTAACTTCTGCCGAGTTTGTGGAGGTCAATCCCATTCTTGACCGGGAGAATCAGACTGCCAAAGTGGCCGTTGCGTTGATGGGGTCTGCTTTTGGGCAAAAGATTTTATGATAGATATTATGCTTCAGATAGAAAAAAGCTGTGACCTGTCCGGGTTGCAGCTTTTTTCGTGGCATCGCACCGCCTGAGAATGACGGCAGGGGAGGAAAGGGTTGGAAGAACCCCTTTGATTTGGGTTGCCGGACAGGAAGTGTTATATTAATGGTGAAACGGGAAGGAGTCATCCGTCAAAATACCTGAGCAGCGGAAACAGGGATTTGAAAAAACGGGATCCGGAATAATATTTTTTTCCGTTTACGAAAAAATAAAAAGAGATGATCTACCGAACGAATGGTTTAAATGGAGGGGCTTGATGCAGTCATTGGCTGAGGTAAAAAATTATCTGAGTGATGTTGTAGACATTCTGATTGTCAGTTATGTGATTTATCATTTGCTGAAATTGATGCGGGGAACCCGGGCTGTTCAATTATTGAAAGGAATCACCGTATTACTGGTCATTTGGCTGATCAGTAATGAATTTGAACTGAAAACGTTGGAGTTTTTTATTGAAAATTTCTTTTCCGTGGGACTCATTGCCGTCATCGTGATTTTTCAGCCGGAGTTGCGCAGGGCGTTGGAACAACTGGGACGAGGCTATTTTTTTGGGAGAAGCAGTCAGGTGGAAGACCAAATCGCAACCAAAATTGTCAGTGAAGTGACCAAAGCCGTTGTTCAACTCGCAAAACAAAAAATTGGTGCATTGATTGTGATCGAAAAGGATACCGGCTTGTCTGATTACATTGAAACCGGAACCGTTCTGGAAGCCCGGCTGAGTGCGGAGTTGCTCAAAAATATTTTTATTCCGAAAGCACCGCTTCATGACGGGGCGGTGATTATCCGGGAAGAATCCGTGATGGCGGCCGGGTGTTATTTGCCGCTTAGCGAAAATCCCTACATCAGCAAAGATTTGGGCACCAGGCACCGGGCGGGAATCGGGTTAAGCGAAGTGACCGATGCCGTGGTTGTGATCGCATCCGAAGAAACCGGGCAAATCTCTCTGGCTTATCAAGGAGAATTGGAGCGGAATTTGAGCGAGGACGAATTGGTGTCGCGTTTATACGAATTGCTGAAACCCCCGGAAAAGTTCTCAACCGTCTTCTGGATGCGTAAGGAAAAGGAAGAGGGGAAGGAGAAAGATGAATAAATGGCTGGAAAATGATTTGGTGTTGCGCATTGTTTCCTTATTGCTGGCCGTCATGTTGTGGCTGACCGTGACCGATCATTCCTTTTCTTCCTTTTCAGTCAAGGAAAGCATGACCATTCGGGATGTGACGGTTCAGGTAAAATACGACAAGGAACAATTTGAACTGACAGGGCATCCTCCCAAAGTGGAATTGCAGTTATACGGAGACAAGCGGGCGTTGGAAAACGTCCCGGGAACTTACCGATTGTTTGTGGATGCAAATGAAGTGGGGGAAGGGGAACACCGTCTTCCCGTACAGATCGAAGGATTGCCCCTTGGCGTCAAAGGAAAAGTAAAGCCGGAACGGGTTTCTGTGACTTTAAAACAGAAAGTGCAGAAAGAAATGACGGTGCAAGCGGATGTGATTGGCAACGTTCCGGACGGTTTACATATCAATAAACCGGTTGTCACCCCCCAACGGGTGTTGGTCCGGGGAACCGAAAGCCGTTTGGACCAGGTAAAAGCGGTGAAGGCCGTTGTGTATTTGTCGGGACAAACTCAAACACTTAAAAAAGTTGTCCGGCTACAGGCGTATGGTGACAATGGGTTGATTCAACAAGTGGAGATCTCGCCAAGCGTCGTTACGGTGGAAGTGCCCATCAGCATTCCCAACAAACAGGTTCCGCTTTTGATTGATGTGAAAGAGCCGCCGCCCGCGGGTTACGCGGTGGAAAGCATTCGGGCCAGCCAGGATCAAGTGACGGTTTACGGTTTTAATGAATATCTTGAAAACCTTCAATATTACATTGGTCCGGAGTTGGACTTGAGCAATGCCCGGAAAGATTTCAAACGGACCGTGCCAATTCCAATCCGTGAAGGCGCGATCAAAGTGGAGCCCAAGGAGATAGAGATTTATGTTAAAATGGTTTCTGCCAAGGAAAAGACGTTGGAAGATGTTCCGCTTACCGTGACGGGGCAGGAAGAGAAACAAAAAATTGATATTCTCTCACCCTCCGGAGGAAACATGAATATCACTCTTTCAGGGGCACCGAAAAACTTGACGGGGCTCAATCAATCGGACATCAAAGCGGTCATTGATATTTCAGGTTTGTCGGAAGGAATTCATGAAGTACCAATCCGGTTTATTTTGCCTGACTTTATCCAAGTGGCCGAACAGAACAATTTAAAGGCAAAGATCAGGATTCGTGACAGCGAATAATGGTTCTTGATGATTGAGGAGGAGAAAACATGGGTAAATATTTTGGAACCGATGGAGTACGGGGAGTAGCGAATCAAGGGTTAACACCTGAATTAGCCTTCCGCCTCGGACGTTACGGAGCCTATGTGCTGACCAAAGGAAAAAAGCGCCCGAAAATTGTTGTGGGAAGAGATACACGCTTGTCAGGGGAAATGTTGGAATCCGCGCTCATCAGCGGAATGCTTTCCATCGGATGTGATGTGTTTCGGTTGGGTGTCATCTCAACCCCCGGTGTGGCCTTTTTGACCCGTCATTTTGAAGCGGATGCCGGAGTGATGATTTCCGCATCCCATAACCCCTTTGAAGATAATGGAATCAAATTTTTTGGAGCCGACGGCTACAAATTGTCGGATGAAACGGAAGCAGAGATTGAAGCGTTATTGGATCGCGAAGACGACAACCTGCCTCGCCCGGTCGGAGAAGGAATCGGTCGTGTTACAGATCATCACGATGCAGCGCAAACCTATTTGGAACATTTGAAACAAACCATAGACACCGATTTGTGTGGAATGCATATTGTGGTGGATTGTGCCAACGGAGCGGCTTATGAGTTGGCACCGATGTTGCTACGGGATCTGGGGGCGGATGTCACCACCATTTTCGCCCATCCCGACGGCGTCAACATCAATGTGAATTGCGGTTCGACGCATCCGGAGCGTTTGCAGGAAGAAGTGTTAAAACAACAAGCGCACCTTGGGCTGGCTTTTGACGGAGATGCGGACCGGTTGATTGCCGTGGACGAAAAAGGAAATGTGGTGGACGGCGATCAAATCATGGCCATCTGCGGAGCCTATATGAAGGAAAACGGCACCTTAAAAGGAGATACCATTGTCACCACCGTGATGAGCAACATCGGTTTCTTTAAAGCGGCGGAGAAATTGGGAATCGCCACGGAAAAAACCAAAGTGGGCGACCGTTATGTGATGGAAAAAATGAGAGAAGGCGGCTTTAATCTCGGCGGTGAACAATCCGGCCACATTATTTTCCTCGATTACAACACAACCGGCGACGGCATGTTGACAGCGGTTCAACTCTTGCGGGTGGTGAAGGAAAAAGGACAAACCTTGTCGGATTTGACCAAAATTATGACCAAATACCCCCAATTGTTGACCAATGTCCCCGTGAAAACCAAAGAAGGCTGGGACCAGAACCATGCGATCCGTTCTGCGATTGAATCCGTGGAAAAAGCTTTGGGAAATGAAGGCCGGGTATTGGTGCGCCCCTCTGGTACCGAGTCGCTGATCCGTGTGATGGCCGAAGGCCCGGACGAAGAGTTGTTGCAAAAATATGTGAATCAAATCGCGGAAGAAGTCTGCAACCAATTGAATTAAAAAATAATCGTAAGCTGAAGCCCTGTTTCTTCCTATTCATCAGAGAAACAGGGTTTTTATTGTGAATATGATTCACGGTGATTGAATAAAAGAAACCAAAGGCGGCTCCCGCCACCAACAAGATGGCCGGTCCATCCAACCAATCGGGCAAAAGTGCCCCGGTGGTGAATTGATAGCGATTCATCTTTTTCCGCATCTTTTATTTGAATGTTTTTCAAGTGAAACCCCGCTTTGAATATTTCAGAAATATATTATTTTTTCATCACAAATTATTAAAAACCTTCTTTTCAAGAGGGATCAACGGTTGAAAAATCACGGGTTTGGCTGGTGGGATCATTTTTATCCCGCCCTTTACATCCGGAACATCTTTGAATACCATATACATGAGTGTTTTTTCATGAATGAATCCGTTCAGGAGGTGATGTCCGGAAAGAGGGAGCGGCTTATTCAATGAATATGGTTGTTGTAAAGCGCCTGGGCTGCAGAGGAGACGTGGATCTGTAGTTGACGAGGAGGAGGAGTATCGAGTGATCGGCGGATACCTCCCGGCTTCGCATCAAAGCCGAGGAATCGCGACACAAAACAGCGGGGCGACCCGTTGTACAAAAGTTGCGATATGATGCCAAGAGAGGTCGGACGAAAACAAAAAAGAGAAAAAAAGAGAAAGCGTGGAAATGATGATGAACGGGTCAAAGACAAACAGGCTTTGGATACCCGTGGTTCGTCATTGTTTCTGCGAATTTCAGGGGGTATTCACATATGTGCGGAATTGTTGGATATATTGGCTCCAAAGAGGCTCAAAATCTGTTGCTTGAAGGTTTGAGCAAATTGGAATATCGCGGATATGATTCGGCTGGTCTGGCGGTTTACAACGGGGAAACGATCGGTGTGCAAAAAACCGAAGGACGGCTGACCAATCTCGAAGAAAAACTCCGTGCCCAATCCCTGCCGGGGACGTTGGGAATCGGACATACCCGGTGGGCGACACACGGAAAGCCTTCAGACCAAAACTCCCATCCCCATACGGACCAAACAGGTCGTTTTGCGGTGGTTCATAACGGGATTATCGAAAACTACATTGAACTGAAAGAAGAATTGATCGCCAAAGGATTCACCTTTGAATCCGAAACGGACTCGGAAGTGGTAGCCAAACTGCTGGCTGACATGTGGAACGGCGACTTGGTTTCCACCGTGCGGGACGTGGTGGCCCGCTTGGAAGGGGCCTATGCCTTGGGAATTATCAGCGAATTGGAGCCGGATAAATTGGTGGCTGTGCGCCAGGCAAGCCCTCTGATTGTCGGGGTCGGCGAATCGGAAAACTTTATTGCTTCCGATATCCCGGCGATTTTGCAACACACCCGCGATGTGTACATTCTGGAAGACGGGGAAATGGCTGTCCTGAAAGAAAACCAGGTGACCCTGATGAAAGTGGACGGGACGCCTGTGGAACGGGAAGTCATGAATGTCAAATGGGACATTGAAACAGCGGAAAAAGGCGGCTATGACCACTTCATGCTGAAAGAAATCCACGAACAACCCAAAGCGATTCGCGACACGTTGTCCGGTCGTCTGAAAGACGGGGAAGTGGATTTATCCAATGAAGTGAAGCTGACCAAAGAACAAATCCAAGAGATCGAAAAAATTCACTTCGTGGCTTGCGGAACGGCTTATCACGCCGGACTAGTCGGGAAATATGTGTTGGAAGATCTCGCACGGATTCCGGTCGAAGTGGATGTGGCGTCCGAATACCGGTATCGTAATCCGCTCATTACCGAAAAAACGTTGGTTGTCGTGATCAGCCAATCCGGGGAAACCGCCGATACGCTGGCTGCCCTCAGGGAAGCGAAAAAGCACGGCGCCCGGGTTCTTGCCATTACGAACGTGGTTGGATCCAGCGTTTCCCGGGAAGCCGATGATGTGATCATTACCTGGGCCGGACCGGAAATCGCGGTGGCTTCCACCAAAGCTTATACTTCGCAATTGATTGCCATTTATATGCTGGGAATTTATTTGGCTCAGGTTCGTGGCGGAAAAAGCCGGGAAGAACTGGCGGAAATCATCCGTCACCTGGAAGAATTGCCGGAAAAAGCAGAGCAGGTACTCGGCCAAACCGATGTGGTTGAACAATTTGCCCGGGACATCGCCAGCCATGAACATCTCTTCTTCCTGGGACGCGGCTTGGATTATGCCGTTGCTTTGGAAGGTTCGCTCAAATTAAAAGAGATTTCCTACATTCATTCCGAAGCTTATGCGGCCGGCGAATTGAAACACGGCACCTTGGCTTTGATTGAAGAAAACATCCCGGTCATTGCGCTGGCCACCCAGGGCAGTGTTTATGAAAAAATGATCAGCAACATCCAGGAAGTGAAAGCCCGTGGCGCTTATGTTCTCGGGTTTGCCGGGGAAGGCGACACGGAGATGATCAAATCCGTGGATGAAGTGATCCACATCCCGTCGACACTGGATCTTTTGGCTCCGGTATTGACGGTCATCCCGCTGCAATTGTTCGCCTACTATGCATGTCTGGAGCGCGGCTTCGATGTGGATAAACCGCGGAATCTGGCAAAAAGCGTGACGGTGGAATAAAGAAAAAATGAACGGAACAAAGATCATTTGTGAAAAAACCTCTTCGGTTGCCATCAACCGCAAGAGGTTTTTTGTTTTTATAAATGATTGGTGATGCGGAAAGCGGTTTGAACCGATCCGGAAGTTGACGGAGCGCAAAAAATCAGATAAGTTTAAAGGAAGACATCCAACAACGGAAAGGAAGAATGTATGCACATGATCTATTTATCCTGACTCCGGAGAAAAATCAGTCATGCGAATGAACAGAACGACGGATTCTTCTGAGGCAGGATGAATGAAATGTGCATTTTTTGGCATGCATCCGTGTGTCTGAATTCAGGCAAATAGACTGCAGCTGTTGTTTATGCATAACATGACCTCCTGTCTCGGAAGAATGAGACGGGAGGTTGTTTTTGTGATGGAAAGAAAAAAGAAGATGAAATACCAACTGCAAGAAATCACACTGTCCGATCCAAACACGGGACCTTACGGCATGGCCGTTTCGGACCGTGGGGAGGTCTGGTTTACAGAGCATGAAGCCAATCAGATCGGTTGCCTGAGCCCGGACGGAACCATTAAGGAATATCCTGTGCCGACACCGGGTGCAAAAGTGTTATGTATAACCGTTTCGTCAGACGGTGAAGTCTGGTTTACGGAAAATGCCGCAAATCAAATCGGGAGGTTGACCAGGGACGGGGAAATGATCGAGTATCCCTTGCCTCATCCGGATTCCGCCCCGTTCGGGATTGCCGAAGGACCCGATCAAAAAATATGGTTTACCGAAATCAACGGAAACCGGATCGGGCATCTTTCAAAAGATGGCACCTTTGTGGAATATGCATTGCCCCGCAAAGGGGCTTTCCCATCGATGATCACAACGGGGCCGGGCAAAGCACTCTGGTTCACGGAAAACCAAGCCAATTGCATCGGGAGAATCACGTTAAGCGGCGAAATCACGGAGTTTGAAATTCCCACGCCTCAATCAGCGCTTGTCGGGATCACCCAGGGAAACGATGATGCTTTGTGGTTTGTGGAGATCAACGGAAACAAGGTGGGGAGAATCACCCCTTCCGGCGATATCACGGAATATGAAATTCCGGTGAAAAACGCCCGGCCTCATGCCATCATGACCGGAGCCGGCCATGAATTGTGGTTGACACTGTGGGGATCGAATCAGATCGGAAGGATAAAAAGCAATCAAGCCTTTGAAATATACAACTTGACAACCCCTCATGCCGAACCGCACGGCATTGCAAGCGGGGATGGGAAAACGGTGTGGTTTGCCCTGGAATGCGGGAAAATCGGCAAATTGACACAAAACGAATGAAACGAGGTGAGGCTGTTGCCTTTGCACCGACAGATGGGACCCGATCCGCAAAACCGGTTTCCGGTCCCGGGAAACCAAAAGCTTCAATTCATCAAACCTTCGATCACAAGAAAAAACATCATTGCGGGGGAATATTCTTATTATGACAGTAAACATGGCGAATCCTTCGAGGATCAGGTTTTATATCATTATGAAGCAATCGGGGACCGGTTGATCATCGGAAAGTTTTGTTCCATCGGTCCCGGAACGACGTTTCTCATGAATGGCTCCAACCACCGGATGGATGGTTCCACTTTTCCTTTTCATCTGTTTGGCAACGGGTGGGAACAACACGTTCCATCTTTGGAAGCGTTGCCGCTCAAAGGGGATACAAAAGTCGGAAATGATGTCTGGATCGGACGGGATGCCACGATCCTGCCCGGAGTGACCATCGGGGATGGAGCCATCATTGCCGCCCGGTCGGTTGTGACAAAGGATGTGTCCCCGTATTGCGTTGTTGGAGGAAACCCGGCAAAGTTGATTAAAAAACGCTATCCTGATGAAGTGATCAGGGACTGGCTGGAAATCAGATGGTGGGACTGGGATGTGGAAGAGATTCATCAAAATCTGGAGTTTATCATCAACGGAGAAATTGAAAGATTAAAAAGGCACAGACGGAGCTAAAGGAGAAAACGGGTGTTTTTTGAGAAAACCGGATGCGAATCGCGTCTTATCATTTGACAAATCTTCTCTTTCTGGTTTATTATGCTGTTAAATCATATGTACGGAAGGGTGAACATCGGGACGATGAAGTGCTAATCCTATTTTTGAAAGCAGATGGATTGAAGGATTTTTTGGCAGAGGGGAAGTCTGCTTCTTTGTGCTGCCTTCAATGTGTCTTTTAAGAATAGGATTGGCATCACCCGTTTTTGATAACAAGTGAATCCGGTGGTATGGATCTTTTGTCTGTTGACGGTCTGTACACCCGTGCCTTATTTATGCCTCCTATTCTTAAAAAGATGGGAGGCTTTTTTCGTCTCCCAAAAAATACAACAGGTACGGAGATGATACAAATGTTGCTGGAAGCGCGTGATTTGAAGCTGTATGTCAAAGACCGTTTGTTGTTTGACGTGAAAAGGTTGATCATTGATCACCGGGACCGGATCGGTTTGGTCGGCAAAAATGGCAGTGGAAAAACCACGTTGCTCAAGACGTTGACGGGTCAGCTCATTCCGGATCAAGGCCAAGTGATCAGCCGGGCCACGGTTGAATTTTTGCCGCAGATCAAACGGCAGGATTCAACCAAAAGTGGCGGTGAATTGGCCCAGGAATATCTTTTGCAAGCCTTGGGGAAGGATCCGGAGATTTTGTTTTTGGATGAGCCGACCACTCATTTGGACACCG
Source organism: Thermoactinomyces sp. CICC 23799 (assembly GCF_016055145.1). NCBI lineage: Bacteria > Bacillati > Bacillota > Bacilli > Caryophanales > Thermoactinomycetaceae > Thermoactinomyces > Thermoactinomyces sp. CICC 23799. Next base: position 10,861 of record NZ_JAECVV010000011.1, read on the forward strand.
GGCATATCGAATGGTTGGAAAAGAAGCTGAAAAACTGGCCGGGGGCCTTTGTGGTCGTTTCCCATGACCGGGAGTTCCTGGATACACTTTGTACGACCATTTGGGAGATTGATGAAGGCAAGATCAAAACCTTTAAAGGAAATTATTCGGATTACGTCCGTCAAAAGGAATTGGAAAGAGCACAACAGATCCAGGCATACGAAAAATATGCCAAGAAGAAAAGGCAATTGGAAGAAGCGCTGCGAATGAAAGAACAAAAAGCGCAGAGAGCGACCAAAATACCGAAAAACGCCAACCGGATTGAAGCGAAGAAGGCCAAACCCTACTTTGCCAAAAAACAAAAGAAATTGGAAAAAGCCAAAAAAGCCATGGAAACCCGTCTGGAAAAACTGGAGAAGGTGGAAAAACCGAGAGAAATCACGCCGGTCAAGATGAGTTTGCCCCACCAGGAAGCCATGAAGGGAAGAGTGGTGATCCGGGTGCTGGATGTTTCCGGGATGGCGGGCAACAAGCTTTTGTGGAAGCCGGCGCGTTTTGATGTGCGCGGAGGGGAGAAGATAGCCGTCACCGGACCGAACGGTGCCGGAAAAACCACGCTGATCCAAAAGATCATCCGCCAGGATGAGGGAATCACGGTTTCACCGTCTGTGAAAATCGGTTATTTCAGCCAGAATCTCAACATTCTGGATCTGAAAGAATCGATTTTGGAAAATGTCCGTTCCACTTCCAAGCAGGATGAGACGTTGATCCGCACTGTGCTTGCCCGGTTGCATTTCCGGAGGGACGATGTTTATAAAAAAGTGGAAGTGTTAAGCGGCGGGGAACGGGTCAAAGTGGCATTGGCCAAAGTATTTGTCAGTGACATCAACACCCTCGTTTTGGACGAACCGACGAACTTCTTGGATATTGAAGCAGTGGAGGCTTTGGAATCCCTCCTTCAAGAGTACGAAGGCACGGTCATCTTTGTCACCCACGACCGGCGTTTTGTGAAAAAGCTGGCAACCCGGATCCTGGAGATCAAAAACCGGGAAATTCGTTTTTTGGACCGGCCGGATGAAAAGAACCGGCAGTCCGGGCGGAAAAAGGAGAGGGATGCCGGGGAGGACCGGCGGCTGTTGCTTGAAACCAAAATATCCGAGGTGCTCAGCCGGCTGAGCGTGGAGCCTTCCGAAGAGCTGGAAAAGGAATTTCAAAGGCTGCTGGCAGAAAAAAAGAAATTGGAAACAGATTAAAACGTTCAGCAAAAAGAAAAGGGCGTGAAACCGAATGAATTTTATCCATGAACAGAGGAAAGAACAATGGAAACGGGAGATTGTCCTTTTTTTAACCAGCCAGACCATTTCCCTGTTTGGCTCATCGCTCGTGCAATATGCCATCCTGTGGTATATCACCTTGGATACCCGGTCCGGTGTGATGATGACCATCTATATTCTTTGCGGTTTTGTTCCCACTTTTCTTCTCTCGCCGGTTGCCGGGGTGTGGGCAGACCGTTTCAACCGCAAAATGTTGATCATCGGGTCGGATGCCATGATTGCCTTGGCCACGTTGATCCTCGCCATTTTGTTTCTTGCGGGATATGATGCGGTTTGGCTGCTTTTTGTCATCTCCGCTGTCCGCGCAATCGGGACGGGCTTTCAAACTCCCACTGTTGGCGCGGTATTGCCGCAATTGGTTCCGAAGGATCATCTGACGAAGGTGAATGGAATCAACGGAAGCCTCCAGTCATTGATCATGCTGGTTTCCCCCATGGTGAGTGCGGCACTCATCACCATGGCCTCCATTGAAGCGGTTTTCTTTGTGGATGTTCTCACGGCCGCCGTTGCGGTTTTCATCATGCTGGCATGGGTTCACATTCCGGTTCACCAAAAGGCGTCCGAAAAACAGAAAACCACTTATTACAGCGATGTCACCGAAGGGATCGCGTATATTAAAAAACATGCTTTTTTAAAGAGCTTCTTTTCGTACTTCGCTGTATTCTTTGTGTTGATTGCCCCGGCTTCGTTTTTAACCCCGCTGCAGGTGACCCGGAGTTTTGGGGATGATGTGTGGCGGTTGACGGCCATTGAAATCACTTTTTCCGTCGGGATGATGGCAGGGGGAGGTTTGATCGCCTTATGGGGAGGCTTAGGCAATAAAGTCCATACGATGGCTCTCTCCGGCTTTATCATGGGGATTTGCACTTTGGCACTGGGATTGGTTCCCGACTTTTGGATTTACTTGTTGGTCATGGGTTTATTCGGGGTGGACATGCCCTTTTTCAATACGCCGACAACAGTCTTGTTGCAGGAAAAGATTGAGGAAAATTATACAGGAAGGGTGTTTGGGGTATTCAGTATGATCTCCACTTCCATGATGCCGGTTGGGATCCTTGTTTTCGGACCGGTTGCCGATTGGATCGAAATTGAATGGATTTTGGCCGGCACGGGCTTGTTGATGTGCATGCTGGCCATGTTTTTGGGAAAGAACAAAGTGCTGTTAAAAGCGGGGAAACCGGCTTGATTTCATCTTGCGTCCAAACCCCTTGAAGGGGAAGCGCCGCTTCAGGGGGTTTGTTTTCATGAATGAAGAAGAAAGGGGAAAAATGATGAGGGAGACGCTGTTGATGGTGGATGATGAGACCGGCATCATTCAAATGATGAGACGGCTGCTGGAAAAAGAAGGATTCGAAAGGATCCTTGAGGCCACCTCCGGCGAAGAAGCGTTGGAGAAAATCAGAAACAACCCGGTGGACTTGATTTTGCTGGATGTGATGCTGCCGGATACAGACGGCTTCCGGCTGTGCCGGCAAATCCGGGAAATGACCGACGTTCCCATCCTTTTTTTGACGGCCCGCACGGCGGATATGGATAAATTGACCGGTTTTTCCATGGGAGCGGACGATTATATCACCAAACCGTTTAATCCCTTGGAAGTGGTTGCCCGGATCAAAGCGATTTTACACCGGCAAAGACGCCTGAATTCCCGGCTTCGCGAATTTCGCACCGATCATTTTGTGTTGTACATGGACCAGGCGAAATTGGTGGTGGACGGGAAAGAAGTGAAATGCCCGGCGAAGGAATTTGAGTTGCTGAAATTCTTGTGTGAGCATCCCAATCAGGTGTTCAGTGTGGACAGCCTTTATGAGCACGTATGGGGGGATTATCCGACAGTGGGAAAGGAAAACACCGTCATGGTGCATATCAGGCGGTTGCGGCAAAAAATCGAAAAGGACCCGAAGCACCCGGTGTATTTAAAAAACATCAGGGGATTGGGATATATGCTCGCGGTATCAGATAAGGAGAGACGGTGATGGACCTCAAATACAAAATATCCCTCCAGTTTGTGGCGATTTTGCTGGCTGTCGGAGGCGTTCTTTTGCTTTCAGGGTTGACGGTGGTTCCGGTTGTTGTCCTGCTGATTCACAAGCTTCTTCAGATCCCGGTGGGAACCCGTGTCCCTCTGCTGATCGGCTTGTATTTATGTTCCTTTGTCGTGATTTTTATGATGATCGGGATCTTTTTGGGGAGGAAAATCAGCAAGCCGCTCTTTTTTCTGATCCAATGGATTGAGAACCTTTCCGAAGGGAAATTTCAAAAGCCGGATTTTCCAAATCTGGCCGCCCGGAAGTTCGGGGTGTTTTTGGAATTGGAATCGAAACTGGGCAATTTGACCGAACGGCTTCATTCCGTCGAAAAGGAGCGTCAAGCGCTTGAAGAATCGAGGAGAAACTGGGCTTCCGGCATCGCCCATGATTTGAAAACCCCTTTATCTTACATCAAAGGGTATGCGGCGATGCTCCGCTCGGATCATACCTGGGAAGAAGCAGAAGTGAAAGAGTTCAGCCGGATCATTGAGGAAAAATCGATCCATATTGAGCAATTGATCCAAGATTTGAGCATCGTTTACCAATTGGAAGAACGCCAAATTCCCTTGAATGAGCGCACCTTAAACCTGGTTACCTTTTTGGAACGGGTTTTGGCCGATCTTAAAAAACATCCCCTGGCGGACCGGTATGATATCCGATTCAAATCCCCGGCCAGGGAGATCCGGTGGACGTTTGACGAACATTTGCTCAAAAGGGCACTGGAAAACCTCGTCATGAATGCCATTCGGCATAATCCCCCGGAAACAACCATTCAGGTGACAACCGAATTGAAAGAAGACAAGCTTTTGATCGTGATTCAGGATCATGGCAAGGGAATGGACCGGAAAACCATTCAACATTTGTTCGACCGCTATTACCGGGGAACCCCCACCGACCGGTCCGCGTTGGGTTCCGGGCTCGGCATGGTGATTGCCAAGCAATTCATCGAGAGGATGCAGGGCTTCATCCAAGTGGAAAGCAAGCAGAATGAAGGCACCCGGATCACTCTTTGGTTTCCGTATAAAAATTAAGGTGCTGTTAAGATTGCGTTTGTGTGGTGTTTATTTTGGTCTGTTAAACTGCGTTTGGAGCGGTTGAAAGAAAGGCACCGCCAAAAGAATCAATAGGTTTTAAAAGGATCGGGTGTTTTTCATGCATTGCTTGCACCGCTTTGATGTCATGACCGGAAGGAGGGAAAAGGGGATGAGAATCATGATTGCCGCTGTCACGGGGATTTTGGGCGGATTTATCATCGGCGTTTTGTTGTCCAGCGTCATCGGCATTTTCAGTTTCCAATTCTTTTTCAAGCCGTTTGGAATTCCGTTTCTTCCCTATCTGTGTGCGTTGGCGGGCGCGGTTGCCGTTCCCGTGATCGATTGGCGCCAATGGAAACATCGCCATTCATCCGGGAATGGATCGGTGGAAAACAGGTGAAGTTGGAGGAATAGAGCAGAAAGGAGGATATTTTGATGGGTTACCGGTTAAATATGAGAAAAAAGCATTTATTGGTTTCCATACATGTGCTGGGGGCCATGGCATGGTTTGGCGGAACGTTGGGAATGTTGATCCTGGGGATTTACATGGGAAACGCGGAAAATGGGGAACAGCTTTATTACACACTTTCAAGTATGCACATGATTGATGGCACGCTGATCAAATATCCGGCCATGGTGGTCCTGATCACCGGCCTGATGCTGTCGGTCTGGACCCATTGGGGATTGACGAAGCATTACTGGGTGTTAATCAAGTTGGTAACGACTTTCCTCATTATTTTGCTCGGTATCCTGTTTCTGAGTGACGGGTTGTCTTTTTTGATCGAGACCGCGGAGAAATATCATTTGGCAGCTTTAGAAAATGCCTCTTTCCATCGGACCAGCATTTCCTTGACTTTGGGCGCCATCTTCAATGTGGCGGCGATGGTCATGATGACCCTGGTCACCTATTACAAACCATTCGGGAAGATTAAAAGAAAAGCAAAACGTGAAAACCGGTGATTCCGGAAAGGATTATTGAACAAGCATTTTGAAGCCGAACCAAGCCAAAAAAATGCCGTAGCCGCAAAGAATGAGTCCGGAAATCAGTTTAAATCCCTGGATAAAGGCCGGCTTGATGTAAGGCCGGCACCAACTGACCGACAAAGATAAGAGGAGATTCCACATTCCGCAACCGATCATCAGATAAGTAAAAGCCGTGATCAGAAACGACAAAGGCCGCTGATGAATGGTGCTGTACACACCGGACCAGGAGAGAAAATCCATGGGATTGATGAACCCAAGGACAAATCCCTTGGCAAGAAGATGGACAGGCCGGGGCCACGACGAAATGGACAACTTGGTTTTCGGATTCGACGTCCCCAAATAAATCAGGTAAGCCCCGCCCGCGACCGCTATGAACGCCAAATACGACAAATCCACAATGCCGCTGGAAAAGCCGTAAAGAATGATGCCGACAATCAACAGGTTGGAGATCACATCTCCCAAGCCGACCAGCCAGGAAGGATAAAAACCGCTTGAAATCCCTTGCCGGATCATCTCGATGTTGACCGGTCCGATTGGGGTGGACAAAGCAAATCCCAATATAAAATAGCCCATCCACGTTTCCATGCATACGACTCCTTTATGACAACTTGTCACTATATCTATGCTTGTCTTGGAAAAAAACAACAACAAAATGGATCCGGTATGTCGGGACGGAACAGGGATTGAAGGAATTACCATTGTAAATCCATATGTTTTCATTTATACTAAGAATAAGTTACAAGTGCATATTTACCCTCATCGATTTCTCTCGGTGAGGTAGAGGTTGCGGCTTTTATCAGTACTTTGCACGAGAATTTGGAGTTTCGTTTGATGACTGCAAGGGAAAGGAAAAGTCGCCGAAGTTTGTTCGCTTGCTCCAGGCGGACAAGCTGGGGCTGATTCCAAACAGGGTCAGCACTGTCACGTTTGTTCTTGCCCAGACAAACGTGGTGCGCTATCTTGCGGGGGTTTGGTGTGGGTTTCATCATACCGTCCCATCCAGAAGTGACGGTTTTTTTGTTTTTTCCTGCCGGACCTCGGCTTAAGAAAGGGAGAGATACTTTTTTATGTCCAATTCAAGTGATGACCGACAATTAAAAAAAGGATTGAAGTCCAGGCATATGTCGATGATCGCCATTGGCGGATCCATCGGGACCGGGATCTTTCTCGCCAGCGGAGCGGCGATTCAGGAAGCCGGCCCGGGGGGTGCGCTGGTTGCTTATATGGCGATCGGCATGATGGTTTACTTCTTGATGACCAGCTTGGGGGAAATGGCTGCGTACATGCCGGTGTCCGGTTCTTTCAGCACGTATGCAAGCCGGTTTGTGGATCCGGCATTGGGATTTGCGATAGGATGGAATTATTGGTATAACTGGGCCATTACCATTGCAGTCGAATTGTCTGCCGGTGCGTTGATTATGAAATATTGGTTCCCGGATGTGCCGGGCGTGATTTGGAGCGCCATTTTCCTGGCATTGATGCTGGGATTGAATCTTCTTTCCGTCAAAGGATACGGAGAGTCAGAATATTGGTTCTCTTTCATCAAGGTATCGACCGTCATCATCTTTTTGGTTATCGGATTTTTGATGATTCTCGGCATCATGGGAGGCGAACCGATCGGCTTCAAGAATTTTACCATCGGTGACGCACCATTTCACGGCGGATGGATGGCCACCGTCGGCGTGTTTATGATTGCAGGTTTTTCATTCCAGGGAACGGAGTTGGTCGGGATTGCAGCGGGTGAAAGTGAAAATCCCGGCAAAAACATCCCGAAGGCGGTCCGGCAGATTTTCTGGAGGATTTTGCTTTTTTATACGTTGACCATCCTTGTGATCGGTTTGATTTTGCCTTACACCCATCCGAATCTGGCGGGCGGCGATGTGGACCAGGTGGCCAAAAGCCCGTTTACCATGGTGTTTGAACGGGCCGGTTTTGCCTTTGCCGCTTCGGTGATGAATGCGGTGATTCTGACGGCGGTCCTTTCCGCGGGAAATTCCGGCATGTATGCTTCCACCCGGATGTTGTGGCAGTTGGCGAGAGAAGGAAAAGCGCCGAAAGTGTTCAGCAAAGTGAACCGGCGTGGAGTGCCGGTTTATGCATTGCTGTTGACGGCACTGGTCGGGGCGTTTGCATTTTTGGCGTCGCTGGTCGGTGACGGAACCATTTACATCTGGTTGCTCAATGCTTCGGGGTTGTCCGGATTTTTGGCTTGGCTCGGCATTGCGATCAGCCATTACCGGTTCCGCCGCGCTTTTGCTGCCCAGGGAAAAAGCCTGGATGTTCTTCCTTACCGGGCGAGGTTGTTCCCGTTTGGGCCGTTGTTTGCTTTCTTCCTGTGTTTGGTGGTGATCCTGGGACAAGATTATCAGGCTTTCACGGGAGAAGCCTTCGACTGGTACCGGCTGGTGGTCTCCTATATCGGCCTGCCGATCTTCATCTGCCTGTGGCTCGGTTTCAAATGGAAAAAGAAAACAAAAATGGTTCCGCTTGAATCTTGTCAACTGGAACCGGATCAGGAGTAAGAAAAAACCTGCTGACTTTGGTCAGCAGGTTTTTTTGGGTCATCAGAGTTTGACCGATGCAAAGAATATCAAAACCGCCATGCACAAAACCGAAATATTCAGCAGCATGATATAGCGTTTGACGGTTCCGATCACTTGTTCTTTTTCGATACCGTCAGATTGGACTTTTGCCAATGCCTTGCGGCCGTACAAGACAATGACGAGAATGAACGCAAGGATAAACAAACTTCCAAAACGTTCTTTCACCAACAGCCACAGCGGCTTGTCCCCGGCGAATTGCAGCATCATGTAGATCCCCGTCAGGAGAACAATGACAGAGATGGGGATAAACATGGTCAGATTCCAGCGTTGGGCGCGATTCAACGCATGATCCATCCGTCCCGTCTCGCCGGTGCGGATGGCATCCCTTAAAAACATGGCCATCAGTGAGGCTCCGCCAAACCAAGCAGCAACAAAGGCGATATGTAAAAATTTGATGATACCGTAGGCAGTCACTGGTTAAACCCCTTTCATTTCACGATGATATGATAAGCGGACAGTTCCTGCCGTTCGACATCCCCTTTGCGCCCACCGTGTGCTCTTTCAAAATGTTCGCTTTGGATCCAATTTATAAAATCCTCTTTGGAAGCAAAGACGGTTTCGGCAACGACATGCGATTCATCTTCAGACAGAAGCAGACGGAAAGAGACAAAACCCGGTACTTGTTTCATGGATTCAGGAGCCCGGCTGAAACCTTCCTTCAAATGCTTCAGATGCTCTTCGGATTGTATCTTGATATGATTGTTGACCAGATACATACAGGTCCTCCTTCCCGGGGCAAAATGAGTCATTCATTTATAGTATATACCATTCTCCTTCCCATAATCAAAAAGAATCAAGAGGAACGGACCCCATTTTTAAGAGAGACCGGAAAGTGTATACTGAAATAAAAAACGAAACAGAAGTGATGGGAATTGATCAAGGTTAAAAACTTAACGAAAAAATACGGGGATCAGGTGGTTGTCAAGGGAATTTCTTTTACAGTGAAAGAACATCACATTTTTGGATTGCTGGGCCCCAATGGTGCCGGAAAAACAACCACCATGGAAATGATGGAAGGATTAAGGAATCCCGATGAGGGAAGCATTGAAATTGCCGGGGTGGATGCGGTCAGAGACCGGGATCAGTTGAAGCAAATCATCGGAGTGCAACTGCAGTCCACCGCATTGTTTGAGCATTTGACCGTCCGGGAAAGCCTGGAGCTGTATGCCGGTTTTTACCCGAAAGCCCGTCCGGTTCAGGAACTTTTGCGATCCTTTGATCTTCAAGAAAAGGAAAAAACACAGGTGAAACATCTGTCCGGAGGGCAACGGCAAAAACTGGCGATTGCGATTGCGGTGGTGCATGATCCCAAAGTGATTTTTTTGGATGAACCCACGACGGGACTGGATCCCCAGGCCAGACGGCGTTTGTGGGATCTTATTTTTCAGCTTCGCGATGAAGGAAGGACCATTGTTTTATCAACCCATTACATGGAAGAAGCGGAAGTCCTGTGTGATCAGGTGGCGATCATGAGTCAAGGCCGGTTGCTGGAGGTGGATTCTCCTCACGGATTGATTCGCGGGTTGGATTTTCAAAGCCGGATTGAATTTGTGCTGCCGGACTCCGGTTTGGATCAAGAATTGTCTGAATTGCCGGGGGTGATGGAAGTCAGCCGGGAAGAAAATGAAATTGTGTCCATCCACACCAATGATTTATCCCAAACCCTGCAAGAGCTGATTCCATGGGCAAGCCGCCATTGGATTCCGTTAACCGGGCTTCGCACAAGAAGCGCAACGCTGGAGGATGTGTTTCTCCATAAAACGGGAGAGAGGTTGAGAGGGGAATGAAAGCATATTGGCAGTTGGTGAGGGCGCAGCTTCTTTTGTTTTTCCGCAACAAAAACACCGTGATCTGGTCCTTTTTTTTGCCGGTTTTGATGATGCTGGGCCTGGGGTTGTTTCTAGGGGACGGGGGTTCCCAAATTTCTTTGAGAGCCGGAGTGGTGGATCTGGATCAATCGGCACTGTCCGAAGAATGGAAGCAAAATTTGTTCCGGCAGGAAGCCGTCAAACCTGCATCCGGGTCCGAAGCGGAACTGATGAAGAAGTTGAAATCGGGGGATATCGATTTTGTGGTGAAAATTGAAAAAGGATTTGAACAAGCTTACCAAACCAAACAAAGCGCGAAAAAAGTGTTGATCTACATGGATCCGGTGAACAAAACCAAAGCCGGCATGGCCCGGATGCTTGTGGACCAAACAGTGGATGCCATGAACAAAGAAAAGACCCGCTTTCAACCGGTCATTTTGACGGATGTGGTATCCATCCAAAGCCGGACGCTGTCGTATATTGATTTTTTGGTGCCGGGCATTTTGTCTTTAATGATGATGAGCAACAATTTAAACGGCGTCGCCGCCACGATCGCGTCCTGGAGGGAGCGCGGGATTTTGCGCCGGATGCAGGGGACGCCGCTGAAAAGTTCCACTTTTATCGCAGGGCAAATGACGGCCCGGATTTTGTTAAATGCCGTCCAGGTGATCGTGGTCTTGCTGGTGGCTTTCTTTCTGTTTGATGTTCATGTGTACGGATCGTGGGGCACTTTGATTTTATTGATCTTTCTCGGGACACTGACATTTATGTCGATGGGCTTTATTGTGGCCAGTTTGTCCAAAACCCCGGAAAGTGCAGCTCCCATCGCCGGTCTGATCTCGTTTCCGATGATCTTTGTGGGAGGCATCTTTTTTCCGGTCCGGGATTTGCCGGGGATTCTTCAGTCGGTGGTACAGGTGATTCCCATCGTGCATTTGACGGATGCTTTGCGCGGTGTGATGAATGACGGTTTGGCCCTCGGCCAGTTGATGGTTCCCGTCTCCATCCTGCTTGCCTGGGCGGCAGGATCGTTTGCCATCGCGGCATGGACTTTTCAATGGGATGTGAAGTGAATGATTGCCGGAATCGGAACGGACTTGATTGAACTGAACCGAGTGGAAAAAGTGATTTCACGGTTGGCAAAGCGGATCCTGACACCGGACGAACAGGCCGCTTTGCCCGAATCTCCCGTACGCCGTTTGGAATATGTCGCCGGAAGGTTTGCGGCCAAGGAGGCCGTATCCAAAGCGATGGGGTCCGGCATTGGAAAAACATGTTCATTTCAGGATATCGAAGTTTTAAACAATGCGCAGGGAAAACCGGTGGTGACCGTTTCGCCCCGGGTGCTTCAGGCATTGTACGGAACCGGTGCGGTTTCCATCCATCTGTCCATTTCTCACAGCGAACATTATGCCATGGCGATGGCGGTGATTGAAATCGATCATAACTCATAAATGGTGGACATACATATATAACGCGGTTAGGAGGGACAAACGTTGTATTTGGTCACGGCAGAAGAAATGCGGAGAATTGAGGAACGGATCATGGAAGAAACCGGACTTCCCGGAACGGTGTTGATGGAAAATGCCGGGAGATCGGTCGCGGACGAGATCACAAAACGGTTTCCCAAACCGCAAAAAGCGGTGATCCTGGCGGGAAAAGGGAATAACGGGGGAGACGGTTGGGTGATCGCCCGTTATCTCTTGTACCGAAATTGGGATGTGGCTTGCTGGCTTGTCGGAAATCCGGATCAACTCACCCCGGATGCAAAGGTTTTTTATCGCGTGCTGCAATCGTTTACGCCCATTCAAACGTATCATTCCGGGAAGCTGGATGCATTGAAATCCGATCTCAGCCAAGCCGGCGTGATTGTGGATGCCCTTTTGGGGACGGGAGTGAACGGAAGTCTGCGTCCGCCCGTCAAAGAAGTGGTGGAACAAATCAATGCTTCCGGGAAATGGGTGGTTTCCGTCGATATGCCGACAGGACTTCATACAGATGGAGCAAGCATTGATTCAGAAAAAGTAAAAGCAGACTTGACTGTCACGTTCCAATATCCCAAATGGGGCCATTTTTCACGGCAAGGAAACGCATTGAGCGGTGAGCTGGTCATCAAAGAGATCGGATTGCCTCCGGAATTAAAGCCGGAGTTGAAACCAAAAGGAAGGTTGAACGACCCGGTTTGGTGGAAAAACAGCTGGTCTCCCCGCGATCCGTGGTCACACAAAGGAAGCCACGGCCACTTGCTCCTGATCGGCGGAAGCAAAGGAATGCTCGGCGCCATATGCATGACCGGTGAAGCGGCTTACCGGATGGGAGCGGGTTATGTGACCCTCACTGTTCCGGAGTCGGAAAGACATGCCTTGGCTGCCAAAGTCACGCAGCCGTTGATTTGGCCGTGGCCGGGGGAAGGAACCTTTCATCCCGACAGTGCCGCCGGGCTCCGGGAAAAAGCCGGTCAAATTTCTGCGATGGCCATTGGTCCGGGGCTTGGAAGGTTTGAAGGGGAAGACAAGTGGTTGCGGGACGTCCTTTCTTCCATGCAAGGGCCACTGGTGCTGGATGCGGATGCGTTGAATATTTTGGCGGCTTATCCGGATTTGCTTGAAGATCTCCGGCAGAGAGAGGTGCCGGCGATTATCACGCCTCATCCGGGAGAAATGGCCCGCCTGACCTCCCTGTCGGTAAAAGAAGTGGAGGCCGGCCGGGTGGATGTGGCCCGTTCATATGCCAAGCGTACCGGAATGATTGTTGTTTTAAAAGGAAGGTTTACATTGATTGCCCATCCTGACGGCACGGTGATTCTGAATCCGACAGGAAGCCCTGCACTGGCCAAAGCCGGTTCCGGTGACGTGTTGACCGGGATGATCGGTTCCCTTCTGGCACAAAAGGTTTCGCCGTTTGAAGCGGCGGCGATGGCCGTTTACCTGCATGGAAAAGCCTCCGGGTTGAGCGGAACCCATCCGCACAGTATGGTGTATACCGATTTGCTGGACGGGATTCAACGCGCGGTCCGCCAGGAATTTGTCGAGTGATGTCCCTCGCTAGCCGACACATTTCCCGGGAAATTGACGAAAGGGATGGTTCTATGTGTCGGAAGAAACCATTTTTATGTTTTTGCATCTGCCTCATGCTTTTGGCGGTGGCCGGATGTGGTGTCAAAGATGAACAAGATGTAGTCAGTGAACTGGCACAGCGGACGGAAAAAATGGAGTCATACATCAGCCACGGGAAAATGACCATTTTAACCAGCTCCGAGCCACAAGTCTATGACATTGAAGTCTGGTATAAGAAACCTTCTTTTTACCGGGTTTCCATTAAGAATGTAAAGAAAAACATCACTCAAATTATTTTGCGGAATGACGAAGGGGTCTTTGTCCTGACACCCCATCTGAAAAAAAGTTTTCGGTTTCAAAGCGACTGGCCGCAAACGAACGGGCAGATTTATTTATACCAATCCATCATTCAAAGCATTATTGACGATGAAGAACGTATGTTTCAGGCCGAGAAAAAAACATATCAATTGGAAGTATCCGCAAAATATCCGTTTAATCAGGAAGCTGCCAAACAAAAAATCTGGTTGGATTCCAAACTGTTGCCGACCCGTCTGGAAGTTCTGAGTGAGCAAAATCAAAAGCTGGTGCAAGTGCAATTTGACCGTTTCCAACTGGATGCGTCCTTTGATGACGATGCTTTTGACACGGAGCGGAATATGAAGGATCTTCCGTCAGCGGAAAAACAAGTCGTCGCCCCGGCGGATCCGGAAAAAAACGAATTGGCGTCCGTGTTGCCCGGCTATATTCCGGAAAAAAGCCATCTGGTGAGTGAACAAACGATCCAAACCCCGGACGGACCGGTCCAAATCATGCGTTTCCAAGGGGAAAAAAGTTTTACCTTGACCCAGCGGAAGCCGCAAGCCGTTGCCACCAGCCTGCCGCTGATGGGAAAACCCGTGGAATTAAAAAGTGCCATCGGAGTCTTGTTGGAGTCCGGGGAGATGAAACGGCTGGCATGGACTTATCAAGGGATGGAATTTGAAATGATTGGTAAGCTTGCTGAGGAGGAAATGGTGAAAATCGCCAATTCCACCTTTGATCAGTTGGTCAAATAAGGATTCCTGCTGAAACGGCGGGTTTCTGAACGAAGCCCGCATGCATTCATTTTTCTTTCAAGAAGGAAAGAAAGCTGGTATAATACTTTCTAGTGTTTGCGGTAAAGGGATGAAGCAAATCATGAACCGACAGATTGCAGAAGAGCATACTTCATACTGGACCCTTCTTTATCGGAAAAAGCGCTGGATGCGGACGATGGAGTCGTTTGCTTTTATTTTGGGGCTTCTCGTCACCCTCGTGTTTTCTCCATTTCGCAGCCAGCCTTTCATTTTTTCGGTCATGGGTCTTGCCTTGGTCGTTTTTTTTGGTTTTCCCTGTCTTTACCGATGTTGGTTGCGTCCGCACTATACGCTTTATCCTGACCGATTGGAAATTCGAATGAGATCCCGCACCGAAACGATTCCTTTGAGGGAGATGACAAAAGATTTCGATTTACCGTATGGATATGTAATTCATGGTAAAAGGGAATACTTACTGGTAAGCAATCATTTTTTAGAAAAGTTAAACGGTCAATTGGAAGTGATGAAATATGGCTGAAATGAATTGGGCAGATTATGTGGGCAGGGATACGGTCGTTGAAGTGGATTTGGATGCGCTTACACACAACATCCATGAATTTCGCAGGCATTTGAAGAAACAAGTCAAAATGATGGTTGTCGTGAAAGCGGACGCTTACGGGCACGGAGCGGTGGAAGTGTCCAAAGCTGCTTTGTCGGCAGGGGCTTCCTATCTGGCGGTCGCCTTTGTGGATGAAGCGGTTGAACTGAGGAATGCAGGGATCACCGCCCCCATTTTGATTTTGGGTTATACGCCGCCGCATGCGTATCAAACGGCGGTGGATAATGACTTGACCTGCACGGTTTATTTGCCGGAACATTTGCAGAAGATGGAAGAGGCCGCGATCAAAGCAGGCAAGCCCTTGCGAGTTCATATCAAAGTGGATACCGGAATGGGAAGATTGGGACTGGCTCCGGAAGAAGTGTTGTCTTTTGCGCGGAAACTGGATCAGTCGCCGCATATTGAGTGGGAAGGAATTTTCACCCATTATGCGACGGCTGACGAAGCCGACAAGGATTACGCTTTGAGCCAGGAGAAAAAGTTTCGCAAAGTGATTGAAATCCTGTCCGAAAATCATCTCCGACCACCGCTGGTGCATATCGCCAACAGCGCAGGGGCCATTGATCTTGATGAATACGCATACGACATGGTGCGGTTGGGAATCAGTGTGTACGGTTTTTACCCTTCGACGGAAGTGAACCGCAAATCGGTCTCGTTAAAACCGGTTTTGACTTTAAAAACCAAAGTTTCGTCCGTCAAGAAGCCGCCCGCCGGCACCGGAATCAGTTACGGGAAAACATATGTCGTCAACGGGGAAGAATGGATTGCCGCGATTCCGGTGGGTTATGCCGACGGGATCAACCGCCACTTGTCCAATCGCGGGCATGCACTGATTCACGGGCAAAGGGTGCCGATTGTGGGCCGCGTCTGCATGGATCAATTGATGTTGAATGTGACCGGGGTGATGCCCGTGGAAGTCGGACAGGAAGTGGTGTTGTACGGAAGACAGCAGCAAAATGTCATTACGGTGGATGAAGTTGCCGATATGCTTGGAACCATTCATTATGAAGTCACCTGCATGTTGAGTCACCGTATTCCGAGGATTTACTTGCGTGACGGGAAAGTGACGGGGATCGTCAACCGGTTGCGGGAGCCGGTGTGGATGCAGAGTCTTACTTGACAGCATGGACAACTGTTAATATTTTATGTATAAACATGTTGAGTGAAGGAATTTTATATACTTGAGCGAATAGATTAAACTAGGTTTTTGCGTTTTTTGTTGGGTTATTGATGAATGATAAGTATATTTTTGCAACATCTTCATCATAATGGTAGTATTGATAGGGGAATTTAAACGGTGATGATTGGTTGGGGGTGCTTCATTTGTCCGGTACAAAAAGAATCATGATCAGCCTGCCAACAAAATTGCTTCAAGAAGTGGATGGCGTTGTGGCGAGGGAAAATTCCAATCGGAGTGAGTTTATCCGCCAAGCGATGAGAATGTATCTCCAGGAGCGGAAAAAGCGTTTGATTCGTGAAATGATGCAACGCGGCTACATGGAGATGGCACGCATCAATCTCAACATCGCTTCGGAAGCATTTGAGGCAGAAGAAGAGGCTGAAGATACTTTGGATCGATTGGTTAGTGGGGTGTAACTGATTTGATTGTGAAACGTGGCGATGTTTATTTTGCTGATCTATCCCCTGTGGTCGGATCCGAACAAGGTGGGGTTCGGCCTGTTTTGGTGATTCAAAATGATATTGGCAATCGGTTCAGCCCCACCGTGATCGTCGCCGCGATTACAGCTCAAATTCAAAAGGCCAAATTACCTACGCATGTGGAAATCGATGCCAAAGCATACGGGTTTGATCGTGACTCTGTCATATTGTTGGAACAAATCCGAACGATCGATAAGCAAAGGCTGACGGATAAAATCACTCATCTGGATGATGAAATGATGAATCGTGTCAATGAAGCGTTAATGATCAGTTTGGGTATGATTAACTTTTAGGAAAGAATGGATGGGCCCGTCCATTCTTTTTTTGAAAATCGGGGAGGTCCCCGGTTTTTTTCTTTTCGCTTTTTGCGGGGTGGCGTTGGCCGGTTTCTTCCCATGGGTTATCTCATCGTGGTACTCTCCTTGATTGGTTTTGCGTAAGCCGGCAAAATAAAAGGATGGTATAATAGAATCGTTCAGCAAGTCGTATGCATTCTATTTTATTTATTTTATATCTGTGTTATTTTATTTCCAAAATGGATTGTTCTGTTTAATATTGAAGGCGGATCAAGGAGACCAATATGGACATTCATTTAAAAAAGTTATATCAGAAGCTTTTGGCTTCATATATTACTTCAAAAAAAGAAGATCATTTGTATAGTGTGCAGCAGCTGAGTAAATGGTTTTTGGAAAAGCGGATTCCTCCAGACGAAGTGGTGAACATGCATGTCAAGGCCATGAAAGAGCAATATCCCGATATGCCGGATGATCTGAAAGCCTCGTTTGATCTGTTGATTGAGATCATGATCGGTTACGGTATTTCTTATCGTGAAAAAGAGAAACTGGTCAATCGGCACCGGGAATTGGAAAATGAGATCGAAGTGGCCGTCGGAATGCAACAAACTTTGTTGCCGGACGGGCCTCCGAAGTTGGGTGGCGTCGATATTGGCGTGGTGAGTGTGGCCGCCAAGCAGATGAGCGGCGATTACTATAACTTCGTTGATCATGGTTCGGGATCGCTGGGGATTGCCATCGCCGATATTATCGGAAAAGGGATTCCCGCGGCACTTTGTATGTCGATGATTAAATATGCGATGGACCGGCTGGATGATCAACCATCCGCTCCTTTATCACCGTCCCAGGTTTTGCGCGATTTAAACACCGTGGTGGAGCGCAATGTGGATCCGAGTATGTTTATCACCATGGTTTACGGGGTATATGATTCGTTGAACCATCAATTTCGGTATGCAACCGCCGGGCATGAACCCGGGCTCTATTATTGCCATGAAACTGGCGAGTTTGTTGATCTGGAGACCAAGGGGCTTGTGCTCGGCGTATCCAGGGAAGTCAGGTATCCGGAATATAAAATCCGGTTATCACCTCAAGATGCGATTATTTTATTTTCCGACGGGGTAACGGAGTGTAAAGTGGATGGCCGGTTTATTGAGCGGGATATGTTGAAAGAGATTATCCGCACGCATATTCATCTCCCGGCACAAAAAGCTGTTGAAACCATTCACCAAGCACTTTATGATATGTGTGGTTATAAAATTCGAGATGATCAAACGATAGTTATTTTAAAACGTGACGCAGACGAAATGGATACGGGGGACCCAGAGCAGAAGGAGGTCGTGGGTGAATGAATCTGGTTGTGCACGAGAAAAAGGAGAAAGAGAATCAGATCACAGTCATGGTGGAAGGGGAAGTTGACGTTTATACCGCTCCCAAGTTAAGGGAAAAATTACTGCCGCTTTGTGACGGAACAAGACAGATCACGGTCAATTTGTCACAAGTGGATTATATCGACAGCACCGGACTCGGCGTTTTAATCGGGGCATACAAAGCACAAAGGCAAACGGCAGGAAAACTGATCATTTCCGGGATGAATCCCCGATTGTCCCGTCTTTTTAAAATCACAGGTTTGTATGAGATTATGGAAATTGAAGACAAAGCGCAGGAGGATGGCCGCCAATGAGTGATAAACCCTTGGATTTGGTTAATTTGATGATTCCCGCCAAACCGGATTATGTTGGGATTGCAAGATTGACTGTATCTGGGATTGCCAATCGCATGGGGTTTTCTTATGACGACATCGAGGATCTGAAATTGGCAGTTTCCGAAGCTTGCACCAATGCTGTCGATCATGCTTATTGCGGCGGTGAAGGCGAAATTGAGGTGACTTGCAATATTTTCCCCAACCGCATTCAGATTGAAGTGATCGACCGTGGAAACAGTTTTGATCTGGATGAAGTGAAAAAGAGAACCGGCCCGATTAAAGTGAGCGGTTCCATGAACGGAATCCGTGAGCGCGGGTTGGGATTGTATTTGATTAAATCCTTGATGGATCACGTCGATATCAAAGGTGATAACGGAGTCATTGTGAGAATGACCAAGTATATCCGAAAGGACGTGGTGGAAAATCATGTCGAAACGTCCACATCCTTCCCCACTAACCGATGAACAAATACTGGATTTGATCAGCCGCTTTCAGAAAAATGAGGATTCAAAAGCACAGGAAACCTTGATCCATCATTATCGCGATCTGGTCGAAACCATTGCGCATAAATTTGCATACGGCAATGAACCGTATGAAGATTTGGTGCAAGTGGGAATGATCGGATTGATTGCATCGCTGAAACGATTTGATTTGTCCATGGGGCGGAACTTTGAAAGTTTTGCCGTCCCTACCATTGTAGGCGAAATCAAACGGCATATGCGGGATAAAACCTGGAGCGTTCACGTCCCAAGGCGGATTAAGGAGCTGGGGCCCCGGATCAAAAAGGCGGTGGAAGACCTGACGGCTCAATTGCAGCGATCGCCTCGTGTGAATGAGATTGCGGAGTATTTGGGAGTCAGTGAGGAGGAAGTCTTGGAAACGATGGAGATGGGGCGAAGTTATCATGCGGTTTCTGTGGATAACCCGATCGAGGCAAGCAATGACGGAAGTCAGGTGACCCTGCTGGATCTGGTGGGGGCAGAGGATAAAGAATTCGAACAAATTGACCGGAAATTGTTATTGGAAAAAATTTTTTCGGCTTTAAGCGAAAGGGAACAAGAGATATTAAAATTAACCTTTTTTGAAAACCTCAGCCAAAAACAGGCAGGGGACCGGTTGGGGATTTCCCAGATGCATGTATCCCGTTTGCAGCGCCGTGCCCTGCAAAAATTGAGGCAGGCAATCCGGATGGAGCCTTCCGAAGTGATATGAAGTGTACCTTGTTGAGGTATGCTTTTTTATTTTGGAAAAAAATGCCCCTCCAGGTTCCTGGTACGTCCGGAGAGCTTGGAGGAGCCGTGCCTTTTAGAAACAGACAGAGGAATGAAGCGGGAGGAATGACCGGTTCCCGCTTTCAAAAGAGAGAAGGAGAGAACGCTTGATCAGATCCAGCCTCTGGCTTCAATGGCTTCTGTAATCCGTTTGATGGCCACCATGTATGCCGCCGTGCGCAGATCGGTGTTTTCTTTTTGGGCAAGATCGTAGACTTCATTGTAAGAGCGCACGATTTTTTCTTTCAATTTGCCGTTGACTTCTTCTTCAGTCCAATAATAATGCATCAGGTTTTGCACCCATTCGAAATAGGAGACAATGACTCCACCGGCATTGGCCAGAATGTCGGGGATCAAATGCACTCCTTTTTTGAATAAGACTTCATCGGCTTTGGGGGTTGTCGGTCCGTTGGCTGCTTCAGCGACAACCTTGGCTTGGATGCGGTCTGCGTTTTTGCGGGTAATCACATTTTCCAGTGCGGCCGGAACGAGAATGTCCACATCCAATTCCAAGATTTCTTCCGGGTTTCCGAGGACCTGTGCATCGGAGAGATCGGTGATTTTGCTGTTTTTGTCATCCTTCAATTTTTTGACTTCGTCAAGGTTTAAACCGTCTTTTTGGTAAATGGCGCCCGAGGTGTCACTGACGGCAACAATTTTGCAACCTTTTTCGGCCAACAAATCAGCAACGATGCGGCCGGCATTTCCGAATCCTTGCACCGCCACAGTGGCGCCTTGGAGGGGTTTGTTTAATTTTTCCATTGCCTGTTCAATAGCGAAGGCACAACCTCTGGCCGTCGCTTCATTGCGTCCTTTGGATCCGCCCAGGCTGAGGGGTTTCCCGGTGATGACTCCGGGGCTGAATTTTCCTTTCATCCGACTGTAAGTATCCATCATCCAACCCATGGTTTGGGCATTGGTATAAACATCGGGAGCAGGAATATCTTTTTCCGGCCCGACGATATCGGCAATAGCCTCAATAAAGCCGCGGCTGACACGCTCAATCTCACCTTTGCTCAGCTTGCGCGGATCGCAGATGACGCCTCCTTTTCCGCCGCCGTAAGGAACATCGGTCACCGCACATTTGAAACTCATCCACATGGACAAAGCTTTGACTTCATCCATCGTGACATCAGGATGAAAGCGGATGCCCCCCTTGGTCGGCCCCATGGCATCGGTGTGCTGGGAGCGGAATCCTTCAAAGACACGGATGGAACCATCATCCATTTTGACGGGGAAGGAGACACTCAAAACGCGTTTTGGTTTTTTGAGAATATTAAGAATATCCTCGGAAACCCCCAGCTTCTTGCCAGCTTGATCGATCTGGATCTGAACAATTTCATACGGGTTCAAAGACTCAAGTTTGTCAGACGTAACGGTGGATACTGGCAACTTTGAATCATCCTTTCATTAGTAAAATTGTTCACAAAAAACTTTTAGATAATAAATTTTTCGATTAATAGAATTAATAAACTTCTATTAATCAAAATGAATAAATATTTATATAATATAGTTTACCAAACATCCATAGGTTTCTTCCACACTTAATTTCAAATTGTATAATTTTTCTTTTTCAAGAAGATGATTGCATGAAAAATTCATATATTAATATTCTCCAAAACCCAAAGTTATAAGCATTGCGTCGTTTTCCACATATTTCCTCTTTTTTACCCGTGGAAAAAAACGGTTTTATAAAGAAACCGGTTCGGCGGAAAGATAAATTTTAGTTCGCATGATTTTTTAATTGATTTGTATTTTTATGAGTTTTGTTTTGAAATGATAAATTTTAATTATGAATGCGCTATCATTGGTATGTGCTAAGGTGAACAATCTTCTGTTTCAAAACCGGCTTCCCCTGTTCTTTAGGGCTCCTCCTTTCCACATCGGTGAATAAAGGAATGGAGGCGTTTCATCTATTATGTTTTTGGAATATTCAAAAAATAAGGAGGAGGTTTTACGCAAGAAAATGTTTCTTAAGGAAATGATAAGAAAAAAGCTTCTTTTATTTTAAGAATTATGCTTTATCTTGTATTCAAATTCGCAAAAAGGAGCTGCAAAATGAATGCAATCGCTCATGGAAAGAATCCTTTTTTTCTCGAAATTCATGTCTTCGCCCAGAACCATCGGCAGTATCACCCCGAGTTCCAGGTATCTTGCCAATTCCCTGCTGAAACCGGTAAATTGGGACCAAACCCAAACCGTATTGGAATTGGGGGCGGGAACCGGAGTGGTAACCTGGGAAATTGCAAACCGGGTGAATCCTTCCTGCCGGGTGATCACTTTTGAACTGGATCCTGAGCTCCGCCGGTATTTAAAAGATCAATTTCCAAGGTTTATTCATTGTTGTGATGCAAGAAATTTGAAACGGGAATTACACCTGCGGGGAATGAACCAGGCGGATTGTGTGGTTTCTTCGTTGCCTTTTGCCAATTTTTCCAAACAGGACTGTATGAATATATTGAATGAAATCCGGCAAGTATTGTCGGGTAACGGGGTGTTTGTAGCTTATCAATATTCTTTGCATATGTTGTCCATGCTGAGAAGCCATTTCGGAAAAGTGGACGTGCGGTTTGTACCCGTGAATTTGCCCCCCCGGTTTTGTTTATGTATGTTCAAAATAAGAAGGAGAATTGCATGGATACAGGAGAAGAGGTTTATTGGTGACGAATGGGGTTATGGGCGAAATACGGGGAACGGATTTCCGGACCGGTGCATTCTCTCTTGGTATGGGTCCGGTTGCCGGGGGTGCAACAGAGGATGCCCTTTTTGGGCAGCTTTTGGTTTTTTGGAATATTCCATCTGTTTTGCGGCGTTCTCAAAACTCAAAGAAAAAGGCGGTTGGGAAAACAATGAGAAAGGATCAACCGGTGATTCTGCTCGTGGATGATGATCAAGAAATCCGACGGTTCATGCAACTTTATTTACACAACGAAGGATATCGCATTTTACAGGCGACCAATGGAAAGGAAGCATTGCAGTTGGCCGGGTCACATTCCATTGATTTAATGGTGTTGGACTTGATGATGCCGGAAATGGACGGGCTGGAAGCTTGTATCCGCATCCGGGAAAAATACTGGATGCCGATTATCATCCTGACGGCAAAAACGAATGACTTGGATAAAATTCAGGGATTGAGTATCGGGGCGGATGATTATATGACCAAACCTTTTAATCCCTTGGAGCTGGTGGCCCGAATCAAAGCTCATTTGCGAAGGTATCTTTATTTTGCTGCGAAAAGTTCCGGTTTAAAAAATGTGATCACGGTTCAGCACCTGATCATCCATCTGCTTTCAAGACAAGTTTTTGCAAATGGAAAAGAAGTCCGGCTTACCCCCAGGGAATTTGATATTTTGGTTTTGCTGGCCCGCCATCCCGGAGTGGTTTTTACCGCTGAACAAATTTATGAAAGGGTATGGAATGAACCGATGTTGACATCCAATAACACCATTATGGTTCATATTCGAAAGATTCGGGAAAAGATTGAGCATGATCCCAAACGGCCGACGATCATTCAAACGGTATGGGGGGTTGGTTATAAAGTTCAGGCATCACCGGCCCGGGATTTCCGTGGTTAAAAAGTGGATTCCTCAAGTCTTTTTATGTTTGTACCAAAGGATTGCATTTAGTTTCAGGATTCAAATGATCGGGATGGTTCTGATAAGTGTGGCTTGTGCATGGCTTTCATTTGGATTCACAAAATATATTTTTTATACGACTGAACCTTATTATACGTATCCGACAAACCTGGAATTGCAACAAAGGATCAAAGGTTTGGCGCCGGTCATTCAACGGATGAAACAGGAGGAAATCAACCATTCATTAAACCGGCAGATGAAAAAGACCGGCATGAAGCTGATGATTGTAAGCAAGGAAGGGGAGGTTCTTTATCATTCGGGAAATGTTTCGGAAACCAAAGTGGATCTTTATCAAATCCAGATGAAGATGGCCCGGCAAGAAGAAACCGTCCGTCAGGACGCGGGATCAAGGGAAATTGTTGCGATATATCCTTTTTCGTTGGGGAAGAAAGAGGTTTATTTTATCGCCGGCAAGAAGCATCGTCCGGTCACCGGAGTTTATCGAAGGGTCAATTCGGTCCTGACATCGCTTACGGCTGTCTTTCTCTTTATCGTGGTGTATTTGCTTCTGACCCATAAGAAATTAAAACAGATTGAAATGGTCGTGCAAGGGATGAATGAGATTGCAGCAGGGAACTTCAGCTGCCGTTTGCAGGAGACGGGACGGGATGAAATCGCCTCGATGGCAGTTCATGTGAACCGGATGGCGGAACAATTGGAAAAAAAGCGGGAGCAAGAACAAAAAGCAGTGCGGGAACGCAACGGGCTCATCACCAGCATTTCCCATGACCTGCGGACACCCCTGACCTCTGTTATCGGCTATTTGAAATTCGTGCAGGACCATTCCGACATGAAAAAAGAAGAATTGGTTTCATTTATTAAGATCGCCCTTTCCAAGTCTGAAAAGCTGAAACAAATGATCGATGACTTGTTTGATTATGCCAGGTTGACACATGAACCAATCCAAATCCAAACCGAAACTATTTCCTTGAATACTTTGTTGGAACAGTTATTGGAAGAATCGTTCATGCTGAGGGAACAGGAAGACTTGGAAATGAAAAAGATGTTATGTAACGGCGAACTGCGGGTCAAAGGAGATCCGCTTTTGATGGTGCGGTTGTTTGACAATCTCATTCAAAATGCCGTTTGCTATGCCAAAAGGCCGGGGTTTTTGGAAATTAAGACATATCCCAGGGAAAAGAAAGCGGTGATCGAGATCGCGAATCCGGCCGACCCGATTGATCCGGACACTTTTCAACAACTGTTCGGGATGTTTGTCACGGGGGATCCCTCCCGTTCCAAAGGCGGATCCGGATTGGGGCTGGCAATCGTGAAACGGATTGTAGAAATGCATCAAGGAACAATTCAAGCCTGTCAAAGGGAAGGGATGATCCGGTTTCAAATTGGTCTTCCCGCAGAGTAAATATCGTTTGTTTATTTTGAATTTAAAGAGGAATTAGATGAATGCATAGAATATTATTCATAAGGGGGGTCGTTTATGAAACCAGGCAAGATGAAATGGGTTCTGATGTTTGTGGTGATTGTCTTGTGCGCTTCGATCCTGCTGCCGGACACTGCCGGTGCGGCCTATTACAACACGTATACCACCGTTTCGCTTCTCGGCAATGCCAACAGTTGTTACGCCGCGCAAGGATTTGCCGTGGGGTCGACTTACACCTATTCCGTCAAAATCAACAATGATGAAACCAAGGCAGTGATTTACCGGACGAGGATGAGTGACGGAACCACGACACTCATGACGAACGGGGATAACGGAACCACTTACGCAAACTACCTTGGCCACGCCAATGATATTGCCTTACACAGCAACAACGGAAATTATTATATGTTTGTTGTCACCATGAAAGCCGGCAGTATGAGCTTGGTGAAACTGAAGTATGAAGGGACGAAGTATTATAAAGCCGGAAACTACACGATCAAATACAATGGCGAAAACAAAGCGATGTCGGGAGTGGCGATCACCGGAAAAGATGCTGACAACATCCACTTTCTCTTTAAATCCGGAACCACTTTTTACCGGGGGGATCTTCCGCTGAATGCAACCAGCGGCACGATCAATGTGACTCAAGCTTTTCAATTAAATATTAAAGACGCGTTGGTCAATCATCAGCCCGTCCCTCCGGAAATCACGGAATTTGCCACCCAGGGAATCGGTTATTACAACGACACGTTATATTTTCCGCTGACCGGCAATACGGTGGAAAAATACAAAAACGTCAGCATCATCCTCGTATACCGGAATATCTCCACGGCTTCCGGCACGATCCATGCCGATGATGATCTGTCTTTCCGCATCACGTCCGGTCAATATCCGGATCTTTTCGAGATTGAAGGGGTCGGAATTGCCAACGGGGATAAGCTCTGGTTCCATGCAAACCGGAGAAAATCTTCCGGAGACACGGCTTCGGACAATGTCGCTTATTTTAACGATTACAGCGCTTCAAAAGAATAATTTCCGGATCAAAAAACAATGCCACGGCTTTATATGGGACTTGCAACCATATAAAGCCGTTTTGCGTCATCGGGCTTTCCGGAAGGGGGGAGGAGGATTTTATCCGGGGATGGCAAGGGAAACCGGAGGGGGTTGTCCCGCCTGAGGCAGGTATTTTTACAGGGGCTGGAGAAGTCGTTTTATTGTTTTGTCAACGAATCTTCCATCTTTTGTTCCAAGCTGCGGACCGGTCCGGTTGCATTTTCGTTACAATAAATAAAGTTGAGCCGTAAATGCTCGGTTTTGTTTGAGAGGAAGAAAGCAGGTGATAGAAGTTATGGATCAACAACGGATGTTTTCCCTGATCGCCAAAGAGATGGGGATTTTGACGGAACAGGTGCAAGCCGCTGTCCGGCTGATGGAAGAAGGAAACACCATTCCTTTCATTGCCCGTTACCGCAAAGAGAAGACCCGGGAACTGGATGAAGAACAATTACGGCAGATTGAAGAAAGATATCATTATTTGACGCAACTGGCCTCCCGGAAAGAAGAAGTGATCCGCCTCATTGACGAACAAGGGAAGTTGACCGATGAACTGCGGCAAAAAATTGAGCAGGCGACCAAGTTACAGGAAGTGGAGGATTTGTATCTTCCCTATCGGCCGAAGCGAAAAACCAGAGCATCCATTGCCCGTGAAAAAGGGCTGGAACCTCTGGCGCGCATCATGGCGGAGACGACCGATCCGTCTGCGATTGAAGAAACCGCGCTTCAATTTATCAATGAGGAAAAGGAGATTGATTCAAAAGAAAAAGCGTTGCAAGGGGCGATGGACATATTGGCGGAGGAATTGTCCGAGGATGCGGAGATCCGGAAATGGGTGCGCGAATTCACCTGGAAGACGGGCATTCTGGTTTCCGCCGCCAAAGATCAGGAAAGCCGGTCCGTTTATGAAATGTATTATGATTATTCGGAGCCTGTACATAAGATGCCGCCCCACCGGATTTTGGCGGTAAACCGGGGAGAGCGCGAAGAAATTCTCAAAATCAAGATCAACGTGGACGAAGAAAAAATTTATGAGCGGTTGGCCCGGTGGTTTTCCATTCCGGTCCATTCTTTTTTGGAATCGGTGATTCAAGACAGCTACAAGCGGCTGATTGCCCCGTCCATCGAGCGGGAAGTGCGTTCCCGGATGACGGAGGAGGCGGAAGAGCACGCCATTCAGATCTTTTCTGAAAACCTGAGGCATTTATTGTTGCAGCCGCCGGTCCGCGGAAAAACGGTGTTGGGGATCGATCCGGCTTACCGCACCGGTTGCAAATGGGCAGTGGTGGATGAAACGGGAAAAATGCTTGAAGTGGGCGTGATCTACCCGACCAAGCCCCAGGAAAAGGTGGAAGAAGCCAAATCCACGGTGTTGGAGCTGATTGACAAATATCCGATTGAGGTCATCACCATTGGAAACGGAACGGCATCCCGCGAAACGGAGGCTTTTGTCGCCCAAGTGATTCAGGAAGCACCGCGCCCGGTTTATTATGTGATTGTCAATGAAGCGGGAGCGAGTGTTTACTCGGCTTCCAAATTGGCCAAAGAAGAGTTCCCGGACCTGGATGCCGCCAGGCGCAGTGCGGTTTCCATTGCCCGCCGCTTTCAAGATCCCTTGGCGGAATTGGTGAAAATTGACCCGAAATCAGTGGGCGTGGGACAATACCAACATGATGTTTCGCAAAAAGAGCTGAGCCGCAGTTTGGCCAATGTGGTGGAATCGGTCGTGAACTATGTGGGGGTGGATGTCAACACCGCTTCCCCGTCTCTTTTGCAATATGTATCCGGGATCAGTGCGTCGGTTGCCAAAAATATTGTGAAACTAAGGGAAGAAAAAGGCCGTTTCATGGATCGCACCGAGTTGAAAGACGTTCCCCGCCTGGGAGTCAAAACTTATGAGCAATGCATCGGGTTTTTGCGAATTCATGACGGGAACAACCCACTGGATCAAACCCCGATTCACCCCGAGTCTTACCATATTGCAGAAGGCCTTTTGAACCTGTCGGGATTCAAGCCAGAACAAATCGGAACCGATGCATGCAAAGAAATGCTGAAAAAAGTGGATGTCGAAAAAACGGCCGCTGAGTTGGGCTGCGGGGTTCCCACGTTAAAGGATATCATTGAAGCTTTGTTGCGTCCGGGGCGGGATCCCCGCGATGAAATGCCGAAACCGCTTCTCCGTTCGGACGTGTTGAAGCTGGAAGACCTCAGCCCCGGCATGCATTTGAAAGGAACGGTCCGGAACGTCGTGGACTTTGGCGCTTTTGTGGACATCGGGCTGAAAAATGACGGTTTGGTTCATATCTCGAGAATGAGTGAAAAGTACGTGCGGAACCCGATGGATGTCGTCACGGTCGGGGACATTGTGGACGTGTGGGTGGCCGAAGTGGATATCGAACGGGAAAGAGTCGGATTGAGCATGGTTCCTTTAAGCTGAAAAAGTGCCCGGATGCGGGCGCTTTTTTAATCAGGCTTGTGGCGAATCAAGTCGGATTTTTCCCTGCTTGTGGTATTCAAACCAACATTGGTTTAAAAAAATAATTTGCCGGCGGTCTTTGTTGAGAAACGCTTGCATGAGTTGCTTGATCAGCCACTTAGGCATTGTTTCCGTTCCCCCTAAAAAAACTTTTATTTATACATATGTAAAAATGCGTTCGATGTGCTCCGCTTTCCGGACGGATTTTGTAAGATAAGAAGTGTGAAGATTGGTTCGAAGAAAGGAAGAGGATTGATGGAGCAATCGTGGAAAATCGGTTTCATCGGTTTGGGGATCATGGGACGGTCGATGGCTTATAACCTTTACCGCGCCGGATTTGACGTCACGGTGTGGAACCGGACGGAGTCCAAAATGAAAGAAGCGGAAAAATGGGGGGCCAAAACTGCTTCTTCTCCCAAAGAGCTGGCCAAAACCTGCCAATTGGTGATCACCATGGTCGGGGACACCGATGACGTGCGGCAAGTGGCGGAAGGGGAAAACGGATTGATTCACGGAGCCCGGCCGGGAACTTATTGGATCGACATGAGCACCATCTCTCCCGATGCCACCCGGGACTTTGCCGAACGGGCCAAAAAGAAAGGGATCATCATGATGGATGCCCCTGTCAGCGGCGGGGACACCGGGGCGAAAAACAGGACGTTATCGATCATGGTTGGCGGAGAAAACGAAGATGTAAAGCGGGTGATGCCGGTTTTTCAAGCGATGGGGTCTTCCATCACCCATTGCGGGCCCGTGGGTGCCGGGCAAACCGTCAAAGCCTGCAACCAGATTTTGTGCGGATTGAACTTGCTGGCCATGGTTGAAGCGTTTGCGTTTGCCAAAAAGTCCGGGGTGGATTTGGAAAAAATGCTGGAGGTGACGACCCGGGGGGCTGCGGGATCCTGGGCTTTGTCCAATTACGGTCCCCGGTTGATCAAAGGGGATCTTTCGCCCGGATTCACCGTCCGGTTCCAGCAAAAAGATTTGCGGATTGTTTTGGAAGAAGCGGAAAAAATGGCATTGCCCCTTCCGGGGACGGCCGTGGTTCAACAGCTTCTCCGTTCGGTCCAAGCCTATGGGGGAAATGAGGATGGAACCCAATCATTGATCCGGGTGATGGAAAAGCTGGGGAATGTCGAGATTGTGGATAAGAAATAAGGAGCGGTATTCATCCGCTCCTTTTTTAAATGCCCACATAACGGGCAACCACCGCTTTGGCCATTTTAATTTCCGTGGTTCCTTGCACCAAGATGCGCCCGTCCGGAAAGATGGCCAATTCGAGCCCGTCTTCAGACAGATCCGCTTTTAACAAAAAGGGATTTCTGCTGGTTTTTCCCACTTTTTGCAGCCGGGATTCCAAAACGTCCAGATCCAGCGGCTGGGAAAGCGTGATTTGCACCGACTGTCTTCCGCACATGGATACTTCTTGAGGGCCTTTGCGGGCCGGGTGAAGGAATTCCCATTGTTTGCGGCCGCATGCCGGGCAGTCTTCTTTCCGGTGGCTGATATCCAAGGCTTGAAAATGGTTGGACCACAAGTCGATATGGCGCAGGCGTGTTTCACAAGCCTCTTCGTTTCCGGTCAACAGTTTGATCGCTTCCGCTCCTTGAAATGCGGTGATCACATGCACGGCCGGCCCGATGACGCCAGCGGTGTCACAAGTTTCCGCGGTTCCCGGGGCAGGCGATTCCGGAAAGATGCAGCGCAAGCAAGGCGTTTTTCCCGGCCGGATTGTAAAGGACATTCCCCGGGAACCGACAACGCCTCCGTAGATCCAGGGAATTTGATGTTTGATGCTCAAGTCATTGATAAGATATCGCACTTGAAAGTTATCTGTCCCGTCCAAAATCAGGTCCACATCGGACAACAGTTCTTCCGCATTGCGCCAGGTCAGATCGGCGATATGTGCCTCCAGTTCAAGATCAGAGCGGATGGCTTGCAATTTGTTTTTGGCGGCGATCACTTTCGGCAAGTGTTGCCGGGCATCCGTTTCGTCGTAAAGCATTTGCCGCTGCAAATTGCTGGCTTCGACAAAGTCCCTGTCGATCAGACGCAAAAATTTGACGCCGGCCCGGGCCATATGGTTGGAAAGGGCGGTGCCGAGCGCTCCCATTCCCACGACGGCCACACGGGCTTGGGACAATTTTTTTTGTCCTTCTTCACCGATCGGGGCAAAAAGAATTTGTCTGGAGTATCGTTGCTGGTCCACTTTGCTGCTGTGCCTCCTTTGGTTTTCGCATATCCTTATTTTCTCACAGAAGGATGAAACTGAGAATGGAGAGTTTGGGTGCATCAATGTTTAGAGAAAAGGAAACAGTGAAAAAGAGAGGAGGTGATCAGGTGGAACAGGAAAAAAGAAAATACTATGTATCGCTTGAGTTCGGAACGCACACGGGCGAAATACAGGCACAAAAAGATGAAAACAGCCCCGTTTTCCAATATGAGATTGAAGCCACCCCGCAAGAGGTGGAGCAGTTGGAAAAGTTATTTGCCGAGGCCCAGGAAACGGAGTTGCAGTTTTTCGCCAAAGCCCATGTTCCGTTTTTGGATAATGAAGCGGCGGAAAATGCGGAAGAAGACAGAGAAATCAACAGGATCTACCAAATGATTTACCAATTGGGAACCGAAAAGACCCGGGAGCAATTGCGGGAAATCGGGGTGATCCGGTAAATCCTGACGGGAAAGAACGGGATCCTTGCTTTCTTTGCCGGGGGAGCCGGCTTGATTTTATGGGGGATTGGAAATATACTAATTTTTTGATAAAGATGAAGATGAGGGGGATTTCCGTGGAGCAAACCCGTTTTCCCGGTATGAATGAAACCACTGCGGTACAAATTCAACAACGGTTGATGCAACGTGTGTTTTCCTGGATGTTTGCCGGTTTGTCCATGACCGCGATTATCGCGATCGCTTTGTACAGCAATCCGGATGTGCCGGTCTTTTTGGCGTCCACTCCCGGAGTTTTCTGGGGAATTTTGATTGCCGAATTGATTGTGGTGTTCGGATTGTCTGCGCTGCTTCACAAGCTGACTCCGTTTATGGCAACCTTCGCTTTCTTTCTCTATGCCGCTTTAAACGGGGTTACCTTCACATTGATTCTGGCGCAGTTTGATCTGGCCCTGGTCGGGACGGCATTTCTCATTGCGGCCGGGATGTTTGGCTTGTTTGCCGTCATCGGTTACGTGACCAAAATCAATTTGACCAAAATCGGTTCCATTGCAATCATGGGGGCGATCGGCCTCGTTTTGGCATCGCTGGTCAATTTGTTCTTCCTGCATAGCTCCGTTGTGGAACTGGTGATTTCTTATCTTTTGGTTTTGGTCTTTTGCATTGTCACGGCTTATGACATTCAAAACATCAAAAGAATGAGCGAACGGGCATATGATGAAAAAACGGCAACCAAATTGGCCATTTTCGGCGCGCTGATGTTGTATCTTGATTTTATCATCATCTTTAAAAACCTTTTGTCGATCTTAAGCAGTGATGACTGATGGCAACAAAGGCCCTCTTGCTGAAGCGGGAGGGCTGTAAAATAAAAATTATTTTTTTAAAAAAACTCTTGACGAGAAATGTGGAGCATGGTAATTTATTAATTGTCACTGATGACGACGAAAGAAAAACGAAAAAATCCCTTGATATTTGGCTTGGGATTTGGTATAATACAATCCGTCTCTTGTTGATGATCCTCAGTAGCTCAATGGTAGAGCGCCCGGCTGTTAACCGGTAGGTTGCAGGTTCGAGTCCTGCCTGAGGAGCCATGCGGAGAGATACTCAAGTGGCTGAAGAGGACGGTTTGCTAAACCGTTAGGGGGTCTTACTGGCCCCGCGAGGGTTCGAATCCCTCTCTCTCCGCCATAACGTGGCCCGTTGGTGAAGCGGTTTAACACACCAGCCTTTCACGCTGGCATGCAGGGGTTCGAATCCCCTACGGGTCACCAAAACGGACGCTTAGCTCAGCTGGGAGAGCATCTGCCTTACAAGCAGAGGGTCGGCGGTTCGATCCCGTCAGCGTCCACCATTTCCATATGATGTTGCGGAGCTGTGGTGTAGAGGCCTAACATGCCTGCCTGTCACGCAGGAGATCGCGGGTTCGAATCCCGTCAGCTCCGCCAATTTTATGCGTGGCGGCCGTGGCGAAGTGGTTAACGCACCGGATTGTGGCTCCGGCATTCGTGGGTTCGATTCCCACCGGTCGCCCCATTGATGGGGAATAGCCAAGCGGTAAGGCAACGGACTTTGACTCCGTGATGCGCAGGTTCGAATCCTGCTTCCCCAGCCATTTCAAATTTGAGCCATTAGCTCAGTTGGTAGAGCACCTGACTTTTAATCAGGGTGTCGAAGGTTCGAATCCTTCATGGCTCACCACAGTGGTTGGCCTCCTTGGTGGGGTTTTCGCTGAGGAGGCTTTACATGATGAATGGACATGCGATAAAAAATAAATTTTCTATTGACTTTATCCCGAAAGCATGTTATTCTGTTTTTCGTCGATATGAGAGCTGACAGTGCGTAATAGCAGTCATGCGGGTGTGGCGGAATTGGCAGACGCACTAGATTTAGGTTCTAGCGCCTTCGGGCGTGGGGGTTCAACTCCCTCCACCCGCACCAAACGTAAACCGGGCGGTCGTGGTGGAATTGGCAGACACGCTATCTTGAGGGGGTAGTGGCCCTTTGGCCATGCGAGTTCGAGTCTCGCCGACCGCACCAAGCAAAGACTTCTTATATCGGGGTGTGGCTCAGCTTGGCAGAGCGCCTCGTTCGGGACGAGGAGGTCGCAGGTTCAAATCCTGTCACCCCGACCATTTTTATATTTGCGGGTGTAGTTCAGTGGTAGAACATCGGCCTTCCAAGCCGAATGCGAGGGTTCGATTCCCTTCACCCGCTCCAAAATAGAGATGAGAAAAACGGATCGCGGTGACTGCTGCGATCCTTATTTTTTTACCGTCAAAGGAGAGATTGAAGGTGCAAGACGAATTTGCGCTCATTCGGTCTTGGTTGAGCCGGCGTCCGACTCCGGACAGGCACATCGAAGTGGATATCGGGGATGATGCGGCGGTTGTCCAGCCTCTTTCCGGAAATTCCATGGTCTTGACTTGTGATACGATGGTGGAAACCGTCCATTTTCGCAGGGACACCCTTTCATTGCAGGAAATCGGGCGCAAACTGCTTGCCGTCAATGCAAGCGACATCAATGCAATGGGCGGGGTGCCGGTTTATGCCCTGATCAGCGCATCGGTTCCGGATGGATGGCAGGAAGATGAATTGCTCCAAATTTACGAGGGATTGTATGCGTATGCAGAAGAAATCAAAGTGACCCTGATCGGCGGGGACACCACCCGTACCGACGGACCTTTGACCCTAACGTTGACCTTGACGGGGGAAGTGGAGAAAGGACATGCGCTCCGGCGTTCGGCGGCCAAACCGGGGGACATTTTGTTTGTCACGGGCACTTTGGGGGATTCTGCGGCAGGATTGGATCTGCTATTGAAGAACCGGACAGCTTCTGACGGGGAAAAACCGTTGATTGAAGCGCACTGTCGCCCGGATCCCCCGCTGCAGATCGGACCTTGGCTCTCGGATTCTCCTTTTTACAGCCGCGTGTCCCTGAATGACATCAGTGACGGGCTGGCGCGGGAAGCTTGGGAAATTGCCGAAGCCAGCGGCGTCACGATCGTGATTGAAGAAGACAAAATCCCTTTGTCTCCGGCTTTGCTTTCTTATGCGGAAAGTTCCGGGCAGGATCCGTATCAGTGGGTATGGAGCGGAGGGGAAGATTTTCAATTGTTGGGAACTGTTCCGTTCCAGCACTGGGAAGCTTTTGAATGGGAGGCAAAGAGAAGAAATTGGAAAATCGCCGCCATCGGCCAAGTGGAATCCGGGAAACCCGGTGTTGAAAAAATAGTGGATAAAAAGCGGTTGAAAGTGGAGAAATCCGGTTACAATCATTTTGCAAACAGGTGATATTTGTGGAAAAAGAATGCACGGTTGACACGTTCAGCGAAGAAGAGACGAAGGCATTGGCCCGAACCATTGCACGGCATTTGACACCCGGGGATATCATCGCGCTGGAAGGGGATTTGGGAGCCGGCAAAACGACATTTGCCCAAGGAATTGCAAAAGCACTGGGGATCCCGGGGCCGGTGGACAGCCCGACCTTTACCATTATCAAAGAATATGAAGGGACGCTTCCCCTTTATCACATGGATGTGTACCGCATTGATTCTCCGGAAGAAGAGCTGGGATTGGAAGAGTATTTTTACGGGGACGGGGTTTGTTTGGTGGAATGGGCGTCCCGTGTGGAGCCGCTCCTGCCGGATTCCACGTTGTGGATGTTTTTGACGGTGAAGACGGACCGGAGGCGTATCCGGATTTGCTCCAAAGATCCGCGTTGGAATTCATTGATGAAGGAGTTGGCAGCCCGATGAAATTACTCGCCATGGATACCTCCACGCTGGTGATGGGTGTGGCCGTGATGGATCTGGAAAACCAAAAAATTTTGGGAGAGACGGTGACCAATTTACACAAGAACCATTCGGTCCGCTTGATGCCCACCATTGAGCGGCTGTTAAACGACCTGGATCTTGCCGTGGATGATCTCACCCATTTGGCGGTGACACGGGGACCGGGGTCTTACACCGGCATTCGCATCGGGGTGACCACCGCCAAGGCCATGTCCTGGGCAAGACAAATCCCGCTTTACAGTGCGTCCAGTTTGGCGGTGTTGGCATTAAACGGCGCCCGTTTTGACGGATGGGTGGTTCCGATGTTTGATGCGCGCCGGCGCAGGGTTTATACCGGGGCCTTTCGCATGGGCAACCATGAAATCCGTGAACAATTGCCCCAACAAGTGATTGCCGTGGATGCTTGGTTGCAACAATTGAAAGAGTCCGGCGAACCAATTTTGTTTTTGGGGGATGACGTGGTTCGTTTTGAAGAAGACATCCGGTCCACACTCGGCAAACAGGCATGTTTCGGAACCCCGCAGGAAAACATTCCCCGACCGGCATCGTTGGCTTGGCTGGCTTATCAAAAATGGAGCCGGCAGGAACAGCCGGAACCACCGGATTTCTCCCCGGAGTATTTGCAGATGACCGAAGCCGAGGCCAATTGGTTAAAAAAACAACGGAAGGAAGGGGCGAATGGCTAAAAAATCGCTCGATCTGGTGGCTTTTCGTCCGATGGAAATCATGGATTTGCCGCAGATTGAACTGGTGGAGAAAAGCTCATTTCCCACCCCCTGGCCGCGCAAGGCGTTTTATAATGAGTTGATGTTTAACCAGTTTGCTTACTACACCGTTGCCACGTATGATGAGAAAGTGATCGGCTACTGCGGGTTCTGGCTGATTTTGGACGAGGCGCACATTACCAACATTGCCATTCACCCGGATTACCGGGGCCGAGGGATTGGCGAAGCGACGTTAAGTTATGTGATGGATTTGGCGAGAAAATTGGGGGCGGAAAAGATGACCTTGGAAGTGCGGGTATCCAATGAAGTGGCCAAAAGAATGTATGAGAAACTGGGATTTGTCCGTTCGGGAATTCGAAAAGGCTATTATACCGACAATAAAGAAGATGCGATAATTATGTGGGTGACATTAAATGAACGAGAACAGAAGGACCATCATTCTGGGAATTGAGACAAGTTGTGATGAAACATCCGCCGCCGTTGTGGAAAACGGAACCACTGTTTTATCCAATGTGATTTCATCACAGATGGACATCCACCGCAAATTTGGCGGCGTGGTGCCGGAAGTGGCTTCCAGGCGCCATGTGGAACGGATCACGTTGATTATCGAAAAAGCTTTGCAGGATGCCAAGGTCAGCTTGGAGGAAGTGGACGGAATTGCCGTGACTCAGGGCCCGGGGTTGGTCGGGGCGCTGTTGATCGGGGTGGCTGCGGCCAAAGCGATATCGTTTGCCACCGGAAAACCGCTTATTCCGGTGCACCATATTGCAGGGCACATTTATGCCAATCATCTGGTGCAACCGCTGTCCTTCCCGTTGGTGGCGCTGGTGGTCTCCGGCGGACATACGGAACTGATCTACATGGAGGAGCACAATCAATTTCAGCTTTTGGGAAAAACAAGGGATGACGCTGCCGGGGAAGCATTTGACAAAGTGGCGCGGTTGATGAATCTCCCTTATCCGGGAGGGCCGCACATCGACCGGCTGGCGGCAACGGGAACGCCTGAATATGACCTGCCGCGGGCCTGGCTGGAACCGGATTCCTTGGATTTCAGCTTCAGCGGGCTGAAATCGGCTGTCATGAATTTGGTGAACAACGCCAGGCAACGGGGAGAAGAAATCAATGAAGCCAATTTGGCGGCCAGCTTCCAGGAAGCGGTGCTCGAGGTGCTGATTGAAAAGGCGATGCGGGCGGTACATCAAACCGGCGCGAAACATTTGTTGCTCGCCGGCGGGGTTTCGGCCAACAAAGGCTTGCGGAAACATTTGCAGGAGCGGGCCGGACAAGAAGGCATCCGGCTTCAAATGCCTCCGCTGGAACTTTGTACGGATAATGCGGCCATGATTGCTGCGGCAGGAACCTATCAGCTGTTGGACGGGAAAACGGCCGGGTTAACCTTAAACGCAGACGCCAACCTCCCGCTGATCAGGGAAAATTAAATAGAGACAAAAAGAAGACTGACCAATGTCTGACGACATTGGTTTTTTATTTTTAAAGATAAGGATAAGAATAATCAGATTTTAGATAAAATTATGTTAAAATTAAAATAAATTATGAAGTGAGATGAAGACTGGTCAGGGAGGAGGGAACATGATCCGGTTTCGATGCTTGGGGGAACAAGCCCTGATTGTTGAACTGGGGGATCGAATCGATCCGGCCGTTCACCGGAAGGTGCTGGCTTTTTGCAAATGGCTGGAGCAGCAAAAGATCAACGGGGTGGTGGAATGGGTTCCTTCGTATACAGGGGTGACCATTCATTTTGATCCGTTTTTATTATCCTCTTTTGAACTTCAATCCAAGTTGGTGGATTTTTCCGCCGAATCCGTGGATGATGGGCAGGATCGGGTGCGGGTGATTGAAATTCCGGTTTGTTATGGCGGGGAATTCGGCCCCGATTTGGAGGAACTGGCCCACTTCCGCCGGATGGATGCCAAAGAGGTGATCCGGATTCATGCCGGCGGAACTTACCTTGTCTATATGATCGGCTTTGTTCCGGGATTTGCTTATCTGGGAGGGATGTCTTCCCGGATTGCGATGCCGAGGCGGGAATCGCCCCGCCCGAAAATTCCGGCCGGTTCCGTCGGGATTGCCGGCGAACAAACCGGCGTTTATCCGCTGGAGGTGCCGGGCGGTTGGAGAATTATCGGCAGGACACCGCTGCCTTTGTTTCTCCCGGAGCAATCTCCTCCATCATTATTGCGCGCCGGGGACCTGGTGCAATTTGTCCCCGTTGACGAGCCGGCGTTTTACGCCATCAAAGAGAAATGCAATCATGGGGAACTTCCTGTTGCAATTCGTTATGTCAAAGGAGGGAAGGGAAGTGAATGGTCAAGCATCCGTGGACTTAAATTGTGATTTGGGGGAAAGTTTCGGGCATTACCGGCTGGGAAACGATGAGGAAATCATGAAGTGGATTACTTCCTGCAATGTGGCCTGCGGTTACCACGCAGGAGATCCGGAAACCATGTATCACAGCGTCAAACTGGCCAAACAATATGGAGTGTCCCTGGGGGCGCATCCGGGATTTCCCGATTTGATGGGATTCGGGCGGCGTGAGCTGAAGATGTCCGCAGACGAGGTGTACCACATGGTGATTTATCAGGTGGGGGCATTAAAAGCATTTGCCGATGTGGAAGGGGTTCGGGTGAAACATGTGAAACCTCACGGGGCGTTGTACAATCTTGCCGCCGTCCAACCTGAATTGGCCCGGGCGATTGCCGAAGCCGTCCGCGATTTGGACAAGCAGTTGATCTTGTTTGCACTGTCCGGAAGCGAACTGGTCAAAGCCGGACGACAGGCCGGATTGACGGTGGCCGAAGAAGCATTTGCCGACCGCACTTACCAGCCGGACGGATCGTTAACCCCCCGGCGCCATCCGAAGGCCGTGATCCATGACATCCATGCAGCTGCCCGGCAAGTGATCTCCATGGTGAAAGACAGGATGGTGACAACTGTCGAAGGAACCGTAGTCCCTTTAAGGGCGGATACGATTTGTGTGCATGGCGACCATCCGGGAGCGGTTTCTTTCGTATCCCGTTTACGCAAACAATTGGAGGACGAGGGGATTGTGCTTCGTCCGGCGGGGGACCGGTTCGGATGATTGAAGTGGTGGATCCGGGACTCTTGTCCACAGTACAAGACGGGGGAAGAACGGGTTACCAGGCGTGGGGAGTGACGGTCGGCGGGGCCGTGGACCGTTTTTCGTTAAACACCGGGAATCTGTTGGTCGGAAATCCTCCCGATGCCCCCGGCATTGAGATGAACCTGATCGGGGCGGTTTTCCGTGCGCATGAAACATTGGCGGCCGCCCTGACCGGGGCGGATTTTTCGGCCAAGCTGGACGGGAAGGACATTCCGCTTGGAACCGTCTTTTTGTGGAAGGAAGGAAGTCTGCTCTCCCTGAAAGGAAAGCCGGATGGCGCCCGCTGTTATCTCACCGTGTCCGGAGGCATTGATGTGCCCAAGGTGTTAAAGAGCGCGTCCACGGATCTCATCGCCGGGATCGGCGGAAACGGCGGACGGGCTCTCAAACAAGGGGACAAGCTGAAAGTGGGAAAAAAGTGGATGGATCCTTCGGTTTTAAAGGGGCGGAGGCTTCCGCCGGTGTGGTTCCGAAAGAAAAAAAAGAAAGAACCGGAAAAAATCCGGGTGATTTTTGGCCCGCATGATGATGCCTTCACCCAAAAAGGTAAAGAACGGTTTACTTCCGCCACATTCCAATGTTCACACCGGATGAACCGCATGGGCCTGCAATGTTTGGGTGGGCCGGTGGAACACAAAAACGGAGCGGATATTATATCCGCCGGGGTCACGTTTGGTTCCATTCAGGTTCCGGCGGACGGACAGCCCTTTATTCTGTTGGCCGACCGCCAGACGACCGGCGGGTACACACAAATTGCAACGGTGATCCGTGCGGATTTTCCGAAGATCGCCCAGTTGATGCCGGGCGACCGGATCCGGTTTTGTCGGGTGTCGCTTGAAGAAGCGCGGGAAGCGTTGATGGAACAAGCCCGCTTTTTAAAACAATTAAGCGCCCATAACCAAAAATAAGGCTGCCTTCTTTGTCAGATGGCAGCCGTAACCGCGTTGCTTGACTATGATTCATCCGCCAAGTCCGCCCATTCGTTGGTGGTTTTTTCCAATTGCTCTTCCAGTTTTGCCAATTCCTGTTGCAAAGGCGCACTGGAGGCCGGGTCGTTGTAAACTTCCGGGTCGCACAACTTGGCGTGAATCTCTTCAATTTTTGATTCCAGTTGTTCAATTTCTTGCTCCAGCCGTTCCAACTTCTGACGGCGTTGTTTTTGTTTGCGTTGCTTTTCTTTTTCCCGTTTCCGGTAGGCATCCGCTTCGGTCCGCGAAGGAGGGGATGAAGGGCCCTGCGCGGAAGGGACGGTTTTGTCTTCAAACTGCTCCAATGACTTTTTCTCGAGGTACCATTCATAATTTCCCCGGTAATCCCGTATGCCGTCGGGGGTCAATTCCCAGATGCGGGTGGCCAGGCGACGGATGAAATACCGGTCGTGCGAAATGAACAGCAAGGTTCCCGGAAATTCTTCCAAGGCTTGCTCCAACCGTTCTTTGCTGGGCATATCCAAATGGTTGGTCGGCTCATCCATCAGCAAAAAATTCGCCCGGTTTAACATGCGTTTACATAAAGAAAGACGCGCTTTTTCCCCGCCGCTCAAACTGCTTACCTTTTTAAAGACATGGTCCCCGTAAAACAGAAACTGCCCGAGTGCGGAGCGGATGGTGGTCTGATCCAGGCGGGGGTGATCATTCCACAGTTCGTCAATCACTGAAAGATCCGGATTCAACTCTTGTTGTTCCTGATCGTAGTAATCCATTTCCACTTGTGTTCCCCACTTCCACGTCCCGCCGAGCGGAGGAAGCTTGCCGGCGATGGTTTTTAACAACGTTGATTTCCCCAGTCCGTTCGGACCGATCAGCGCAATGTGTTCCCCCCGTTCGATGCGGAAGTCGAGGTTTTGGATGAGCGGCTTTTCGTATCCGATGGTTAAATTTTTGACTTCCAGAATCTCTTTCCCGCTTCGGACAGCCGGTTCAAACCGGATGGCCGCTTTGCGCGGGCGCGGGGACGGCGGTTCGATGCGTTCCATTTTTTCCAGCGCTTTGCGGCGGCTTTGTGCCCGCTTGGTGGTGGAAGCCCGGGCGATGTTTCGCTCGATGAATTCTTCCATCCTTTTGATTTCGGCTTGTTGCTTTTCGTACCGCTTTTGTTGTTGCTCCCATCTCGCTTCTTTCTGTTTCACATAGGAAGAATAATTGCCCACATACCGGGTGACCTGATGGTTTTCCAGTTCATAGATGATGGTGACCAGACGGTCCAGAAAATACCGGTCGTGGGAAACCAGAAGCAAAGCCCCCGGGTAATTGGCGAGCATTTGCTCCAACCAGGCTGTCGCGTCCATGTCCAGATAGTTGGTCGGCTCGTCCAAGATGAGTAAATCCGGTTCTTCCAAAAGCAATTTGGCCAGGGCGACCCGGGTTTTTTGCCCTCCGCTCAAGGATTGGACCGGTGTCGCTTTCCAGTCGATGCCGCCCAATCCCAATCCGGTTAAAGCTCTCCGGATCTTGGCTTCATAAGCATATCCGCCTTTTTCTTCGAATGCGGATTGTAAAGAGGAATATTTTTCCAATGTCTTTTCATAGATGTCCGGCCGGGTGTATACTTCTTCTTTGCCCATTTCCGTTTCCAACTGGCGGAGCTGTTTTTCCATCCCGATCAGTTCTTGAAACGGGAGCAAAAGTTCATCCCAGACCGTTTTTTCGGACTGAAGCCCGCTGTTTTGCGCCAAATAGCCGACTCCGGCTTTTTTGGAAAGATGAATTTCGCCTTCGTCGGGCAGCAGTTCCCGGATCAAAATTTTTAAAAGCGTGGATTTGCCGGCGCCGTTCGGGCCGATGAGTCCGATATGTTCCCCTTCATTGATTTTCAGGTCCACATTTTGAAAAATGATGTTTCCCCCAAATGTTTTTTCTATGTTTTTCGCTTGTAACAGCATTCGTTCCACCTCGCTCATGTCCAGTGTAATCGAGTCCTTGCCGGAGGGCAAATCAATCCAGGCCGTCTCTTATCGCCGGTGGATTATTGAAAAAAGAAAGGTTATAATGTAAGAATCAATCACTGTTTTTTCATGGCCTTGAAGGAATGAATAACATGAAAAATAAAAAGGAACTGCGCCGGCATTTGCTTGAAGTCCGCAGCCGTCTTTCTTCCGCATATAAGAAAGAATGTTCTGATATTATCTGCCGGAAGGTGACGGGCCATCCGGCTTACAAGCAGGCAAAAACGGTGATGTTTTATATGCCGGTTCGTGGTGAAGCGGATGTTTTGCCTGCATTGAAAGAAGCGCTTTCATCCGGCAAACGGGTGATTTTGCCAAAGACCGAAAAAGAAAAAAAGTCCATCCGTTGCTTCCGGATTCGGGGGTTGAAGGATTTGACCGAAGGAGCCTACGGCATTTTGGAACCGGATGCTTCCTTTTGTCAGGAGGTTGACGTTCAGGAAGTGGAATTGGTGATCGTACCGGGCGTCGGCTTCGATGTGTCAGGCTTTCGTCTCGGATATGGCGGCGGGTATTATGACCGGTTTTTATCCCGCCACCCCGGAGCGGTCCGTATGGGCGTCGCTTATGATGAGCAAATTGTAAAGGATGTGAAGCCCGAGCCCCATGATTGCCGGATGGACTGGGTGGTTTCCCCGCAGCAGATGTTGGAATTGACCCGGTTAAAAATTAAGTGAACCACCCGAATTTACAAGTTTTATGGTATGATGTTTTTTGCCAAACTTTTGTGCGTTGATTCACATTGATGGAGGTGTATGTTGGCACGATGCCTGAAAATAAAATACCGCAGGTGACGGCAAAGCGGTTGCCTTTATATTATCGTTATTTGGAAAAATTGCATGCGATTGGGAAACAACGCGTTTCTTCAGCGGATTTGAGCGATGCATTGCATATAGATCCGGCGACGATTCGCCGCGATTTTTCTTACCTCGGTGAGCTCGGGAAAAAAGGTTACGGTTATAATGTTACTTATCTGCTTCAATTTTTACGGGATTTCTTGAAACAGGACGAGGTCACCAATGTGGTTTTGGTCGGTGTGGGAAATCTTGGAACGGCATTATTGAGATATAATTTTTACCGCAGCCACAATACAAAGATCGTTGCCGGTTTTGACCAGGACCCGAACAAAGTGGGAAAAGATGTGGATGGCATTCCGGTCTATTCCATGGATCGCCTGTCGGAAGTGACCCAGCTGCACAATGTCGAAGTGGCGATTTTGACGGTTCCGCTGAATGCAGCTCAATCCACGGCAGATTTTTTGGTCAAAAACGGGATCCGGGGAATTTTAAACTTCACGCCGGCCCGTCTGACGGCACCGCCTTATGTGCGGATTCACAATATCGATTTGACGATCGAACTGCAGACATTGATTTACTTCCTTAAAAACTTTCCGGAAGGGAACCCGGGGGACAGCGAAGAAGAGTCTTTGACGACGGAAAAATGATTGCCACAGATGATTGTAAGGGAGCATTGGAGCATGAGCGATGAACAACAGCCGATCACAGAGCATTTAGGGGAGCTTCGACGCCGTATTATATGGAGCTTGGTCTTTTTTTTCGTCGCCTTAATCGGAAGCTTTTTTTATTCGCAGGATGTGTTTTTGTTCATTAAGCAGGACTTGTTTTCCGATTACAAAATCGTCATTTTGAATCCGATTGATCCGATTCGTATCTATATGCAAATATCGGTCATTATGGCTTTGGTGATCAGTTCGCCCGTCTGGATGTATCACCTTTGGCAGTTTGTCCGTCCGGGTCTTCACCCGAATGAACAAAGGGCCGCGTTGATTTATATTCCGGTCTCATTGGGATTGTTTTTAACGGGCGTTGCTTTCGGGTATTTTGTCATCTTTCCTTACATCCTTGATTTTTTGGTGATGCTTGGCGGACAGATGGGGTTGCAGGAAAACTTCAGCGTACAATATGCATTCAGTTTTTTGTTCGGGGTGATCCTGCCGCTCGCGCTGTTTTTTGAATTGCCGGTGATCACGTTGTTTTTGACGCGCATCCGCCTGGTGACGCCGGATTTGTTGCGAAAAGTGCGGCGTTATGCATACTTGGGACTGGTGATTGTCGCGGCTTTAATCACGCCGCCGGAGCCAATTGCCAACATCCTGGTCTCCATTCCGCTGATCTTGTTATATGAAGTAAGTATTTCCATTTCCTCGTTTTTGTCACGGCGCATGGAGCGCGAAGATGCCGAGTGGGAAGAAGAAAATGAATGATTGGCGAAAAACTCCCGGTTTCTGCCGGGAGTTTTTGCGTTACATAGGTTCATATGGATTGGGGAACAATTCTTGATGGAAGGAGGAGTAGCATGAGTCCATGTTCGAAAGACCATTTTCCAAAGGTGTTTTTTTTCGCTTTTGTCTTGATAACGTTATTGGCCATACCATCGGTCAGGCAGCGTGTCGCCAAATTTTTTGCAGAACGGTTGCTCCCTTTGTTTAAAGGCGGAACCCGCCAGGACGGCGGTTCTTCC
Source organism: Thermoactinomyces sp. CICC 23799 (assembly GCF_016055145.1). NCBI lineage: Bacteria > Bacillati > Bacillota > Bacilli > Caryophanales > Thermoactinomycetaceae > Thermoactinomyces > Thermoactinomyces sp. CICC 23799. Next base: position 54,583 of record NZ_JAECVV010000011.1, read on the forward strand.
GGCCACTCGTCAGCAGGAGGCCCGGAAGATGATTTTAAGATCCGTCTTGATTTAAACCAGTCAATATGAGATGGTTGTTTATGGAGCATTTCGCAAACAAAACATAAGACCGGGATTTGGAAAGCGATTCGGGTTGGGAATCGCTTTCTTTTTTGCCGGAACGTGATTTTTGATAGTTTTTTTGGCTCCCCACTTGAAAAATGAAGATGAGAGGAATATTATATTTAATGGATGTTAGCACTCGGCTTTGATGAGTGCTAACAATATGACAAATTCATCCACCTAACAAAGGAGGGTTTCGCAAATGATCAAACCTTTGGGTGATCGTGTTGTCTTGGAAGCAGTAGAAAAAGAAGAAAAAACAGCCAGCGGCATCGTTTTGCCGGACACCGCCAAAGAAAAACCGCAAGAAGGACGCATTGTTGCGGTTGGAAGCGGCCGCCTGGATGACAATGGAAACCGGATCGCATTGGAAGTCAAAGAAGGAGACCATGTGATCTTTTCCAAATATGCCGGAACCGAAGTAAAATACGGCGACAAAGAATACCTCATCTTGCGTGAAAGTGATATCCTCGCAATTGTTGACTGATTACAGTCATTGAGATATAAATTTCACTTACATATGGAAAGGGGACGGTGAGTCATGGCAAAAGAAATTCAATTCAGCGAAGAAGCCCGTCGTGCAATGCTGCGCGGAGTGGACGCACTGGCGAATGCGGTAAAAGTAACCCTCGGACCGAAAGGCCGTAACGTGGTATTGGAAAGAAAATTCGGTTCTCCTTTGATTACCAATGACGGTGTAACCATTGCAAAAGAAATCGAATTGGAAGATCCTTTTGAAAACATGGGTGCACAGTTGGTAAAAGAAGTAGCAACCAAAACCAACGACGTTGCCGGAGACGGTACCACCACAGCTACTGTTTTGGCACAAGCCATCATCCGTGAAGGATTGAAAAACGTGGCTGCCGGTGCAAACCCGATGATTCTCCGCAAAGGAATCGAAAAAGCGGTTAAAAAAGCTGTTGAACAAATTCATGAAATCGCAAAACCGATCGAAGGAAAAGACTCCATTGCCCAAGTCGCAGCCATTTCTGCAAACGATGAGGAAATCGGTAAATTGATTGCCGAAGCCATGGAAAAAGTGGGCAAAGACGGTGTCATCACCGTGGAAGAATCCAAAGGATTCGCCACCGAACTCGAAGTGGTGGAAGGGATGCAATTCGACCGCGGTTACATTTCTCCTTACATGGTAACCGACACCGACAAAATGGAAGCTGTTTTGGATGAGCCGTACATTCTTATCACCGACAAAAAAATCAGCAGCATCCAAGAAATCCTGCCGATCTTGGAAAAAGTGGTACAACAAGGCAAACAATTGTTGATCATTGCTGAAGACATGGAAGGGGAAGCATTGGCCACCCTCGTTGTGAACAAATTGCGCGGAACGTTCACCGCTGTGGCTGTGAAAGCACCCGGATTCGGTGACCGCCGCAAAGCAATGCTCGATGACATTGCCATCTTGACCGGTGGACAACGCATCTCCGAAGAATTGGGTCTCGACCTGAAATCCGTCGGACTCGAAGTGCTCGGCCGTGCCCGCCAAGTACGCGTCAACAAAGACGACACCATCATCGTTGACGGTTACGGTGAACCCAGTGCCATCCAATCCCGTGTCAACCAAATCCGTCAACAACTCGAAGAAACCACTTCCGAGTTTGACAAAGAAAAACTGCAAGAACGTCTGGCCAAACTGGCTGGCGGTGTGGCCGTCATCAAAGTCGGTGCCGCAACCGAAACCGAACTCAAAGAGAAAAAATTGCGCATTGAAGACGCGCTCAACTCCACCCGTGCCGCTGTGGAAGAAGGAATCGTTGCCGGTGGGGGAACCGCGCTGGTCAATGTGATCAATGTTGTGGGAGATCTGGAAAGCTCCTTGCCGATCGGCGACGAAAAAACCGGTGTTTCCATCATCAAACGTGCACTGGAAGAGCCGGTACGTCAAATCGCTTTCAACGCCGGATTGGAAGGTTCCGTCATCGTGGAACGTCTGAAAAAAGAAGAAGCCGGAGTCGGATTCAACGCTGCAACCGGCGAATGGGTTGACATGATCCAAGCTGGTGTTGTGGACCCGGCGAAAGTAACCCGTTCCGCACTGCAAAATGCAGCATCCGTTGCTGCCATGTTCCTCACCACGGAAGCCGTTGTGGCTGACAAACCGGAAGAACAAAAAGACAGCGGTTCTCCGGATATGGGAGGAATGGGCGGAATGGGCGGCATGATGTAATCAAGCCCTGAAAGCCCGTTGATCTGATAAAAGAGGCCTCCATTCCATGAATGGAGGCCTCTTTTTTATTCGTTTTTTGATATAAATAGTTTAAAGGGTGAATAAAGTCGATGAAAATAATCTGATGGATACAACGAGATATCTTTGTTTGAATAAGCATTTTATATTGACAACGTTTTCATTTTGCGGTTAACTTAATTTAAAGGATAAACAAAGTTTGGTTTTTTCCATCGTCGAATCATGAAAGGAGAAGAGGCAGATGAGCAGTTTCCCCAATATCAAAAAAATCCGGTATGAAGGTCCGGAATCATCCAATCCATTTGCTTTTAAGCACTACAATCCGGAGGAAAAAGTCGGCAGCCAAACCATGGAAGAGATCTTGCGGTTCAGTGTGGCTTATTGGCATACCTTTACCGAAGATTTATCCGATCCGTTTGGAAGCGGAACGGCACTCAGGCCGTGGGACCGGTATCAGGGGTTGGATCTGGCCAAGGCGCGGGTGGAAGCAGCCTTCGAATTTTTTGAAAAACTGGGGGTCCGTTATTTTTGTTTCCACGATGTGGACATTGCGCCGGAAGGAAGCAATTTAAGAGAGACCAACCAAAACCTGGATATCATTGTGTCAATGATCAAGGATTACATGAAAGACAGCAAGGTCAAATTGCTGTGGAACACCGTCAACAACTTTACGCATCCGCGTTTTGTGCACGGGGCGGCCTCTTCCAACCAAGCGGATGTGTTTGCCTATGCAGCGGCCAAAGTGAAAAAAGGATTGGAAATTGCCAAAGAGCTGGAAGCGGAAAATTATGTGTTTTGGGGCGGGCGCGAAGGATATGAAACGCTTTTGAATACCGACATGAAGCTGGAATTGGACAATTTGGCCCGTTTCTTCCGCATGGCGGTGGATTATGCCAAAGAAATCGGCTTTGAAGGGCAGTTGTTGCTGGAACCGAAACCCAAAGAGCCGACCACGCACCAGTACGATTTTGATGCAGCCAGCTGTTATGCGTTTTTGCAACATTATGACCTTCAAGATGATTTCAAATTAAATATTGAAGCCAACCATGCCACCCTTGCCGGCCACACTTTTGAACATGAACTGCGCTATGCACGGATTCACGGCTTGCTGGGGTCTGTGGATGCCAATCAGGGTCATCCTCTGTTGGGTTGGGATACCGATGAATTTCCGTCCGATTTGTATGCCACCACGCTGGCCATGTATGAAATTCTGAAAAACGGCGGCTTGAAGCCGGGCGGATTGAACTTTGACGCCAAAGTGCGCCGCGGCTCCTTTGAACCGGATGATTTATTCCTGGCCCATATTGTCGGAATGGACAGCTTTGCCGTGGGGCTCAAAGTGGCACAAAAATTGATCGAGGATCAAGTGCTGGATGGATGGATCGAAAAACGGTACGAAAGTTATCGGGATGGAATCGGAAAAGCGATTGTCGAAGGGAAAACGGATTTTCACAAGTTGGAAGAATATGCGCTGGGCTTAAGCGAAATCCGCAATGAATCCGGGAGGTTGGAACAGATCAAAGCCACCATCAACCAATACTTGTTAAATGTTGTGGCCGGGAAGTAAATCAGGAGGTTTCTTCCGGTGAATGCCTTGACACAGAGAGGAGGCGGAGGACCTGCCCCCGAAAAGGGGGCTTGTCCCTCAAAACGGATGAAGGATGGCACGCATCGTTTTTATATTTTATCACTCACTTTGACTGCGGCGTTGGGAGGGCTTTTGTTCGGCTATGACACGGCCGTCATCTCCGGGGCGGAGCAAGCCATTGAAGTGTACATGATCCAAAGTCTCGGGCTTGGTTCACTCGCTCACGGGCTGACCGTGTCTTCCGCATTGATCGGTTGCATCCTTGGCGCCATGATTTCCGGATGGATTTCCAATTCCATCGGCCGCAAAAATGCATTGTTGGTATCGGCTGTTTTATTTATCTTGTCAGCCTTGGGTTCGGCCTGGCCGGAGTTCTTGTTTTTCCAAGCGGGGGAGCCCACGATGGGATTGCTGTGGATGTTTAACTTCTACCGGATTCTTGGCGGGGTCGGAGTCGGAATCGCATCCGCCGCTTCACCGACGTATATCGGGGAAATCGCCCCTGCATCCGTCCGGGGAAGGCTTGTTTCTTACTACCAATTTGCCATTATTTTCGGGCAATTGGTGGTATACATTGTGAACTGGATGATTGCCAGCGGCCATTCGATGGAGTGGATTGTCGACCGGGGTTGGAGGTACATGATGGCATCTGAACTGGTTCCGGCCACCCTGTTTTTGGTTTTATTGTTTTTCGTTCCCGAAACCCCGAGATTCCTGGCTTCCAAAAGCCGCAGGGACCAAGCGTTTGACATCTTAAAGAAAATCTATGGCTCCAAAGACCGGGCGCGGGAAATTTTGGCGGAAATCGAGGCGTCTTTGCGGCAAAAAGTGAAAGCCGGCCGGCTGTTTTCTTACGGAAAGCTTGTCGTTGCCGTGGGGATTTTGCTTTCGGTTTTCCAGCAATTTGTCGGAATTAATGTGGCGCTCTATTATGCCCCGCGCATTTTTGAAAGCATGGGCGCCGGCCAAAATGCATCCATGGTCCAAACCGTGGTCATGGGGGCCGTCAATGTCATTTTCACCATTGTTGCCATTCAAACGGTGGACAAATGGGGAAGAAAGCCTTTATTGATCACCGGTTCAATCGGAATGGCCGCCGGCATGTTCGGAATGGCGGCGTTTGCATCACTCCAATGGTTTGGCATCTGGGCCTTGTTTTTCATGGTGTTTTACACCGCGTCGTTTATGATGTCTTGGGGACCGGTTTGCTGGGTGATGTTATCCGAAATTTTCCCCAACAAAATCCGGGGGCAGGCCATGGCGGTGGCGGTTGCCGCCCAATGGCTGGCCAATTTCTTCATTTCTTCGACTTATCCGGCCATGATGGAATTCAGTGGTGCATTCACGTATGGTTTTTACGGAACCATGAGCGTACTGTCCGCGCTCTTTATCTGGAGGATGGTTCCGGAAACCAAAGGAAAAACACTGGAGCAGATGGAAGCATTGTGGAAAAAAGAAAAGCAAAGCCCGGTGGGCAAAGCGGATACCATATAAAAAGCCTCCGTTTTTGTATTGTTGAAATGAAACAAAAAACTCTCCTGATCCAAGTGACCAGGAGAGTTTTTGCTTGATCATCATCCGGTTCGTTTGACGGGTTCTTTTATTTCCAGCTGCACATTTCCGTTCCGGTTCAGTTTGTTCCAACCGACCGAGACGCCTTTTAATGCATAGTAGAACGAACGGAGAACGACGTAAGACATGAGTTGCCGGTACACAAACCGCTGGATAAACAGCCATTTCAACGGTTTGGGGCTTTCCTTTTCCAATTGGAAGGCGAAATAAGCCGCCAAAAGGTCAAACAGCAAAAATCCGGCATAAAACATCATGGTGGTGACAGCGTGTTCCGTAAACAAACTCATCAGGCAGAGCAAGTCGACAAAGAGTGAGAAAGTTTGCACCCCATATTGAAAGATCCACATATTGGGGAGGGAAACAAATCCCAGTGCTTTTTGCTCTCTGGAGAAAAGAGCGCCCCGGTGTTTCCACAAACATTGCAACGTTCCGTAAATCCAGCGGGTCCGCTGTTTGATGAGGCTTTTTAAGTCTTCAGGCGCTTCGGTGTAAGCCAGCGCGCGCACTTCGAACTCCACTTTGTAGCCGTGGCGCAACAGGGTGATGGTGATGTCGGTGTCTTCCGCCAAGGTGTCATGCTTGAAATAACCGACTTCTTCAACGGCTTTTTTGCGCCAGGCACCGATGGCTCCCGGAACGACCGGAATGCAGTTCAAATCGTCAAAAGCCCGCCGTTCCAAGTTAAATCCTGTGATATATTCCACATGTTGCCACAGCGTGATCAGGTTCCGGACGTTTCCCACTTTGACGTTCCCGGAGACCGCCGCCACCTTTTCGTCCTGGAAGTGCCGGATCAAAAGCGGGATGGTGTCTTCTGCAATCAGGGTGTCGGCATCAATCGACACAATGATTTCCCCTTTGGCCAAACGGTATCCCCGGTTGATGGCCGTTGTTTTTCCGCTGTTGGGCTGGGTGATCACCCGCACTCTGGGATCATGATAAAACTCTTGTTTGATCACCGCTTCGGTCCGGTCGGTGGATCCGTCATTGACGATGATCACTTCCAACTGGTCGTAACGGCTTTTCAGGACCGAATGAATCGTTTTGTTAATCACTTTTTCCTCGTTGTAAGCAGCGATCACCACACTGACCATCGGATGGAAATCGACCAGTTCTGCTCCCCGGTTCAGCCATTTGACCCGCCTTTTGAATTTGATCCGCTGCCGGAAGGAGAAATACATCAAAAAGGCGACCCGGACAAACCCGATGCCGATGCCCGCATAGATGAGAAAGGTGAAGCTGTGTTGAAACAAGCCCCATACGGTATACACGGCTTTGACAAACGGCATATAAATTTTTTCTTCCGGCTGGATGGAAGGCATGGCTTCCTCCCGCGTTTTTCCGGTCAACTCGCTGACGGTGACAAATTGGTACCCTTCTTTTTTCAGGGTTTCAATCAAGCCGGGCAACGCACGGACCGTTGCCGAGCGGTCCCCGCCGGCATCGTGCATGAGCGCGATATGTCCCAGATTCAATTGGGCTAACACGCGTTTTTGGATTTGTTCGCTGGGTGGATTTTGCCAGTCGAACGTTTCGATGTTTTTGCTGATCATCGTATATCCGTATCCGCTTCCCCGCACCATGGCCCGGATTTCATCCAAGGTGCGGTTCCGACTCCACTTGATAGGGAGGGCGGAACGTGGTCATGGTGTGGTCGGTAAAGGCTTGGAACAACCGTTGGGTTGCATGCAACTCCAACTGCACGCGCAACGGATGGACTTGTCCCAAATGAGGGTGAAAGTACGTATGGTTGCCGACTTCGTGCCCTTCCTCATACAACCGTTCCACCAGATCCGGGTGTAACACGGCATTTCTGCCGGTAATGTAAAAAGAAGCTTTGACATTGTGCTCTTTTAAAATGTCCAGAATTTTCCCGGTATAGGTGCCGTCGGGACCGTCATCAAACGTGAGTGCGATTTTCTTCCCGTCCACCGAGCCAAACCGCTGAATCAGAAGCGGGGAAGACGGGTGACGGTAGTCGACGGATTGGATCCATTTCCCGTTTTGCATGGCGATGTCACGGGTTCCTTTTTTTCGTTGTCCGCGACAGACAAGATTTCCCCGTTGCCGATGTATTCGGGAATGGGGCTGGAGATTTGCTTGATAGCGGCCAAGGCATCGGGATCCCGGTTAATCAACGGCCAAATCGCTTGGTCTTCCGAACCCAGCCGCCAAAAGGCAATCCCCTCGGCGCCATATTGCCGGATCAGGCGCAATTGGTTGGAAAAGGCCGGCGCATCCAAAAACCAGACAATGTGTTCTTCATTTCCTTTTTTATAACGCAGGGTGGGATTGTTGCTTGCCCGGTCCCATTCAATCTTCAAATCATGTTGTCGGGCCAGCAACATGACCTGGTCGAATGTCAGGGATTCAGCTGGTGTTTGCTTTCCAACCGTCCAGTCGTATCCGTAAGTCCCCAGGCTGATAATCCGTTTGGAAGGAGGAACCGGCAGATTCTCCAGGGATTGTTTCACCCAGTCAAAGGAGGCAACCGGCCCCGGAGACCCTTCTTTATGATGTTCTTCATGCAAAATGATGTCCAGATAATCGGCATATTTGGACAGCGCAAGGAGATCATAAGCAGGATCGTGAATCGGGACGCTGTGGATCACCTTGAGCCCGTCCTGATGAAAGGCAAAAGACAGTTCTTTGATGAATTGGGTGAACCGCCGTTTGTCTTCAGCCCGGACCTTTTCAAAATAAATGTTGATCCCGGCATAGCCTTGTTTCTTCACGTCTTGGCGCAGATTTTCAATCAATGCGGCGCGCTTTTGCGGCGAGGCCAGCAGGCGCCGGACAGCCGGTCCGTCCCACTCTTGACCGGCAAAATTATTCAGTCTTGGAATGATTTTGACATGATGTTTTTCAGCCAGCTTGTCCACATTCTCGTCCCGTTTGATGTCCAGCGTCAAATCGGGGGTGAGCGAATACCACTCCGGAATCAGCACGTCGATGTCTTTGATGTGCTCCAGTGTGTTTAAATCAAACCAACCTTTGGAATCCCAAGGGACGTAATAGGCATAAGTGGTGAAATCTTTCGCTTCTTGAGCTCCGGTCTCCCTTGGGAACAAAGGCGATTCATTGTCGGAAGGACCGGGCTTCCGTTCGGCCGGCTGAATGGAAGAATCCGCCCATGAGTTTGAATAGAGCGGAGGGACAACCGGATGATCATACAGGCTGATCCCGAAAACGGTCAGGCTGACCAGGGAAAGAAGGCTTAAAATCAGGAAAGCCCGCTTTAAAAATCTCCACCTTCTGCCTCGGTCATGGAAGACAAACATTTTTTCTTCATTGGATAGCGTCCGGATATGTACGTCTTTGTAAAGAAAGTAAAAAATCCCATGGCATACAAGCAAATACAGGGCGCCGGTCAAGAGATAAAGAGCGGTTTCATCCGCGGTGGGAAAAAACCGGTCCATCCCCATCCGGTACACCGCCACATGCAGAAGCGGATACAAAAGCGAAACACAAATTCCCACACAGACCGCCAGCAGATTCAGACGAAAGACCAGGCTGAGGATGAGTCCGATTATCCATGCCGTGTGTCCGATCGGCAGGATCCCGAGCAATACACCGAGTGTTCCGCCGGCGGCTCTTTTCTGATACGATCCGACAAAAAACAAGGAAAAGATGATATTGGCAATTTTTCGTCTCATTTTGCAATACCTCTTCAGGTGTCTTTTCATGAAGTTGGTAAAGAATGAATGATTTTGCGGGTTTTCTGGATTAAAAATAGAATCATATGACTTCTGGCGATCCTACGTTTATATTCGAATGAGAATCTTGGATTAAGTACAACTTTTCTCTTGTTCAAAGGATCGACACAATCGCCGGGGAATTCGCCGGTGAACTTGATTGAAAGGAGGTTATGAACCGGAAGGGGCTTTGACAATGATTGGATTAAAAGATATCCTTGATCTGTCAAAGAGTTAGAGTTTCTGGAAAGAGAATAAGATTCTGTCATGGATGGATCTGGTAAAAAATACTTGAAAAAGGACAGATTGGTATCACTAATCTGTTATAAATTTTGGTAATCGGTGTTTGGATTATTTTTGCTAAAATAGTAGAATAGTAAAAGCTTCAAAAACTGAGAAAAAAGAGGAGAGACAGATGGTCAGGAAGCTGCTTTCCATTTTACTTACGGCCTGTGTCCTGTCCGCATCCTTCATCACCGATGCAAAACAGGTGAGTGCGGAGTCCGGAAAAAAAGAACTGGAAGAAGTACGTGACCAACAGAAAAAGTCCGAAGGCGAAATCGAAAAAATTCAGGACATGAAGGTAGAGACCCAGAAAGAATTGGCGAAAGTGGAACAAGAAATCACCAAATTGGACCAACAAATCGGTGAGATCAACAAGAAAATCGAAGCCAATCAAACGTACCTGGAAAAGCATGAAAAGTCGTTCGGGGAAAACTTGAGACGCATGTATCTCCAGGGGGACGGGACGCATTTGGCTCACCTGTTCAGTGTGGATTCGTTCTCCAGATTTTTGGAACGGTTTGAAGTGATGCGCATTCTCATGAAAGAACAGGCCAATGAACTCAATGTTTTTGTGAAGGCAAAAATGGATCTGGAAAAAAACAAAAAAGAGTTGGAAGAGAAAAAGAAAGCTCAATCTGAACTTTTGAAACAATCGGAAGCAAAAGTAAAAGAGATTGAGGCGCAACTTCAAAAACACCAGGCAGAATTGAACAAGCTGGAAGCCAAGGAAAAAGAGCTGATGCAAAAATACGCCGGTTCTGGCGGGGGAGGCGGGATTCTAGCCTTTCCAAGCACGCGCGGAACGGTTTATTGGAATTTCTCCCAAAACCGCGGCAGCCACATTCATGCGGGAATTGACATTCCCCGTCCGGTGGGGACACCGATTTACGCCGCAGAATCCGGCGTGGTTCAATTGATTAAATCGAACCCTGGTGGGTACGGAATTTACGTGATCATTAATCATGGCAACGGATTGAGCACCCTTTATGCCCATATGTACCGTTACCAAGTAAATGTCAGTGTCGGACAGCGCGTTTCCAGAGGGCAACAAATTGCCGCCGTCGGGAACAACGGGCGGTCGACCGGCCCGCACTTGCATTTTGAGGTACATAAAAACGGGACGCCTGTCAATCCGCGGAACTACATTCAATAATGAAAAGCCACCCGGCGAGGTGGCTTTTTTTATTCGGTCCGGATCAAAAATTGTCGTTTTTCCAGCCGGCTTTTCAAACGAAGGAGTTGTTCCTTTTGCCAGTGGTTCAATTTTTCGGTCGGAATCAAGGTGAGAAGGGAAATATACAAGAAAAACAGCCGGTATTCCAAGAAAAAGTCCACTTGTTCCTGCCAGCCGTCTTCCAGGTGGTGTTCCAAAAAATATCCTTCCATCAATGAATGGAGGAACGAATCTTTGAGCATTTCATGATTTTTTTCGGGAAACCCTTCCAAAGCATGAAAAAGAAGGGTGGCAATCTCGTATGTAAAGAAATGGTATTTTATGTGCTTGAAGTCAAACAAAATCACCTGATCATGCGGGTCGACCAAAAAGCCCCCGGGTTGGAAATCATTGTGGATCAAACCGTAAGACTGACTGTTTTTGGGGAAGGAGCGGACTTTTTGCAAAAACAAACTGAAGCGGTCGGCGATCCAGCCGTCCACAAAAGAGAAGTCCCGGTAAAAGATCTCTCCTTCATTCCATTCTTCATATGCCGGGATGTCAGCACGTTGCGAAAACCGGGATGACAGTGAATGGATCTTTCCCATTGTTTGTCCGATCCGGCGCAGCAATCGGGGGTTCCATACATACGGATTGGAAGCATGGATTTTTTCTCCTTTTTCCTTTTTATAAGAAATGATGCAGCAAGGAATGGGCAATCGAATGATGGTTTCGACCGGCCGGCCGTTTTCCGACAAGACGGTCTCCGGCAACCGGACGCCGTGGGACCGGAGATAAGAGATCCATTGCAGTTCCAGATTCAATTGGCTTTCGTCTTTTCGGGCAATCGGAATCAGTTTCAAGATGAACCGTTCCCCGTCCCGCTCATACTCATAGACATTTTGGTGAAATCCGCCCAGGAACCGGAGTGAATCTGCATTTCCCTGAAATTTGCGACATGCTTCTTGTACGATTTCTTTTTTCCACATACCAATAACCCACCTATCTCCATTCAGTCAATACTGTCTCCATCATACCATTTGTCAACGGGTAAGTTCTATCAAAGCCTGGTGACAATCGGGAAATTTGGACTTATCCAAAAAAGATGAGGGATGCCAGTTTTTCTCGCCAGGGCAAAAAACGTTGCTCTGGACGAAAATCCGGTTTGCCTTTTATGATAAGAATGCTTTGGCAGGGAAAAGGAGTGGAGAGATTTGTTGAATGTATCCGGACCGGACCAAAGGAACGCCCAAAAAGGGGCATGGCTCAGTATGGCCGCCTACCTGGTTTTGTCTCTTTTGAAATGTTGGACGGGTTTACATATCCAATCCGAAGCGATGTTTGCGGATGGATTGAACAATGTTTCCGATTTATTGCTTTCCTTTGCTATCCTGATCGGATTAAAAGTTTCACAGCAACCGGCAGACCATAACCATCCGTTTGGCCATCGCAAGGCGGAAACCATAGCCACCCTGGTGGCAGCTTCGTTCATGGTGTTGGTGGCGGTGGAAATTTGGGTGCGTGCGGTTCAGGCCGTGTGGCGTCCGCCGCAAAATGAAGTGCATCCGTGGGCCTTTGCCGTGTCGTTTGGTTCGGCGCTGGTCATGTTCGGCGTGTCGTATGTCAATTTTTCGCTGAGCAAAAAAACCGGAAGCCAAGCCCTGGAAGCCGCGGCCTGTGACAACCGGTCCGATGGATTGGTCAGTCTCGGGACAGCGGTGGGCATGGCGGGAGCTTATTGGGGCTGGCATTGGATGGACCTGCTTCTGGCGGTGGTGGTCGGAGGCATGATTTTTAAAACCGGTTGGGAGATCGGCCGCCCGGCTGTTGACGAACTGATGGACGGATTTGATCAAGAGAAGCTGGAGAAAATTGAACAAGAGGTGCTTAAGATCAGCGGAATTGACCAGGTCCGGGAACTCCGGGCACGCTATCACGGTCCGTATGTTTTCGTGGAAATCACGATCGCAGTGAATCCTTATTTGTCGGTGGAAGAAAGCCATGAGATCACGGAAAAGGTGGAAAAACAGTTAATCGGCTTTGACAACATCCTCCATGTGCATGTTCATGTGGAACCGGCCGGCGAGTTGAAAAAATGCATCCGATCGCTCTGACAACCCAATGATCCAACGGAAGGTGACCAGCCGGTCATCTTTTTTTGTTGCAGGCTTTTGGGATAAAGGGTCCTGGAAATGGAAATAAATGGGGTTAAAAAGTGTTGAAGGATGATCGGGATGGAAGACAGAACCGTTGCCAAACATTTGCTGGATCAGTTGACAGAATGGGGATGCGAGCGTATCTACGGGGTGATCGGCGATGCAAATTTGGAGTTGTTGGATGAACTGGCCAAACAAGACCGGATCCGTTATATCGCTTGTCGCCATGAGACGGCCGCCGCTTTGATGGCTTCCGCCGAAGCGAAACTGACCGGAAAGCTGGCGGTGTGCATGGCCACCAGCGGCCCGGGGATCGCATTGCTCTTAAACGGGTTGGCCGATGCTTATTTTGACCGTGCACCGGTATTGGCGGTGACCGGCCAGGTGGCGACGAAAAACATGGGCACGGGAAGCCATCAGGAAATCGACCAACAACGTTTGGTTCAACCCGTTGTGCAATATTCGGCAACGACGGTGAACCCCGAAGCTTTTCCCACCCAACTCAATCTGGCGGCAAAAACTGCATTGGCCAGAGGCACCGTGGCGCATTTGAGCATTCCCAAAGATCTGTGGAAACAAACCGTCCGGTCCCGCCTGTTTCCATTGCCACCTCCGGATCCGTCAGTGATCGCTTATCAGGAGGAGTACCAAACGGTGCTGAAGCTCTTGGAGCAGGCCGGGCGGCCTGTATTGCTTGCAGGCAGGGGAATCCGAAATGTGCGGGAGGAAGTGGTCCGGTTGGCGGAAAAATTGACGGCTCCCATCATTACCACCATGCCGGCCAAATCCTGCGTCCCCAATGATCATCCTTTGTTTGTCGGAGGTCTGGGGCAAGGCGGATCGGAAGCGGCCACCCAACTTTTGCATGAGGCGGATTTGTGTCTCATTCTGGGAGCGACGTGGTGGCCGGAGGATTACGTGCCCCAGGATCTTCCCGTGATCCAAGTGGACAGTGTTTCGGAAAACATCGGGCGGACCCATGTCGCGAAAGCTGCACTGGTTGAGAACCTCGGCTCGCTTCTCCCGGAACTGGTGAACGATGTCTCCCCGAATTCCAATCCGGAGTGGGAGCAAACGATTCAGGAGAAAAAAGCGGCGTGGGATCTGAAAGTGGCCGGCGAAATCCAACAAATTCAATCGCCGTTGGCCCCGCAGCGCGTCCTTTATGCCATCAATCAACAGGTGGATCAAGATGCCGTGATTTCCGTGGATACGGGGGATCACACCCTGTGGTTTGAACGGGTTTTTCATTTTGCGGAACAAGAGATTTTGCTGTCCGGCAAGTGGAGAACGTTGGGATTTGCTTTGCCGGCGGCCATTGCCGCCAAATTATGCGCCCCCGGCCGGCAATCGGTCGCCATTGCCGGGGATGGCGGAATCTTGCAAACCATTGCCGAGTTGAACACGGCGGTGAACCAGCAGTTGGCGCTGACCGTCTTTGTGCTGAAAAATCAGGCATATGCCATGGAGCGAAACAAAATGCTCGCCGAAGGGCTGGAAACGCTCGGCGCCGAACTTGCTCACATCGACTTGTCCACGGTTGCCGTCGGACTGGGGGCAAAGGCTTACCGGGTGGAGACCGAAGCGGAGTTGGAACCGGTCATTCAACAGGCTCTCTCCGAACCTTGTGTCACCTTGGTGGAAATCGTATGCGAAGCCAAAACGGTGCCACATACCAAAATCGGGAAATAGGATGGAACAAATTGGGGCGAAATGCACAAATGTTGACGAAATGTCACAAATATGACATACTGTTGCATTAAAGAAAAGTATTTATATGTGAAATTGCTTTGGCGGTACCGCTGAATCATTTTCTTCGGACTTTTCTTTGAGATTGAAAACGCTCACAAATCTAATTCCAGGGGGAGCTTGGATGAATGCAGGTGTCATTGTCTCATTAAGCATTTATATGATTGGCATGTTGGTAATTGGTTATTTTGCTTACCGCCGTACACAAGATTTGTCGGACTACATGTTGGGCGGGAGAAACCTGGGGCCGGCGGTCACCGCGTTGAGTGCCGGGGCATCGGACATGAGCGGATGGTTGTTGATGGGATTGCCGGGCGCCATGTACGCCGCCGGGCTGAGCAGCGGCTGGATTGTGGTCGGACTGACGTTGGGGGCATATCTGAACTGGCTTTATGTGGCACCCCGTCTTCGGACTTATACGGAAATTGCAAATAATTCCATCACGATTCCGGACTATTTCGAAAACCGCTTTCAGGATTCATCGCGGGTTCTCAGAATCGTCTCTGCGCTGGTAATTTTTATCTTTTTTACCTTTTATACCTCATCGGGCATGGTTTCCGGCGGCGAATTGTTCAAAACCGCATTTGGCATGGATTATGCGTGGGGAGTCTGGTTAACCGCCAGCGTCGTCATTTTGTACACCTTGTTTGGGGGATTCCTGGCGGTCAGCTGGACGGACTTTGTGCAAGGAACCATTATGTTTATCGCCTTGGTTCTGGTACCGCTGGTGACCCTGTTTGAAATCGGGGGATGGGGAACCACCGTTTCGGAAATCAAATCCATTGATCCGGCGTTGCTGGATGCGTTCAGAGGAACGAGCGTCATTGGCATTTTGTCTTTCCTGGCCTGGGGATTGGGTTATTTTGGACAACCCCACATCATCGTCCGCTTTATGGCCATCACTTCGGTCAAGGAAATGAAAAGTGCCCGCCGGATCGGAATGGGCTGGATGATTTTCTCCATCGTCGGAGCGATGTTTACCGGATTGCTCGGCATCGCTTACTTTCATCAAAACGCACAAAATCTGGCCAATCCGGAAACCGTGTTTATCGTTTTGTCGCAGGTGTTGTTCCATCCGCTGATTTTCGGTTTCATGCTGGCGGCCATTTTGGCGGCAGTGATGAGCACCATTTCTTCGCAATTGCTGGTGACCGCCAGTGCGTTGACCGAGGACTTTTACAAAGCGTTTATGCGCCGCTCGGCATCGGATAAAGAACTGGTGCTGGTGGGACGGATTTCCCTGTTGATCGTCGCCTTAATCGCTTTGTATCTGGCCTTGAATCCGAACGAAACCATTTTGAATCTGGTCGGTTATGCTTGGGCCGGATTCGGTTCAGCGTTTGGCCCCGTGGTGTTGTTGAGCTTGTATTGGAAACGGATGAACAAGTGGGGGGCCTTGGCCGGAATGATCACCGGGGCGGTTACGGTCACCATCTGGGAACAAATTGAAGCTTTTGCAGAAGTTTACGAAATGATTCCCGGATTTATCGCTTGTACCATCGCCATCATCGTGGTCAGTCTGCTCACTGCCAAACCTTCCGCAAAAGTCTTGGAAGAATTTGATCAAGCCGTCAAACAATCCGGATGACGTTCGGATCCCAAAAAGCCGTTCTCATGTTGAGGCGGCTTTTTTGCTTATTTGGAATCGCATTGGTCATTTATTCCCTTCCCGTCGGGAATATGCCGGACATACGTTTTGAAACTGGACTTCGGGTTTTGGCTATTGAAGAGATATACCCTCCACCTGAAATCTTCCGTCATCCCTTCTGATCAATTGACAATATTTTTAAAAAAATGACAACCCCTCGAAAACCGAATATACATTCGGTATCCTTTTAATGTTACATAAAAGTTGAAGGGAACCAAAGATCAACAACGAAAAAGTTTCACGGGAGGTTTTGACAGCGTGAACAAGTTTTTGCGCTCGTTTTTTGTCCTTCTGATTTTGTTGGCCGGGTCATTGGCTTTGGTTGGCGGCACGGGTTATGCCGAACCCGGGGGATTTGATGTTCCCAAGGTGAATGAAGATTTCGATCAGTTTGAACACACCCCCGCGCCGCAAAAGCAACAACCGATCCATAACACAGAAGTACAGGCCGAAGAAAAAGGATTCTGGGACAAGACGGCCGA
>NZ_JAECVV010000012.1:0-67227 GCF_016055145.1 Thermoactinomyces sp. CICC 23799
GATCAAACTCTCCAAAAAAGTTTGATGTGTACTCTCAAGAATTAACGAGTCATGTCTTCACTCTTCAGTTTTCAAGGAACACTTCATTTCGTTTTGTTTTGCCGCTCTCTCGCGGCGACAAATATGATATTATCATCTTCCCCAACACAAGTCAACACCTTTTTTTAAAAATTTTATTCCTGATTAACAGAAGAAGGAGGCCGTCGCCTCCTCCTATGCCTGATCGCTCACCGTCCTTGCTTGAACATCCGGCTTTCTGGCCGGCAAAGCAAGCGTCAATCCCAGATTGATCACCGCAATTCCAATTAAAATTAAAAAAATATGGTGCATGCCCAGTGCCAAGGTTTCGCGCAACCCCGACAAAAGCCCTTCCGGGACCGCGGACAAACGGTGTGCATCCAGCAGGCGGTTGATTTCTGAAGCCGGGATCTGCATTTTTTGATTTTGCAATGACAGGTTAAACAGCGCTCCAAACACCGTGACCCCCACTGTTTGTCCAAGGGAGCGCAAAAAAGTGTTGGAGGCGGTGGCCGTTGCCCGCAGGTTCCATTTTACAGAGGATTGGACAATCACCGTGCAAACGGTCATCACAAAGCCGAAGCCGAATCCGTTTGCCAACATGACAACCGGCAAGATCCAACCCGGGGTGTGAATATCAATGTTGCCCAAAGCCAGACATCCCGCCAATATAAACATCATGCCGAAAAACGCGGTCAGGCGCGGGCCCGTTTTCAACATCAACCGCCCGCCGACAAACGCCCCCGACATCCAGGCAAGCGACATGGGCAACAACACCATTCCCGATCCGGCGGCTCCGTAACCGATCACCCCTTGCACCCATAAAGGCGTATATACATTTAAAGCAATCAAAATCGAACTGGCCAAAAAGGAAATAACATTCGCCACCAGAATGGACGGGATTTGAAACAAGCGGAGCGGAAGCATCGGTTCGCGAGCCTTGGTTTCAATCCAAAAAAACAGGATGAAACCGACGACCCCCAAAGCCGCAAGCCCCTGCAAATAAGGTGTGTTCCAAGAGACTTCCGTTCCTCCGACCGAGAGCACAAACAACAAAGAAGTGACGGCAATGAAAAAAGTAAAAGCGCCCGGATAATCCACTTCCGGCTTTTCCTTGATTTCCCCTTCTTCCTTTAAAAACAGCATCACCATCAACATGGCAAGCAATCCGAAAGGCAAATTGATGTAAAAAATCCACCGCCAGGAAATATAATCAACCAAAAAGCCGCCGATCAAAGGGCCGACCAACCCGGCCAATCCCCAAACCGAACTGAATAAGCCTTGCACTCGGGCCCGCTGCTCGTACGGGTAAAGGTCCCCGATAATGGTAAACGTGGTCGGGTTCAGTGCACCGGCCCCGATACCCTGCACCGCCCTAAACCAGATCAACCCGGTCATGGAGCCGGCGATCCCCGACAGCATGGAACCGATCAAAAACACAATTCCCCCGAACATAAAAATCCGTTTGCGCCCGAACAGATCTGCGAGCTTCCCGAAGATCGGGATGGTCACCGTGGATGCCAGCAAATAGGCGGCAAACACCCAGCTGATATATTGAAGTCCCCCCAAATCGCTGGCAATCCGTGGGATCGCCGTACTGACAACCGTCACTTCAATCGCTGACAAAAACGTGGCAATCAACATGGCCACGGTCACTTTTTTTCTGTCTGACATATCCGTCACCCTCACATTTCATGCAATCATTGTTCCGCCGGTCCCATCAACCGCTGTTCCATTGTACTAAAAATCGGTTCATGATAAAATCGAGCTGATTTCAACTTGAAGGAGGAGCATCATGCTGCTGTCCGGGAAACTGAATAAAATCCGCACTTTTGCCATGCTCTTGATCTTTGCCGGAGTCGGGGTCATGTACCTGGGTTTCTTCTTTCAAAGCTTGATGGTTTTGTTTTTTGTCCTCGGTATGATTTTCGTTTTGGCCAGTGTGGGGATCTACTTTTGGGTCGGCATTCTTTCCACACACTCGGTGCAGGTCGTTTGCCCTTCCTGCAACAAACCGACCAAAATTTTGGGCAAAAAAGACGAATGCATGCACTGTAAAGCCATCTTGTCCCTCGATCCGAAAGATGCTCCGGTGGAAGCACTTTCCGGATCCCCCGACGGGAGCATGGAAAAGTGAACCATAAAAACCTTCTTCCGTCCTCCCTGAGGCATCACGGGATCATTTTGTTTGACGGGGACTGCTCCCTCTGTAACGGATGGGTGCGGTGGATCATCCAACGGGATTCCCAAGGTTATTTTCGGTTTGCCTCCTTGAAATCCGAAGAAAGCGAATGGCTTTCCCAACGCTTTGGAGTCCCTTTTTCTACGCTTGACTCGGTCATTCTCATTGAACAAGGGCGTTATTTCACCCGGTCCACGGCGGTTCTCCGCATATTGCAGAGATTGACCCGTTTTTCAGTCTTCACCAGACTGTTTTTCCTCATTCCACGCCCCTTGCGCGATGCGGTCTACCGGTTCGCGGCAAAAAACCGCCACCGCTGGAACCGGAGAAAGCAAACTTGTCCGGTCCCCACCCCGGAACAACAAAAAAGGTGGTTGAAACACCTTTTAAAAAAAGAAGATTCTTTCTGAACCGCCATATTTTATGCCCATCCCAACCAATGACCGGTTGGTTTTTTTTCTTTTTTCTTACAAAAAAAGGATTCTCCCGAGTTTTCTCGAACAACTATGCGTGAAGTCCTCCGATGATATGCATCCGATCCGGACTATGTATGGAAAGAAAAGGAGGCAAAACGCGTGAAATCACACAATCTTCTGGAAATGCTGTCGCGAACCGTCAAACGGTTTCCGGAACGAACGGCACTCTCTTGGGAAGAAAATGATGAGTTACATAAATTGAGTTATCAACGCCTTTGGAACATGATCCGGGATTTTGCATTCGGTTTGGAGAAAATCGGAATCCGACCCGGCGCAAAGATTGCCGTCATTGCAGAAAATCACCCCCGCTGGGTGATCAGTGAATTTGCCGTTTTAAGCCTGGGAGCCACAAGCGTGCCGATTCACCCCAACCGGCATCCTGATCAGATCCGCAAGATTTTGAGACACGCCGATGTGACAGGGATCATTACGGATCGGTATGAATTGCTGGAAAAGGTAAAAGGTGCATCCGACCTGCTGCAACATTCCATCTTGTTAAACGGAAAAGCCGATGGATCTCTCGGGGCTTTGCAATTTGAAACCATCATCCAGATCGGCCAGTCGATTGCAAACGAAGAGCAGGAATGGGCCTATCCCTCCATCCAGCCTTTGGATGTCGCGGTCATTTATTACCCGAATGACAAGACGAAAACCGAAAAAGGGGTTCTGCTTTCACACGGGAATATTCTGAACAATCTCCAGAGCTTTCTGTACGTGATTCCTTATACAAAACACGACCGTCTGCTGTCGGTGTTAAACCTGTCCCATCCTTTTGAGCGGATTGCCGGCTACCTGGCCCCGCTGGCGACAGGGGCGGAGATCACTTACATTGCCAGGGATGCCAACTGGGTGAAAGCCAGCAAACGGATCAAACCGACGCTGTTCTCTTTGTCGCCGGTTTTGGTGCATACCATCTATGAGTATTTGAATAAACAAATCCAATCGTCCCCGGCCAAAAAATTTTTATTTCAACACGCCCTTCGTCAAGCAGAGAAAATATACGGATTGAAAAGAAAAGGATACAACTGGTCTGTCCCATCCTCTTTGCAACTGCATCAATCCCTGTCGCAAACCCTCTTGTTTGCGCCCCTTCAAAAGCAATTGGGCGGACGGGTCCGGTTTATTCTCTCCGGAGGGGCACCCTTGAATGAAAAAGTCCATCGCTTTTTTTGGTGCATCAATCTGCCGGTGGTGGAATCGTATTACCTGACCGAATGCGCTTCGGTCATTTCCGCAACCAACCTGTCCTGCCCGCAACCGAAAACGGCGGGGAAACCGCTTCCGGGAATCGAACTCCGCATTCAAGCCGACGGGGAGTTGATGATTAAAATCCCGCAAGTCATCTCGGGCTATTACAAGATCCCCTTATCAGACACCAACGTATATACCAACGGCTGGATCAGCACCGGGGATCACGCGGAAATGGATGCCGACGGCACGTTGCACAACCTTCGCCGCAAGGTGGAACTGGACCCCCAAAAAGCCGTTCTGCCGACTGCCGTCCACAAAGAGCCAATGGCCGGTTTCAGCCCCTAAAAAACCCTGCTTCCATACGGGGCAGGGTTTTTTACTGTTTCGATTTCACTTGGCAATCCGGACAAATTCCGTATATTTCCAAGCGGTGGGTATGAACCTGATAGTTCGTGATTTCCGCCGCTTTTTTTTCAATCTCAAGCAGAGGCATGTGGTCAAAATCCGTGATTTTCCCGCATTTCCGGCAAATCACATGATAATGATCCACCATATTGGCATCAAAACGGCTGGAAGAATCTCCGTACGTCAATTCACGAACCAAGCCGGCATCTTTAAACAACCGCAAATTATTATAAACCGTGGCAACACTCATATTGGGAAAAGTGCCTTCCAATGACTTGTAAATCTCATCAGCTGTTGGATGTCCCATGGTTGAATAAAGGTAATTGAGAATCGCATGCCGTTGCGGCGTCATGCGCACACCATTCTCTTTCAGGGTTTCAACAGCCTTTTCTAGTCGGCTGTTACTCATCTATTTCCACCTCTCTAATATGTTCGCAGCAAAAAAGGAACGATTCTAATTTAATAATATATATAATTAGTCTACTTCTTGTTTTGCCTTCTTGTCAATGCGGTTTCAGCGCCCCGCACTTTCCCTTGCATCCCCCGCCGGTTCACATTCTCCCCCCCAAACGGGCATGTTCCGGAAAAAAAGATCATATATATCCATCAAAAAACAAAAAAAGAAAGTGAGTGAATTCCATGTTGAAATTGTGGTCGCAAATTTACGGAGGAGTTCTCACACTGATCGGGATTGCCGGTTTCTTCCTGTCATCCAATGAGTCCCTCCAATTGACGCTCACGCACAATCTCATTCACTTGGTGAGCGGTCTGATCTATTTGGGGGCGAGCCTGAAAGAAAATTGGAACCGGCTTGCCATGAGAGTCTTTGGTATCCTTTATGGTTTGCTGGCCGTTTACGGTTTATTCAGCAACCAGCTCTTCGGCCTTGTAAACATCACTCTTACCACCGAAATCTTTAATTTCATCGTCGCTTGTGGAGCTCTTTACCTGGGCTTTGTCCACGAGCGGATCAGCCAAAAACAAGAAAAAAAGGAACAAGCAAACACTTGAACCTTTCACCAAAGGCATGATGCCCGGCCGGTGGCAATTCATGCCTGTTTTTTTATATCAGGGTCATTTCTTTTCCGAAATATCCCCGCGGTTTTTTCCATACCAGCAATAAGGAAGCAAATCACAGAGATCACATTTCGGATTCCGGGCCGTGCAACAACGACGACCGTGCCAGATCAGGCGGTGATGGGTATCACTCCACAGGTTGCGGGGAATTTTCCGCGTTAATTGGCGCTCGGTTTCAAGCGGGGTCTTGCTGTCTGCCAAAGCCAAGCGATTGGCCACCCGGTGCACATGAGTGTCCACAGCCAAGGCCGGGACCCCAAAAGCATTGGAAAGCACCACATTGGCCGTTTTGCGGCCAACCCCCGGCAAAGCTTCCAGCTTCTCTCTCTGTTGCGGGACTTCCCCTTCATATTCTTCAACCAAAATCCTGCAAGTTTGCAGGATATTTTTGCTTTTATTCCGGAACAGCCCGATCCCGCGAATGTGTTCAGCCAACTCTTCCTCGGTCAATGTTAAAAAATCTTGCGGGGTCGGAAACTTGGCAAACAGGGGTTTGGTGATTTTATTCACTTGTTTGTCCGTGGATTGTGCAGACAAAATCGTGGCAATCAAAAGTTCGAACGGATTCTTGAAATGAAGTTCACAATGAGCGTCCGGATACATCTGCTCCAAAAGCTCCAGAATCTTCCCTGTTTGGACTCGTTTGGGTTTCGGTTTCAAAACACTCCCTCTTTCTTGTCTATTTGCGTTTGACTGCTTCGATGATCAATTCCCGGCTCCGGTTGTCAAAAGGCTGATAACGAAAGTTCCCGTACCGACGGATCACTTTAAATCCGCAGAAAGTGAGCAAATGATTCAGTTCCGATGGATAAATGTACCTTAAGCGAAAGGTGGTCCGGATCCGCTCCTTGAGCCGGCCGGACGGGCTGTAGTGTTCAAAATAGCGAATGACATGAGCCAGCTGGGAAAAATGATCAAATTCGGTAAAGTCATAAAGCTCAACCGTTTCTTCCGTCCCCGGGACAGGAAACGTTCCTCTGTAGGCATACTGATTGTCCATTTCATATAAATGTTTAATGAACGGGACAAAAACATTAAAGGCCAAAACCCCGTCATCCGTCAAATGCTGCCGAATGCATTTCAACGTATTGACCTGATCCCGCACCGTCAACAGATGCAAAAAAGACCGGTAAGGAATGATGATCAGGGGAAACTTCCGGTCCAGACGGAAGTCCGCCATATTGCCGTGAACCCACTCGATGTTCCCGTCCAAATTCATCTCTTTGGCCTTTTTTTCGGCCCTTTTTAACATCGGTTCGCTCAAATCCAATCCGACGACAGGGATGCCTTCCCTCGCAATCGCAAGGGTGCACCGGCCGGTTCCGCAGCCCAATTCCAAAACCGGACCACCCTGTTGTTTGGCCAGTTCCGTGTAATAAGTGATGTCATGATCCAGCCCCGTTGAGGTCCAGTCATAATAGTCCGGCAAATCATATGTATAAAAATCCATGTTCCACCTCCGTCCGTAAAACGGCAAAAATCAGTGAAACCATTTGACAGGAGCAGTCCGAAGGGTTTCGCCGGGAAACCCTTCTTCCCGTCCTACTGTAAGTTTTCTTTGACAAACTGCAGAACTTCCTGCACATGATCCGCAACTTTCACTTTCCGGTAAGCTTTGGCAATCTTCCCATCTTTATCGATCACAAATGTGGAACGTTCAATCCCCTTGTACTTTCTTCCAAACATGTTTTTATCTTTGATCACTCCGTATTTTTCACAAACCTCTCCCTCCGGGTCACTCAGCAAAAGGAAAGGCAGATTCTGCTTTTCAATGAACTTTTGGTGGGAAGCAATGGAATCTTTGCTGATTCCCAAAATCACGGTGTTGAGGTCCGAAAATTCCTGATAGGCATCCCGAAAGTCGCAAGCTTCTCTGGTACAGCCCGGTGTCTGATCCTTGGGGTAAAAAAACAGAACCACATTTTTGCCTTTGAAATCAGATAAAGACACGGTTTCCCCGTTTGTGGCTTCAAGCGTAAAGTCAATGGCTTGATCTCCTTCTTTGATCAAAGGAATCCACCTCCTGAATGCTTCCGAAAACGGTAAACATATTTTAACACTTCTCAAAAGGAGATGAAACGTTCAGCCCTTACCATAAGGTTGCGGAAATGATTTTATCATACCCAAACAAGATTACATTTATAATAAAAATATAACTTGTATCGCTTCACAACGATCACGGTGGTGACCACGGATGATCAAGCGAAGAAAACAGCTTTTGCTGCAATTGCTCCGAGAAAAGAAACCGGTTACAACCAAAGAACTGGCCCGGGAGCTGAAGGTCTCTGAAAAAACCATCCGCAATGACTTGAAACAACTGGATGGCTGGCTGTCATCCCGGTCCGACGCCGAGATTTGCCGCCGGCCGGGGGTCGGGATCTTCCTATATGCCAGCGAAAAAGAGAAAGAAAAACTGGAACATCTGGCTGTCCGTTCCGCCCGTTTTCCAACCGGAACGGAACCGGCGGTTAGAAGAAATGAAATGTTGTTGGACCTCTTTTTCAGCAAGAAGTCTCCCACCCCCGCGGAATGGGCCCGGCGATTTTATGTCAGCAAAGCAACCATTCATCACGATCTGGCTGAAATCAGCAAACATTTGCAATCCTTTCAACTCCGTCTGGTCCGAATCTCCCCTTCCCGTTTTAGCATCCGGGGGGAGGAGAAAAAATGCCGGGAATTGTTGGCCCGTGTAATAAGCAAGTTTCCTCTCTCCCGGGACCGGCGTTTTCAACAGGAAACCTTGATTGTTTCCGATATGATCCGCCGCTTTGAAGAAGCCATGGGGTATTCCTTTTCAGACGAATCATTGTCCCGCCTGATCATTCATCTTGTCATTGCAATCAAGCGTTGCAAAGCAGGCCATGTGGTCCGTTTGGACGACCGGGAGCATTCTTCATTGAAAAAAAGGAAAGAGTACGTTTGGATCGGGCAATATGCTGCCGAACTCGGGCAAAAATTGGCCTTTCAGCTGCCGGAACATGAAATCGCATACATCACGCTGTATTTGCTGAGCGCCAATATCCATTACCGCTCCCCGTTTTACAACACGGTTTCTCCATTGGACCGGGAAGCCGTCACCTGGGCCCGGCAGCTGATCAAAAAAATGGAAGCCATCACCCATTTCCCGTTCACCCGGGATGAAGAACTGTTCACGGGTTTGGCAATCCATTTTCACACCGCCGTGATCCGGCTGAAACATCAATTGCATTCACCCAATCCCATGCTGCAGGAAATCAAACGGCTCTATCGTTATACATTTGAAACCTTGGTTTTTGCCTGCACTTGGTTGAAAGAAAAAATGGACATGCCTTTTTCCTTCCCGGAAGATGAGATTGGTTATCTCACCCTTCATTTTCAAGCGTCTTTGGAACGGCGGAAAAATCAATCCCGCCCGGTTAAAATCCTTTTGGTTTGTACCACGGGCATGGGGACATCCCAATTGCTCGCCGCCAAAATCACACGTACTTTTCCCGAGTTGCAGTTGGCAGCCACCCTGCCGGAATCCAAACTGGATCAGGGCATCGCCGCTTGCCGTCCGGATCTGTTGGTCAGTACCGTTCCCTTGGAACATCCAACCGTTCCGTCCATTTGCATCTCCCCGTTATTTTCGGAACAAGACCGGGAAAAGCTTGCGGATTTTATCAAAAGGAAGAGGCTTCCCTTTGACGGGAAAGAAGCTTTTCCGGTGATCAAATCATGGCTTGGATCTTCGCTTGTGTTCCGGGATCTGAAAGCCTCCGGCAAAGAAGAAGTCATCCAACAGCTGGGGCAACAATTGGTGCGGCAGGGGTATGTCGAACCCGGCTATGTTTCCAGCGCCATCCGGCGTGAAGCGTTAGCCGGTACCTATATTGGCGGGGGCATCGCCACACCGCACGGGTTGATGGATCAAATCGTGAAATCGGCGGTTGCTGTCGCCCATTTGCCGACTCCGGTTTCATGGGATGGAAACCCGGTATCTTTTGTGATCATCCCGGCGATCAAATGGACGGACAAAGAAATGGCCGAGCACTTTTACAAAGAGCTGGTCGAACTGACCGACCATCCGGCGGATTTATATGAATTGATCATGAAATCCGGATGAAAAAGGGGGTTTCTTGCGATGAAATTGCTTGCCGTCACCGCTTGTCCGACGGGCATTGCCCATACATATATCGCAGCTGAAAAATTAAAACAAGCGGCGGCCGAAAAAGGAATTGACATCAAAGTGGAAACCAGGGGATCAATCGGGGTTGAAAATGCATTGACCCAAGCAGAGATTGAGGCCGCCGACGGGATTATCATCGCGGCCGACAAAGATGTCGAACCAGGAAGATTTCACGGAAAGCGGGTTTTGATGGTTTCCGTTCAGGATGCCATCCACAAAACGGATGAACTTTTCCAACGCTTTCTGGACGGAGAGGTTCCCGTCTACGAAAGCAAGGCACAAAAACAACCGGAAAAGGCGGATGATTCCGAAAACCAAACCACCAAAAGCGGGGCCGCCGCGAGCGAATCCAAAATTAAAAAGTACGTTTACCGCGATTTGATGAACGGCGTTTCTTACATGATTCCGTTTGTCGTGATAGGGGGATTGTTGATCGCTCTTTCCCTCGGATTGGGAGGGGTTCCCACACCGGACGGGTTTGTGATCCCTGAATATTCGATTTGGAAAAAGGTCAATGAAGTCGGTACGACCGGTTTTATGTTCATGGTCCCCATATTGGCCGGTTTCATTGCCATGAGTATTGCAGACAGACCCGGACTTGCACCCGGAATGATCGGCGGTTACATCGCGGCCAACGGCCATTTTTACAACAGTGAAGCCGGAGCCGGTTTTATCGGGGGGATTCTTGCCGGATTTTTGGCCGGTTACATCGCCAAAGGGATCAAACAACTGCCGGTTCCCAAAATACTTCAGCCCATTATGCCGATTCTGGTGATCCCGCTTTTTACTTCTTTACTCGTTGCACTGATTTTTATTTATGTCGTCGGAACTCCGATCTCCATGTTGATGGAAAGCCTGACTCATTTCTTAAGCGAAATGGAAGGAACCAGCAAATTGATTCTGGGGTTGATCTTGGGAGCCATGGTGGCCTTTGACATGGGAGGGGCCGTCAACAAAGTCGCCTTTTTGTTCGGCGCCGCCATGATCGGCGAAGGAAACCCGTATATCATGGGCTCGCTGGCCGCAGGCATTTGCACCCCTCCGCTCGGAATGGGGTTGGCCACGTTGATCAATCAGAAGAAGTATGAGCCGGAAGAACTGGATGCCGGAAAAGCCGCCATCGCCATGGGATTGGTGGGGATTACCGAAGGAGCCATTCCTTTTGCCTCGCGTGATCCTTTACGGGTGATTCCATGCATCATGGCCGGATCCATGGTGGCTTCCGCCATCGCGATGCTCGGACAAGTCAGTGACAATGTCCCGCACGGCGGCCCGGTCATGATTCTCTTTCAAGCCATCGGCAACGTTCCCGTCTTTTTGCTGGCGATCCTTTGCGGAACGCTCGTCACCGCCTTCAGCGTAAACTTTTTGAAAAAACCGGTCCAAAACGATTCGTGAGAAAAGGAGGAATCTTTTAGTGGACATCCGCGATTTGATCAAACCCGAACACATCAACCTGAACCTTCAAGGTGCGACCAAAGATGAAGTGATCCGTGAAATGGTGCATTTGCTCGACGAAAACGGTGTCCTCCTGGACCGTCAAGCTTTCTACCACGAAATCATCCAACGGGAAAAACAACATCACACCGGAATCGGTTTTGGCATCGCCATCCCGCACGGAAAATCATCCGCGGTCCGGACGCCTTCCATTGCGTGCGGGAAAACAGCTTCCGGCATGAACTGGGATGAGGAAGGCAACGAACCGGTGCAATGGATTTTTATGATTGCCGTTCCGGAAAACCAGGCAGGCAACGAACACTTAAAAATCCTGCAAATGCTGGCTGCGCGTTTCATCGATTCCGCATTCCGCGAACAGCTTGCAAACTCCCGGAGCGCGGCCGAAGTTTTTCAACTGCTGACCCAACCAAACTGATTTTTCTTCCGGGAAACGGCCGGTTTCCCGGAAAACCCCGATTTTGTGTTGAAAGGAGCATCACCGATGTCTTTGGAACCCCTGTTTTTAAAACCCGTCTTTCAGGAACGCCTTTGGGGCGGCCGCCGTTTGCAAGAACAATTTCATTATCCGGTCCCTTTTGAAAAAACCGGGGAATGCTGGGCCATTTCCGCCCATCCTCATGGCCGGTGCCTTGTAAAAAACGGACCTTATCAAGGCAAAAACCTTCAGGAACTGTGGGAAAATCACCAAGAGCTTTTTGGGGACCGCAAGGAAAAAACGTTTCCTTTATTGACCAAATTGATCGATGCTTCTTCCGATCTGTCGGTGCAAGTGCATCCGGATGAAACCTATGCCCGCGTCCATGAAGACGAAGAACACGGGAAAACCGAGTGTTGGTACATCCTCGATTGCGAGCCGGGAGCCGAAATCATCCTGGGGCATCAAGCCAAGAGCAAAGATGAATTACAAACCATGATCAGGGAAAACCGGTGGGAAGATCTTTTGCAGCGCATTCCGGTCAAACCGGGCGATTTTTTCTATATCCCCAGCGGAACCGTCCATGCTTTGGGGGCCGGCATTCTTGTTTTGGAAACCCAACAAAGTTCTGATGTCACCTATCGGCTTTATGATTACGACCGGGTGGACCCAAACGGGCAAAAGCGGGAACTGCATCTTGACAAAGCCTTGGATGTCATCCGGGTTCCTCACCGTCCGGAACCGGTTGTGCCGCAAATCATCCAACAAAAAAATGCTGTGTTTACCACCTTTCTTAAGTGCCCGTGGTTTACGGTGGAAAAATGGGAAATCGACGGAACAGTTCGGATCCCGACCATTGAAAATTTCCTTCTGGTGAGTGTCATCGGCGGTCGGGGACAAATCCGAATCAACCGGCAAACCGCCTCCTTTCAAAAAGGAGACCATTTCATCCTGCCCTTTTTGACAGGAGAATTCCAATTATCCGGAAAATTCACGCTGATGGTGTCCCAACCCCCTTCTGCCTGAGGAAAAATGGACCGGTTCCCTCTTGCTTGTCCGACCGGGATTCGTCCGGT
Organism: Thermoactinomyces sp. CICC 23799; assembly: GCF_016055145.1. Classification (NCBI taxonomy): domain Bacteria; kingdom Bacillati; phylum Bacillota; class Bacilli; order Caryophanales; family Thermoactinomycetaceae; genus Thermoactinomyces; species Thermoactinomyces sp. CICC 23799. The sequence continues at coordinate 12,446 of NZ_JAECVV010000012.1, forward strand.
GGTTCCAGCCCCCCGAAAGAATGCTTTTCATCCCGACGGCCCGTAAACGGGACAAATGCCAAACCGTGTTTCAAGCAGACATGGTGGTCGGAGGTGTCGGCTCCGGTGTGGGCGTTTCTACCTGTTGCGGAGCTTCTTCCCCTCCACCCTTTTTTGAAATGATATTTAACGTTGTTCCCACGTTAAACGATCCGGCATCTCCCACCGTATAAATCCGAATGGATTGAATACACACTTTCAACAAGAAAACCACCTCAATCGTTTTGATCAAATTGATCGGGATCAAAATATACATTCCGCTCAAAATCCAAATTCTTGGGAAAATCGCCAATCGGTGAAGATCCTCCCAACGATTTGGTCAAACTGTCATTCCCCACATTGATCGTGTTTCCAAAATTGACTGAACCTGAGTTACTTATATTGTTGATTTTGATGTTCAGAATGTTATTGATGGTCCCCACGCTTTCCCCTCCTCATGGTGTCATATTTGCAGGGATCGGTTTTGCCTTGGCTTCTTCGGAAAACGGATTTCCAAAACCCCCCGGCGGTATCTGGCATGCGTATATCTTTTGGATACCGATGCCTGTAAAGGAATCACCTTTTGAAACATGCCTTTTTTTCTTTCCGAGAAGATGGTTTGATACCCCTCATACGGAGACGGATAATCCCCTTTAATAATCAAATTGTTTCCTTCTAATTTCAAATCTAAAGCACGAACGTTTTCCAGTCCGGGCAAATTGACCACCACAATCACTTCATTTTCCCCGTGATAAACATCGGCTGCCGGTTCATCTTGACGGGCCGCCGTTTGCATGTCTTCAAAAAAGTCCTCCCCCAAAAATTGACGGGCCAGCTCATGCCAGGGCATTTTACGGAAAGTATTTTTCAACCATCATCTCTCCTTTTGCCGGTACATTGGTATGATGCCCATATTTTATTCGATGCGGGCCCGTCTTGTCACAAGGAGGGCATGAATCCATAGACCCTCATCATATAATGGAACCAGGATAAAAAGAATCCGGGGGAATGGTTTGCATGTACCAGCATCCTCTTGATTGGATGGATCAACGGCTAAAATATTTGGAACAAGAAATCCGGCGCCTGCAACAAGAAAACCGCCAACTGAAAGAGGCCATAGAACAACTGAAACCCGTGCACATCGAAAAAATCGAATATAAAATCCACGAATTGCATGTCGAAACGTTAAGCGGGACTTTAAATATCGGACTGACCGCCAACGGGGAAGATGTCGGGGTGGGGGAAATCATTGAAAAAATGGTAGACAACCACTCTTCCCAAATCGTGGTGGAAGACGAAGAAGATAAACAAGAATCGGCGGAATCTTCTTCGTAATGTTGCCGGCCGTTAAAATTTGATCTAATCTTAAACCAAAAAGACAAGGAGCTGCCGGTATGAGAATGATCATTGCCGTCGGGATCGGCGGTGCCGTCGGAACCTTGCTCCGCTTTGGAGTGGCGCAGGATTTCAATGACCCCGTTTTTCCGTTCGGAACCCTGATGGCCAATTGGACAGGCTGTCTCGGGTTGGCCTGGTTGAATGAACAAAGAAAAATCTCCTTTTCTCCGGTTTGGCAAAAAGGATTGGGAACCGGACTTTTGGGGGCATACACCACTTTCTCGACGCTATGCGTGGAAGCCCATCTCTTGCCTCCGCTTTTATCCCTTTTTTATATCGTCGCCACCACCACGGGCGGCCTGCTTTTTGCCCGCTTGGGGGTTTGGCTGGCCCAAAGGGGGAAAGCCGGTTGGAAATGATGTGGATTGCATTGGGAGGGGGAATCGGAGCCATGTGCCGCTGGCTGGTCACGGAGGTGTTTCCCGCCCGGGACGGGAAATTTCCGCTTGGAACCTTTCTTGTCAATATGACCGGCTGTTTGATCATGGGGCTTTATTTGGGATGGATTCATGACCGGTTGCCGGTCGCCTGGATGATGGCAAACCGGCCGTTTGCAACGGGTTTTCTCGGCGGTTACACCACCTTTTCCACTTTTTCTTATGAAGCTGAAAGGCTCCGGCAACAAAGGCGAAAGGGAAAATTTTGGGCTTATCTTCTCTCCAGCCTTTTCTTCGGTTTGTTTTTGGTTTGGGCCGGTTTTCACCTTTCCTCCGGCATGATTTCGTAAAAAATTCCATGGCACAGGCATAAGCCGGCCATGGAATTTTTTATGGGAAAGTTTTTATGCAGTGTGAAAATGTTCAAAAAAAGTGATTCTGTTTCAAGATGAACAAAAACAATTGTTGGAACATGAATTATAAGATATTTTATTTGTAAGCGTTAACAAATTATTCATAGTTCAATTATAAGTTAACAAAAATCCCAAAAAAACATGTTACAAAAAATTATACAACAAGGAGTGATTTCCGTGCTGCAAAAGTTCCAGCGCTTTGGGGCAGCCATGTTTGTACCCGTTCTGTTATTTCCCTTTGCAGGGATCGTTGTCGGGCTGACCACCCTGCTGAAAAATCAGGATATTATGAATTCTCTCGCACACCCCGACAGCTTTTGGTACAAATTTTGGACCGTGATCGAAGCAGGCGGTTGGGCGGTATTCAAACAAATGCCTTTGCTGTTTGCGGTCGGCATCCCGATCGGCCTGGCCAAAAAGGCCCAAGCCAGAGCCGTTTTGGCTTCTTTGATCTCATATCTGACCTTTAACTATTTTATCAATGCCATTTTAACCATTTGGGGGCCCCAATTTGGTGTTGATTTTGAACAAGAAGCGGGCGGAGTGAGCGGACTGACGGAAATTGCCGGCATTAAAACGTTAGACACCAGTATCATTGGAGCCATCCTGATTTCTGCCATCGTCGTTTATCTTCATAACCGTTATTTCGATAAAAAGTTGCCTGATTTTTTGGGGATTTTCCAAGGGACCTCCTATATCGTCATCCTCAGCTTTTTTGTCATGCTGCCTCTGGCACTCCTCACTTCCTGGGGTTGGCCGGTCATTCAAAAAGGCATCGCTTCCATGCAAGGGTTTCTTGCTTCATCCGGGGCATTGGGCGTTTGGTTATACACATTCCTTGAGCGAATTTTGATCCCGACCGGGTTGCATCACTTTATCTACGGTCCTTTCATCTTCGGTCCGGCCGTGGTGGACGGCGGAATCGTCAAATATTGGGTGGAACATTTGAATGAATTTACCAATAATTCGCAATCATTAAAAGAAATGTTCCCGGAAGGCGGTTTTGCTTTACACGGGCTTTCAAAAATATTCGGAATTCCGGGTATTGCACTGGCCATGTATGTCACGGCCAAATCCTCCAAGAAAAAAATCATCTCCGGAATGTTGATCGCGGCGACACTCACCTCCGTGATCGCAGGAATCACAGAACCGATCGAATTCACCTTTTTGTTCGTGGCGCCGGTTCTCTTTCTGATTCATGCCCTCCTGGCGGCCACCATGTCCACCATCATGTACTCCCTCGGGGTTTCCGGAAATATGGGGGGTGGATTGCTGGAAGTGGCCATCCAAAACTGGATTCCGCTGTTTAAATACCACAGCACCACTTATTTGACGCAAATCGTAGTCGGCTTGATCTTTACGGCCATCTATTTCTTCCTGTTCCGCTATTTGATTTTAAAACTGGATGTGAAAACGCCGGGCCGTGAAGATGACGAAGAACAGGAAACCAAGCTGTACACCAAAAAAGATTTCCAAGAAAAACAAGCGGCCAAGCAAAAGAAAAATGATTACGCAGAAAAAGCCGCCCGGTTTTTGGAAGCATTGGGCGGGCCGGACAACATCGCGGAAGTGACCAACTGCGCCACCAGATTGCGCGTCACCGTTCATGATGAAACCAAAACGGCACCAGAGAAGCAATTTCTCTCCGCCGGGGCCCACGGGATCGTTAAAAACGGAAAAGCCATCCAAGTTATCGTCGGTTTGTCTTCACCGCAGATCCGGGAACAGTTTGAAAACCTGCTGGATCATCCAAACCGGGAGAATGCATAAAATGGTGGCGGGAAAATTTCCAGGCTCCTGTGAAAAATAACAAGATATGTGATTATGAACAGCATCCGCCCGATCTATTGTTCTCTCGTCACCAGGTTGTTATAACTGAGTTGTAAGCGGTCACGAAAATAAGGAGGAATCAGCAAAATGAAAAAATTCTCCATTGTCATCGCCGGAGGAGGCAGCACCTTTACACCGGGAATTGTCCTGATGCTTCTTGAAAATTTGAATCAATTTCCGATCCGGAAAATAAAACTTTACGATAATGACGCTGCCCGCCAGTCGACGATTGCCGAAGCCTGCAAAATCATCCTGAATGAAAAAGCGCCGGAAATCGAGTTTTTGGCCACCACCGATCCGGAAGAAGCATTCACCGACGTCGACTTCGTCATGGCACACATTCGGGTCGGGAAATATGCCATGCGGGAACTGGACGAAAAAATCCCGTTGAAACACGGCGTGTTTGGTCAAGAAACATGCGGACCCGGAGGAATCGCCTACGGCATGCGCTCCATCGGGGGGGTCTTGGAATTGATCGACTACATGGAAAAATACGCTCCCGACGCATGGATGTTAAACTACTCCAATCCGGCCGCCATTGTCGCCGAGGCCACCCGGCGCCTGAGACCCGATTCCAAAGTGCTCAACATCTGCGACATGCCCATCGGCATTGAAAACCGCATGGCTCAAATTCTGGGACTCAAAAGCCGCAAGGAAATGAAGGTCCGTTATTACGGATTGAATCATTTCGGCTGGTGGACGGATATCCGTGACCAAAACGGGAATGATTTGATGCCCAAATTGAAAGAGCATGTCCGGAAACACGGCTACACTGTTCCCAAAGATGATGCCGATGCAAGCTGGAGCGACACCTTTTTAAAAGCCCGCGATGTCTATGCACTGGATCCTGACACCCTGCCGAATACGTATTTGAAATATTATTTTTACCCGGATTATGTGTATGAACATTCCAACCCGGAATACACGCGTGCTAATGAAGTCATGGACGGCCGTGAAAAATTCGTGTTCGGTGAATGTCAAAAAATCATTGAAAACCAATCGACCGAAGGTACCAAACTGCATGTTGACGAACACGCATCCTATATTGTGGACCTGGCACGCGCCATCGCATACAACACACAAGAGAGGATGTTGTTGATTGTCGAAAACCAAGGAGCCATCTCCAATTTCGACCCGACCGCCATGGTGGAAATTCCCTGTATCGTGGGAAGCAACGGGCCCGAACGCATCGCCATCGGAGAAATCCCGCAATTCCAAAAAGGACTGATGGAACAGCAAGTTTCCGTGGAAAAACTCGTGGTCGAAGCCTGGATCACCCGCTCTTATCAAAAATTGTGGCAAGCCCTCACCTTGTCCAAAACCGTTCCCAGCGCCAAGGTGGCCAAAGCCATCCTGGATGACTTGATCGAGGCCAACAAAGATTATTGGCCAAAACTGCACAAAGAGGATGTCGTCGTACGTGAAGATTTATAAATAAAAGATCCATACACCTTACGGACGGAAAGTGCAAAGAGCTTGTGCCTCTTTGCACTTTTTGTTTTAATTTTTATAAAGGAATTCTCTTTGTGCAGGGAGGAGAATCATTTGACATTAGAAGAACTTATCAATGAACATTACAACAAGCTCAATGAAACCGATTTACACATTTTGAGATACATCATGAATCACAAAGACACGTGTTATCAGTTGGGGATTAATCATCTGGCCGACCGGTGCAATGTTTCCCGATCTTCCATCTTGCGTCTGGCGCAAAAACTCGGGTTCACCGGTTACAGTGAATTTCGCATTTTTTTGAAATGGCAGCACCAGGAAAAACCGGTAAAAGATAAGAGCAGCATCGAAATCTTGGAAGAAGATTTCCGTGAGACCATGAAATATATACAGACCAAGGATTTTTCGGACATTTGCAGATTAATCGATGAAGCACAGAAATTGTTCGTTTTTGGCACGGGAAATGCCCAGCGGAATTGTGCATTGGAATTGCATCGGATGTTTCTGCCTCTTCAAAAGTATATGAATGTGATTCCCTCTCACTCTGAATTTGAAATCGTTGTCAAGGATATGACAAAAAACGACTTGGTCTTTATTTTTTCTTTATCCGGAGACACCCCGTCCATCTTTCCCGCCGTACAAACTTTGGTGGCCAAAGGCGTTCCTTTTGTTTCCGTCACGAATCTGGTCAACAACCGTCTGGCCAAAATGACTCCGTATCATTTGTATGCCAGAAGCTCGACCGTTTCCATCCATAACGGGATTCACCTGGATACCTTTGCTTCCTTCTTCATGATCGTGGAAGCGATATTCAGCCATTATGTGGATTTCATCAATCAGAAAAAAGAAAAAACCAACTGAAAAAGGCATTCCACTTCATGGTGGAACGCCTTATCCACAGGGATCCGGGGATTTGCCCGTTAAATATACTGCTCCACGATTTCGGTGAATCTTTTCTCAAACGGGTTCTTTTTAGCTTCCAGCTCTTTTCTTGTCACCGTAAATCTCATCAGCCGTTCATCCAAATTCAGCGCTTCTTCCATCGAACTCATCAAGTCAATGGCTTTGCGGTCCAAAGTCATGATGACATCCAACGAATCATGATTGGGATAAAAAACCATGCTGATATCATCAAAATACTCTTCATACTTGCCCGTCGGCGTCATGCGGTATTCCTGCACAAAAGGATGGCGGGAATAAAATTTATCAAACGCATAATCGACACTGGTCAACCGAAATCCGACATTTTCCACCGCATGCAGCACTTTGTCCACCAACGGATGGGGGAGAACTTCGATGCCGTCGGTATCTTTCGGATCGATCGCCATTTTGATGTCCAGTCCGGTTTTTAAATAGATGGGGCACCCCCCGGTTGAAATCGGGGCATCCAACGGCATTTCAATTTCAAACGGAATCACTTTGCTCTCCCTTTCCCCGATTTCAAATGTGTCCGTGATCCGAAACTGGCTGATAACATGCTTTTGATCTTTTCCTTCATGATGATACCGGACAATCAAGTATAAATAGATTTCATCAATTCGCTGTTCCGTTTGCCCGCCTTGAATAAATATTTCCCCTTTAATCATCTCTCCTTGGCGGTACGTTGATTTTTCAAGCCGGGTATCCACCTTGGCGGCTCCGACACCCAAGCCGGCTAACACTTTGTTAAACATGCTTTCTCACTCCAATCCCAAATAAGCATCCGTCCTTTTTCCCTTAATGCATTTTGCGGTTTAACATTTCATCAATTTTTTCAAGCGGATCTTGCATCACCCGCTCGTTATTGATCATGAGGGTTCCTTTCGGATCATGGTATTCCCAGGAAAATTGACTGTTTAAGACCCGGTCGGAACGGATCAGCTCGATATCCATCCGGATCGACATATCCGTCACTTGGAAGAATACGTTCAATTCATCCACATATCCGTGATAACGGCCGGTCGGGCGGAACTGAAACATCTGGAAAAAAGGATAAGGTTTCTGTTGTGGATCATATTCGTTATGTATCCGATACAAAATGAAATCAGCATCTTCAATTTTTTTCAAGATTTTTTGCACCAAATTTGCGGGCAAAACTTCGATTTTATCCAGATCGGTGGGATCCAGGCTCATTTTTATGTCCAATCCCGTCTTCAGATAAACAGGAAAGCTTCCCGTCGACATGGGCGTTTCCATGGGAAGTTTAATTTGAAACGGAATCTTTTTGATCTCGTCTTTTTGAATGATCATGGAATGGGACAAAGGATATTGTTGCATGAGATGGGAAGCTTTCCTCCCGTTTTTGGACACCGTCACCAGCAGGTTCATGTAAATGCCATCGATTTGCTGTTCGGCTTGTCCCCCCCGAATTTTGATTTCTCCCTTAATGACATCCCCCGGCCGGAATGGTTCGTCCTCGATCTGCGCATCCACGGTGGTTCCGCCAATACCCAAACAGGCCAATGATTTATAAAGAACCATATTTTCAATCCTTTCCAGCTTCAAAATAAAAACCGTTTAAGAAGGAGAGAACAGGAAACCCGCTCTCTCTCTTGTCCATCTTATTTGGGATACATTTGGTTCATATATTCCTCGAACTGTTTCACCAATTCATCGTGATCTTTGTTCTCCTTGGCCAGTTTCTCCTTCCGCAAGCGTTCGCGGTCGTCTTGCTGCGATTGGGTGTTTTCTTTCGGTTGCCCGCTTTCATTTTTCGCTTTGTTTTCTTTTTCCAAATCCAACAAGCTGGCACGCGGTTTGGTGTCAGGGGTGATCAAGTAGTGCCTGGATGTTTGCTCCAACTCTTCGCGATGCCGTTCCAAGCGTTTTTTGGTCTGGCTTTCCAAAAGATCCCGTTGTTGCTGCAACAACTCCTCTTGGCGTCTTTTAAATTCTTCCTCTTGTTTTTGTAGCAATGACTTCGCCATTTCTTCAAATTCTTTTTGCAGCTTCTCCCGCAATTCTTCTTCTTTTTTCTCCAAATCTTTTTGCTTCTGTTCCCACTTGATCCGTTCTTCTTCCACTTTGGCCAATTCTTGTTGCAGCCGCTCTTCTTGTTCCAATGCGATGCGTTCCTGCTCGAGCCGCTCTTGTTTCAAGCGCTCTTCTTCCAGGCGGGCTTTTTCTTCTTCTTCTTTCCGCTTTTGTTCTTCAAGCATGCGTTCTCTTTCCGCAATCTCCCGTTCCCAGTTCTCCCGTTGTTCCGGCTCTTCAATTTGTTGTTTAAACTCTTCTTTCTGCTTTTGCAACAGCTCTTGTTCCCGTTTTTCAAATTCCAGCCGCTGCCGCTCCAGCAACTCTTGCTGGCGCTTTTCCAATTCTTTGCGCTGTTTTTCCAAGGCTTCTTTTTGTCTTTTTTCAAATTCGGCTTTCAAACTTGCGATATAATCTTCTTCCGGTAACTTCTGTTTTGTTTCAGTCGCTTCGGAGGTGACTTTTGCCGCCTCCGCCTTTTTGGGTTCTGCCGGTTCCCGGGTTTCAGACGCGGAAGAAACCGGGGTTGCGGAGGGCTGACGTTTCGCGGGAGATTTTCCGGATTTGGGGTCCTTCTTTTTCTCCCCGCCGCTGCCAAACAAACGGTCCAACAGACCCACTTTTTCATATTGCTTGATATGGGACAAGACCGAATCAGGCGAGTCGTTTTGCAAGCTCCGTTGAATCAACCGCATCATCTTTTTCGATGCCTTGAAATCATTCGGCAATTTTTGAATCGGCTTATCCACGGGCTCGCCGGATAAAAGGGAATAAAAAAAGGTTCCCCAATCAAGTATGTTTTTTTGTGCCGTGATGGTTTCCGTACCGCAAAATAACACCTTCAGCTCCTCATCATCTTCTGTCACCCCGATATTTCCGGGATCCAAAAGCAAATACATCCGCATCGGATGCGCTCTCAAATCTTTTTCCAACAGAAGCAGCTGTTTTCCCCATTCAACCAATTTCGCCTCTTCCACTTCTTGATTGGCAAAAACCTCCCGCAAAGGAAGGATGGGGACATAAGGGCGGACAAATACGATTGAACGGTCTTCGGCATACACATCTTCATAAGGAATCACCAACGGATGTTCAAAGGAGCGGTAGTGCGCAATCGCACGGGAGATCGGCGCTTGTTTTTCCAAACGGGATGACTGCAGGTAGTAGCGTTGCGAACCTTTCCGGGCAACTGCCAGTTCACCGTCAAAAAACCGGACGACATATTCGATTTGGTATAAATCTCTATAACGCTCACCGACTTGAAATCTGAATGACAAGATACTTCGCCTCCATCTTCCGTTCCCAAAATATATATAAACTCCGAAAAATCGGCATATATACCCAATTTCAGCATATCACAGGATGATTCACAGAGACAATCCTCCCTAGGCATTTTCTGTGCATCACGTTACAATTGAAAAAGGGACTTGTTTCGTCAGTAGAAAAATATGATGCATGGTTCCTGCACATGACGTTGTTTTCTCAAATCGTCATGAAATGTCACAATGGAGACGAAATGGGGGATATTCTTGAATATACAGCAATCGGAAAAACTTTATCAGGAAGCATTGGATGTCATTGTCGGCGGTGTCAACAGCCCGTCACGGTCTTTTCGTGCAGTGGGAAACGGCACGCCCATCTTTATGAAAAAAGCACAAGGTGCTTATTTCTGGGATGAAGATGGAAACCGGTATATCGATTATCTCGCGGCCTTCGGCCCGATTATTTTGGGGCATGCCCATCCGGTGGTGACGGCGGCGATTGTTGAACAGGCCACCAACGGGGTGTTATACGGAACACCGACGGAAAAAGAAGTGCGTTTTGCACAAATGTTGCGGGAAGCCATCCCGTCCATGGAACAAATCCGCTTCGTCAACAGCGGAACCGAAGCGGTTATGACAACCATCCGTTTGGCCCGCGCTTACACCAACCGCACCAAAATCCTGAAATTTGCAGGCTGTTACCACGGTCACTCTGACCTGGTTCTGGTGGCTGCCGGCTCAGGTCCTTCCACCCTCGGCACTCCCGACAGCGCCGGTGTGCCCGTCAGCATCGCCAATGAAGTGATCACCATCCCTTACAACAACATCGAAATCCTGGAAGAGACCATGGAAAAATGGGGAGACGAAATTGCCGCCATTTTGGTCGAGCCGTTGGTCGGAAACTTCGGGATCGTCCCGCCCAAACCGAATTTCCTGGAAACCATCAACCAATTGGCCCATCAAGCAGGCGCCTTGGTCATTTACGATGAAGTGATCACCGCGTTCCGCTTTCATTACGGCGGAATCCAGGATTACTATCATGTGGAGCCGGATCTGACCGCCTTGGGCAAAATCATTGGCGGCGGACTTCCCATCGGGGCTTATGGTGGAAAAAGAGAAATCATGGAAAAAGTCTCCCCGATGGGGCCGATGTACCAAGCGGGAACGATGGCCGGAAATCCGCTGTCGATCTCCGCAGGCATGGCATGCATTGCAACCTTGAAGCAACCCAACACCTACGAACGGCTTGAAAAAATGGGCAAAACCTTAAACAATGAGATTTCCCGTTTGGCTGACAAATATGGCTTGAGCATCACAATCAATCAGGTGGGTGGAGCATTGACCGTCTACTTCACCGACCAGGAAGTGACCGACTACGAAGGAGCCCAAGCGGCCGACAGCGAACAATTCGGACAGTTTTTCCGGCTGATGCTGGAAGAAGGGGTTTACCTGGCGCCATCCAAATACGAAGCCTGGTTTTTGACAACCCAGCATTCGGAAGAAGACATCCAATTCACTTTGCGTGCCGTCGAACGGGCTTTCAAAAAAATGAAACCGTAATTGAGGAAAAGGTGATTTGATGGACCGAAACGAACCAGTCACGATCTACGAAAAAATCGGGGGAGCAAAGAAAGTCCGGCAATTGGTCGAAGCTTTTTACCCGCGCGTCATCAAACATCCGCTTTTGAAGCCGATCTTTCCGGAAGACATCCGCCCCGTGATGGAGAAACAATACTTATTCCTCACGCAATTTTTCGGGGGACCCCCGCTTTACAGCGAAAAATACGGCCACCCCATGCTTCGGGCACGCCACATGCCTTTTCCCATCACCCCGGAAAGGGCCGAAGCCTGGCTGGAATGCATGAGCCAGGCATTGGATGAAGTGGAGATCCAAGGAAAAATCAGAGAAGTGATCTGGAGCCGTTTGGTCTTGACGGCCCACCACATGGTGAACCAACCTTCCAACCGGCAACTGTAAACAAAAAAGCTCCGGAAACGGATCCGGGGCTTTTTTTAATCCAACCACTGGCGCCACCATTTTTTCAATACCGACAAAATCTCCTCCCACACACCTTTTTCCGCGGGATCTTTGTCCTTATGGACGTCCGGTCGCTGAACATTATTCGGATTGATGTGTTTTGGATCAAAACCGATCAACTCTTCACAAGCCAATCCATCCCGGTCACTGTCCAAACCATCGATATTCAGATATTTGGACCCGCCTTTTTCTTCGAAATACTTCTGCGACCCGCTCCAGTTCTCAAACGAATGACAGCCCATCTCATTGGCCCAGGTTTCACCGCTTGACAACCAAAAGGAAACCAAAAGAATCCATCCGCATACCACCCATCTTCGCAACCATCTTTCCCCCTTTCCGAAATCTCCGGTCACATCCCGTTCACCTCAACAGTCGCCTCATCCCATTTATACTCTTTAGATAATTTTTTCCAATAACAAAGTTTGCCATCTGTCCGCAAAAATTCATTTTGTTGACAGGCACTCAAACAAGATTTACCCCTTTTAAGCCGCTTGGTAAACATCCCGCAAAACATGAAAAAAGAAGGAATTTGATTAAAATTATTCCGTTTCCGCCCCTTTGCCGTTCGCAAAACTCTCCCGTTTTTTCGTGTGAATTCGGTCTTTTCGTTCTGTAATTTAGATGAAAATCCCGTTTTTTTGAAGGAAACCCCGGAAAAATGCAGAATTATTTTATCCCGACATATTTATCCATTGATTATGATGAAAAGGCAGGGAAACAAATGTTTAAGAGTCAAACCCCCAACAAAACGCCGGAGAATGGAACGGCAACCATTGAAACGATTCAACTGGGAATCGCAAAGCAAACCATTATGATACGGGGCCAAGACACCAGCCATCCGATTCTCTTGTTTTTGCACGGGGGTCCTGGATTTGCGCCAATCGGGTTTATCAGGCATTATCAAGAAGAACTGGAAAAGCACTTTATCGTGGTTCATTGGGATCAACGGGGAGCCGGAAAATCTTTTTCCGCCAAAATGGATCCGAAAACCATCAACCTTGACCAGTTCGTCTCAGATACGCATGAATTGGTTCAAATCCTCTTGGAACGTTTTAAACAGAAAAAAATCTATTTGGCTGCTCACTCTTGGGGCAGTATCATCGGAGCACGCTTTGCCAAAAAATATCCGTCTTTGCTCCACGCCTATATCGGCATCGGCCAAATGACGGATGTGCAAAAAAGCGTACTGCTCTCGTATCAGTTTGTATTGATTCATGCAAGGCAAAACCGGAAATTTCTGGCGATGCGGGCTTTGAAACGCATCGGCTATCCACCATATAAAGATTTGCGCCGTGTGCTGGTACAGCGCAAGTGGCTGACTCGTTTCGGGGGATTGATTCGGAAGGGAAACCTTTTTCAATATTTGTCCAAAGGTTTTTTTTCTTCGGAGTATACCCTTTTGGACTGGATTAAGTGGATCCGGGGCTACCGGACTTCTTTCAAACGGCTCATGCCCCAACTGATGCAAGTCAATCTTTTTGAGGAGATTCACGAACTGAAGGTTCCGGCTTATTTCTGTGTGGGCCGCTATGATTTTTACTCCCCTTTTGAGCTGCAGGAACAATTTTACGAGCAGCTGGATGCCCCCGTGAAAGACATGATTTGGTTTGAAAATTCGGCGCATGCGCCTCATCTTGAAGAATCATCTTCGTTCCTCGTTTTGCTTTTGCGGGTTAAAGAAGAAAGCTTGTTATTCCAACAAAAAAAACTTCAAAATCAATCTCATCCAACGAACGGCAAAAACGCGGAGCCGGCCGTCAAGCACGCGCCCTAAACCGGTTTGGCCCGGATCTCGAATTTCTCATCTTTTACGGTTAACACATCAAAATTTTGCGTTCTTTTCCATCATGGCCGGCTATTGCTTTGTAATCATCTGAAATCTCTTGTGACTCTACAAAAAAAGGCTTTAGATCTCATGGAAAATATGAGAAAATAAGCTTAAGAGAAATTGATTGCTTCAATCAATTCCTCCTTAGCGGAAGTGGGACACCACAAAACCGAATAAGGAGAGGATGATTCAGTTGAATTATAAAGATGATTTGCATGGTGAAGACATTCTTTTGCCCGCTAATAAAACGGCTCCTTGTTCAATCTGTGGGAAAGAAGCATACTATGTTGAAATCAGCTTTGAATCCCCCATCTGTTCAAAAGAATGTGCAAAGCAGATGTGGAAAGAATATGTGGACACACAAGTATCCAGGAAATACAAAACGTTCAGTGATTTTTTATGAATAAGCATAAACGATGAAAAAACACCGCATAGTCCAAGCTATCGGTGTTTTTTTAATTTCTGTCCTTCACGGCCGGGTTTCCTGCACATGAAGAGGACCAATATTCATTTTTTTCAAAGGAATCGAATTCTCCAATTCCGCTTTTTGATCCACAAACCGGTATTCCGGCAAGAGTGTTTTTTTCTTTAAATCGACAGGCATCATGATCATGGCTTCCCCGTTGACATCCACCACAGCATAAGGCTTTGGTTCCTCCATGTACACCAGATATTCCTTTTGGTTCATAGCAATCAAATAGCCGCAAGCCCTGGAAATGGAAATCACCAGCACCATGAAAATCAGCCCGGCAATGAACCATTTTCGCTTGGAAACCATCCGGATCAACGCATAGGTAAAAGCAACATACAACACAAAGAAAAACAGAAGCACTTCCACCGAATAATGGAACTCAAAACCCAACCGCAGCCCGAGCATAAATGCCACCGACCCGGGCAAAAAAACAGGTAAAACCCATTTTCCATACCGGGCCACGATCGGGTATTGCAAATAGGCCAAAAGCACAAGCGAAACGATCACAAACGCAAAAATGGAGAGAATGATGGCATTTAACCCCACGCCTGCATAAAGGGCAGGCAATCCAAAGTAAGCCTTGTAACTCACATCGGACAAATAAGCCGAAAAATACCCCAGTCCGGTGACCACCCCGATGGCAATTCCCTCAGACACTTTCATAAACGGAATGGAGTGCAGAAAAGTCTTTGGATTGTTTAGGAGTTGATCTTTTAACAGATTATTCATGTTTCCTCCTGTTTTTTTAAAACGTGATCAATTTAACATAAAATAATTGATTATTAATCTATAATTCTTTTATATCTCCAGAGCCATTATATACAAAAACAAAAGCCTCTTGCTATCCAACAAGAGGCTTTTGCAATGACCTTTACATCAAAAAGATTCCTACAACACAAACGACTGCGAAGAAAATGCCTGCCACAATAAATATCCTGTAGAAAGCCGTTCCTTTTTGATCCAGATGCATAAACGTAAACAGCTGCAGAAACACCTGCAAAGCACCCAGGATCAAAAGAACCGGCAAGACCAGGTGTTCCGGTGCCACATCGGTGGCGACCAGGTAAAAAGCAGCCGCTGTCAACACGATCATCACGGCAAACGAAATGAGATGCTTCGTCACGCGCTCTGATTTATTGGCAGACTGTCCGTTTGAAGACTGACTGACTTGTTGTGCCACCGTTTAGCCCACCTTTCCCAAAAGATAAACCAGGGTAAAGATAAACACCCAAACCACGTCAATAAAGTGCCAATACAAACTGGAAAGGAATAATTTTGGCGCCGTTTCTTTTGTGATCCCACGTTTGGCCGCCTGAATCATCAACCCCGAAATCCAGAAAATCCCAAACGTGACGTGCGCACCATGGGTACCGACCAGGGCATAAAAAGCGGAACCAAAAGCACTGCTCATAAAAGTATGCCCCAAGCTGACATAATGAATGAACTCATCAATTTCCAGCACCAAAAAAGCCAGACCAAGCAGAACCGTGACTCCCAGCCATGCCAGGGTTCCCTTCAAATGACGCTGGTTCATTTTCACCATCGCAAGCACACTGGTCAAACTGCTTGTCAAAAGGATCGCCGTGGTGACCGCAACCAGTTCCAAATCAAATAACTCGTTACTGTCCGGTCCACCCATGTTTTGGCTGCGAAGAGCCAAATAAGAACCAAACAAACAAGCGAACAAGACGGTTTCCGCTCCCAAAAAGAGCCAGAAGCCCAAGACTTTGTTTTTCCCTTCCAGCGTGGCCGTTTCCAGATGTTGAGGTTTTTGGGCCGCTTCCGTTTGGGCTGCCATTATGCCTTAACCCCCTTTTCTTTGTCAATTTCCTCCGGATCGATATGATAGCCATGATCCTGCTCAAAAGAGCGTATAAACATGGCAACGAAGACGACAATGATCCCGATGATCGCCGCACTGAAATCGCCACGGGCAATGAATCCCAAACCGGCTACAAACAAGCCTAATGCCATCAAAAGAGGAATATAGGTCGGGGATGGCATATGAATGGGGCCCAACGGTTCAGCCGGTTGCATTTCTTTGTTTCCGGCCTGCTTTTCAAGCCACCATGCATCATAACCACGCACCAAAGGCGTTTGTTTAAAGTTATATTCCGGAGCCGGCGAAGAAATCGACCATTCCAAAGTCCGTCCATTCCACGGATCTCCCGATGCTTTTTCGCCTTTTTTGAAAGTCAGAACAATATTAAGCGCAAATGCAATTGTACCAATTGCCATGAAGAATGCACCAATGGTACTGATGAAGTTCAAGGTTTCCAACCCGGCCTCTGCTTGGTAAGTAAACACCCGGCGCGGCATACCGTACAGTCCCAAGAAGTGTTGCGGGAAGAAGGTGAGATGGAAACCGATAAAGAAAGTCCAGAAATGAACTTTACCCAATTTTTCGTTTAACAGTTTCCCGAACATTTTCGGCCACCAATAATAGGCACCGGCAAATAATGCAAATACGGTTCCTCCGATTAATACATAGTGGAAGTGTGCCACGACGAAATAGGTATCATGGTATTGGAAGTCCGCAGGCGGCGAAGCCACCATCACCCCGGTCATACCCCCCATCACAAAAGTGGGAATGAACCCGAGGGCAAACAACATGGGGGTTTTAAAGCGGATTTCCCCACCCCACATAGTAAACAACCAGTTGAAGACCTTGATCCCCGTCGGAATCGCAATGGTCATGGTCGCGATCCCGAAAATGGAGTTTGCAACCGGTCCCAGTCCGACGGTAAACATATGGTGAACCCACACCATGAACCCGAGGAAAGAAATCAACACCGTTGCAAAGACCATGGATGTATATCCGAACAGACGCTTTTTCGAGAACGTGCTGATGACCTCGGACATGATTCCAAACGCCGGCAAAATCACGATGTATACTTCCGGATGCCCGAAGATCCAGAACAAGTGTTGCCACAGCACGGCGCTGCCGCCCATCGTGTAATCGAAAAAGTTTGCACCAAACAAGCGGTCAAACATCAACAGCAACAAGCCGACGGTTAATGGCGGCATGGCAAAAATGATCAATGCGGACGTTGCAAACGTCGTCCATGTAAACAGCGGCAATCTCAGGAATGTCATTCCGGGAGCCCGCATGTTGATAATGGTCACCAGGAAGTTGATCCCGCTGAGCAACGTCCCGATCCCGGAAATCTGCAAACCGATCACATAGTAGTCCACACCCGGCCCGGGGCTGTATTCATTCAGGGCCAACCCCACATAGGAGGTCCAACCGGCATCGGGTGCCCCACCAAAAATCCAACTGAGGTTTAAAATGATTCCCCCCGCTGTAAAAAGCCAGAACCCGAGTGAGTTCAAAAACGGAAACGCAACATCACGCGCACCGATTTGAAGCGGAACCACCGCGTTCATCAACCCGAAAATCAAAGGCATCGCAGCAAGGAAAATCATCGTGGTTCCGTGCATGGTTAACACTTGGTTAAAGGTGTCGCCAACAATAAAGTCATTTTGGGGAACAATGAGCTGCAACCGCAGCAACAAGGCTTCAATTCCCCCGATGACAAAGAAAACAATCCCGGAAATAAAATACATAATCCCGATTTTCTTATGGTCCACCGTGGTAAGCCATTCCCAAACTTTGCTCTTCTTTACGAGACTGAGCAAGTTTTTGTTATAGCCTCCCGTAAAGATCGCCCATATGAAAAGAGCAAAGACGATCAATATCAAGAGCGTACCCATGGTGTTCCCTCCTTCTAACGTGATCCGTTACGATACGATGTGAAAAGTTATTTTCTGCTCATCAAATACTCCACAAGCGCTTCCATTTCTTGCGGTTCTAAATAGTCAATTTTCGGCATTCTTGCACCCGGTTTCACCGCGGTCGGGTCTTTCAGCCATTTTTTCAGATTCTCTTCGTCATGCGGCAAAATCCCTGCAATGGTGGAACGTGTTCCAAACTTGGTCAAATCCGGTCCTTTGATGTTTTTGTTGGTTCCGGCATGACAACCCAGACAGTTTTGGTTAAACAATGCTTCCCCTTGTTTTTGCTGAGCGGTTTGAACGGTGGATGGTTGTTTCATTTGTGCCACCCATTTGTTAAAGTCGCTTTCTTCTTGAGCGATCACTTTAAAGTCCATTAAAGCATGGCCCGCTCCACACAATTCTGCACATTTTCCTTGGTAAACACCCGGTTTTTTGGCATCCAGAACCAAAGTGTTCGTACGTCCGGGGACGACGTCCACTTTTCCGCCGAGCGCTGGAATCCAGAAGGAGTGCAGAACGTCTTTCCCTTCAATGATAAAATTCACTTTTTTCCCTACCGGGATATGTAGCTCTTGGGCTGTTTTGATTCCCAGGTCAGGGTACTGAAACTCCCACCAATATTGATACCCCGTCACCTTCACCGTGATGGAGTCTTCTGAAGCTTTTATTTCCGACATGTTAAACGTGTATTTGACTGTCGGAATTGCCAAGATCGTAAGCAAAATGATCGGAATAGCAGTCCAGATGATTTCCAGAACATTGTTTCCGTGAACTTGTTCCGGCATCACATCTTTGCCTTTCCGTTTTCTGTACCGGATCAGCACATAGATATAGATGGTAATAACAACCGCAAAGACGCCCAACATGATGAATAAGGCTAATTTAATCATATCAAGCGACATCTCACCCGATGTCCCTTTCGGTTTCAAAACACTGAAACCGTCTACCCCGGAACATCCAGTGAGCGCCAGAGACATAAGTGCGAATAAACTTAATACTCGCCATGCGCCTTTTCGACTCACCACATTTCCTACCTCGCTTTCTGTAAGGTTGATCCGACCCCGATCAACCGAAGCCGGACCAATTATTTTCACAGTGCATCAGATATATTTATATCAAGCTCATGATAAGCACTGTATCGTATTTATAAAATGCGCATCAAATCACGAATCAAAACATCGATCACCATCGAAAGCAAAATCACCGTCAAGTAAATCAAAGAATAAAAAAACATCTGATTTGCCCACTTGATATCATCTTTTGCAGAAAAGCCGCGGATGGATAAAACGACATAAATCCCACCCAGCACAAGTGACATAATCAGATAAAACCATCCCAAAGTCCCTGTGTAAAACAACAAATAAGAAGAAGGAAGCAAAAGAATCGTAAAGAACAGGGTTTGTTTCTTGGTCTCTTGAAACCCTTTGACGACCGGCAACATCGGAACTCCTGCCTGACGGTACTCTTCCACACGCCGCATCGCAAGGGCAAAAAAGTGAGGAGGTTGCCACATAAACAAAATGAGAAAGAGTGCCCAAGCATTCAAATCGATGGCCGGATTGGCCGCAACCCAACCGATCATCGGCGGAACAGCTCCTGAAATACCTCCAACCACTGTGTTTAAAGTACTGGTTCTTTTTAACCATAAACTATAAATCAAAACATATACCATTACCCCGATAAATGCAACAAATGCAGCTAGAACATTTACACCGACAGCCAATATCATGAGTCCCGAAAGAGTTAATGTCAGACCATACCATAAAGCGGTGGTCGGTTTGATTCTTCCGTCAGCCACCGGGCGGCTCTTGGTACGTTCCATCAACGGGTCAATATCCCGGTCGATAAAATTGTTCAACGTGCAACTGCCTGCAATCGTAAGTGCAGTTCCGAGCAAAGTCAGGATCAAAATTAACGGATTCAAATCCGTCAATCCCGCCGCTACCAAATATCCTGCAAACGTGGCAATCAAATTACTCTTATTAATCCCCGGTTTCGTAATTTCTATATAATCACGCCAGGAGGCCTTATTTTTCGACTCCACAGAATCTAACATCTGCTCAGATGCGGTTTGCTCGGACACAGTATGATTCACCCGTACAAACCTCCTTTCTACCAAGAAACCATCTTCAACAGGAAATGACTGTTGAAGAAAGAAAGCGATATAATTTAACATAATACAAACAAAGAAAAAAACACAAATTCCTTGACCTGCTCTTTTGTTCTCTTTCTCAGGCGTATTGCAAAAAAAGAGCTACTTTTTGCCTAATTACCATCATCATTTTAGATGATAGAACCCCTTCGTGCAAGAGCAGGAAATAAGCACTGCCGTGCGCTTAAACGGTTTCCTTCATTTTTATTATTGCCCCCGCTGCCCTTTTTTCTGCAAAAACCTTTTCACTCATTAGTCTAATCGATTGTTCCAAACGGAAGATGACATATTTGTGAACATTTTTTCGGCCGGCAACGGCAACGGATGCCAATTGCCGGCTTAACCAAAAAAAGGTTTTTTAATGGGTGAATTATGAAATAATGGGTTTGTTTTTCAGCCATTTGACCGCTTCCAGGCAAGTACCGGATTCAACCGGAATTTGCCTTAACTCATCCATCAGCATATACACATGCTGAAGGCCGGAAGTTTCCCCGGCTTGCCGGGCTTTTCCTTTTGCCAATTCTTCCAGGTTGTTTAATCCCGGCCCTTTGTCCCGGACTTGAATCTTCAACCCCTTGCGTCCTCCTTCATCCTTTACCGGGGAAATGGTCAAAATTCCCTTGTCGGCATATTGCACCACATTTTGGGCCAGTTCCGACATGGACTGGACAATCCGCGATTGTTCCAGTTCGTCAAAACCGATTTCCTTTGCCATTTCCCTCACTTCACTCCGTATGTGGACAATATCCTCTTCTGCATGGATCTCAAATCTTTTCCGCATGTTTCCCCTCCATCACGTGGTAAGCTTCCGGTCCGCTTCCGCCGATGTCCTGTGGTCGAAGTTTTGCACCCGGTAAAGCTCGGCATATTTGCCGTTTCGGCGCATCAATTCATCATGGGTGCCGTGTTCGATCAAACGGCCATGGTCAATGACAAAAATCTGGTCGGCATGGGTAATCGTCGACAAACGGTGGGCAACGATCAAAGTGGTGCGGTCTTTGGCCAAACGCTCCAAAGATTCCTGGATCAAGTGCTCCGTTTGCAAATCCAGCGCCGAGGTTGCCTCATCCAAAATCAGAATGGACGGGTTTTTCAAAAAGACACGGGCAAGCGCAACCCGCTGCCTTTGTCCCCCCGACAATTTAATGCCCCGTTCGCCGATTTCGGTATCGTACCCTTGGGGAAGCTCCAGGATAAAGTCATGGGCATTGGCCGCTTTGGCCGCCTCGACAATTTCATCAAAGGATGCGTCCACTTTTCCCAGCCGGATATTTTCGCTGACCGTCCCGCTGAACAAGATGTTTTCCTGCAAAACCATCCCGATGTGTTTCCGCAAACTCTTTAAAGTAAAAGAGCGGACGTCACGGCCATCGATGCGGATTTGCCCCTGAGTGACATCATAGAAGCGCGGAATCAGGGAAATAAAAGATGATTTTCCTCCGCCGCTTGGCCCCACCAATGCAACGGTTTGTCCCGGAGCGATTTTCAGATCAATGTCTTTCAACACATCATCCTGTTTATCGTGATAACGGAAACTGACATGGTCAAAGATAATTTCCCCTTTAACCTGTTCAACATTTTCAGCATCCGGCAGATCGGTGATGTCATAAGGCTCATCCACAAACTCAAACACCCGGTCCATCGATGCAAAAGCCTGGGTCAGGGTGGTTGAAGAGTTCACCAAGCGCCGGATCGGGTTGTAAATCAATCCCATATATCCGTAAAAAGCCGTCATTTCACCAATGGTCAGCCGGCCTTGAACCACCAGGTAACCGGACACGCCGATCACCAGAATGGGGGCCAGATCGGTAATGGTATTAATGGCTGCAAACGTTTTGGCCACCCATCGGGTTTGGTTGAGGGCTTTGTCCAAGAAATGCCGGTTTCGCTGTTCAAACTGTTTCTGTTCGTGATTTTCCAAATGGAACGCACGGATGACCGAAATGCCTTGGACCCGCTCATGCAAATGCCCTTGCAATTCAGCCAAAGCCTGTGAACGCTCTTTGGTGGTTCTTCGCATATTTTGGAAAAAGTACTTGACGGAGACGGCATACAACGGAAAGACTGACAAAGAAATCAGTGTCATCCACGGATCCAGCCAAAGCATGAAACCGACGGCAATGAACAGGGTGGATAAATCCAACCAGATATTCATCATACCGGTAATCACAAATTCTTTGGTTTGTTCCACATCGTGAATGACCCGGGAAATGATTTGCCCCACTTTGTTATTTTGATAATACCGCAAGGATAATTTTTGAATATGATCAAAAAGTTTGTTGCGTATGTCAAATAATACTTTGCTTGCAGTCCATTGGGCAAAGTATTGCCGGAAATATTCCACCGGAATCCGGATCACCGTAAACACAAACAGGGCCGCCAACATCACCCACATCAATTTTTGTATTTTATCCTGAACCGGCAACGATGACAAAAGCAAATCATCCACCACATATTTCAAAAGCAGCGGAAGAAGCAACGGAATCCCGAACTTCACGATCCCGATGATCATCGTCAGAGTGATTTCTTTCCAATATGGCTTGACAAATTGAAGATATCGCTTCATGCTACCCATTTCTTTCAACCCCTGTAAGTTAAGAACTGAATTCTATTATAACAGGGTACAAGAATCGGATCATCAAAAGGGAAGACCACCCCTTCCCTTTTTCACAGACAACCGTGGCAAAAACATACATGACAAAAACACCGGCCCCTTGAACAAGGGACCGGTGTTTTATCCATCAGTGACGGGCTTTTTCCAAAGCCGGCAACAATTTCGGATTGAGGATTTTGATGTAGGTTCCTTTCATTCCCAAGGAACGGGATTCCACAACCCCGGCACTTTCCAGTTTACGCAAAGCATTGACGATGACGGAACGCGTGATTCCCACGCGGTCGGCAATTTTGCTTGCGACCAGGAGCCCTTCCATGCCATCCAATTCGTTGAAAATGTGTTCAGCCGCTTCCAACTCGCTGAAGGACAGGGAGTTGATAGCCAGCTGTACAACCGCACGGCTCCGTGCTTCCTCTTCGACTTGGCCGGCACGTTCACGCAAAATCTCCATTCCCACGACGGTTGCCCCGTACTCTGCCAAGATCAGATCGTCTTCTTCAAATTTGTTATTCAGACGGGACAATACCAATGTTCCCAAGTGGTCACCGCCGCCGATGATCGGAACAATTGTGGTGTACCCGTTTTTGAACATCTCTTTCATTTCGGTCGGATAAGCCGTATACGGGCTGTCCACATCCACGTTCGTCATGGATTTGTCAACTTCCATGAGCAATTTCGCATATTCCGGCGGGAACTCACGGGTTTTCAAATACTGATTCATCCGTTCATTCTCGACGTCATGGTTGATCGCCATTCCCAACAGTTTTCCTTCAGGCCCGACGACATAGATGTTGGCGCCGATAATGTCACAAAGCGCTTCTGCAACCTCATCAAAATCCACCAGGTTGTGACCTGCATTTCTTTGCAAAATTTTGGAAATGCGTCGTGTTTTGTTTAATAGATCCATATCCATAACCTCCAAGTTCATTTTCTTTGATTCTTGTATGTTTATGGGCCGTCCTTTTGACCGTCCAAAAGACGAGTTATTTTTAACGGGATTGAATTTCGGGGAAAATCAGTAAAAGTAAACACTTACCTATTATGCGACATTTAAGCAATTACGCAATTTCATTTCTGTGAACAATTTTCGACTTTTATACCTATTCCAAATTGTTTCCTTTATGGCTTTAAAGGGAAGAACCGGACAAAGACCGCCATAAGATCCGTTCCACTTTGCCGTTGATCAATTCGCAGGGAACAAAACCCACGCTTTCATAACGGCTGTCTTTGCTGGCATACCGATGCCGGTTATCCCCCATGACGAATACGGTCCCCGGCTTTACCCGGACGGGTCCGAAATCCCCGTCTTCAATCTTGGTGTCAATGTACTTTTCAACCATTTTCTCCCCGTTCAGGTATAAATATCCATTTTTTGCTTCAATGATGTCCCCTCCGACACCCACCACCCTTTTCACCAAATAACGTCCGGGATTGGATGGATCTTCAAACGTGACAATATCTCCCCGTTTCGGCTCATTCCACAAGAATGTAAATTTGTTCACAAGGAGATAGTCCCCGTCATGGAGTGTCGGTTTCATGGATGTCCCGTTTACAACGGATAATGCAATCCCGTAATGGTTGACCGCCCAGGAAAACAAGATTGCATAGATGAGCACAAATACCCATTTATACAATCGTTTCACCAAGTCCATGTTCATTCACTCCATCATCTACCTCCCAATTCATGCAAGGTACCGATGATACCGGGAGGAAGCAGACACGGAGCAAAAGGTTTCCGACGACACGGTGAAGGCAAAGCATAAATCTTTTTAAAAAAGAAACCTATTGCCAAACCAAGGAATTTTCACTCACATCATCTTTTTCTACCACTTTTCCCCTGTCAGTTGCAAGTATAAAACCATCATTTGTTAACAAAATGACGTTTTTTTGGCAAATACCCCCAAACCCATCCGCGGTTTTATCATCCGCTCCTCCATGGCATCACGGCCTTTTTTGGCTTTTTTTCAGTCCTCTCAGTGAAGTTTCTAGTCTTTTTATTTCCAAAAATAACACAAAATAAAACACCTAAAACTCTGAATTTAATTTTTTTCTGTAATAAAGAAAAATCCCTTACTAAATCAACTTCAGGCAAAAACCGGCCGCCGGCATGAAAAAGAGCCCATGACCCCGCCTTTTCATGGACTCTCAACATTTCAAAAAGAAGCATGTTGTTTGCCCAATTCACCGGCTCGTTTCGCCGCCTTCAGCACGGCCGCTTTCACCGCTTCGTCAAAACGATAGTCCCTTAATGCCTGCAAACCGGCCATGGTGGTGCCTCCGGGAGACGTAACTTCTTCACACAACTGCCGGGCATCTTTTCCACTTTCCATGAGCATATGTGCCGCTCCCAGCAAAGTTTGAACTGTTAACATCCGGGCGGTTTCCGGATCCAAACCGGCTGATACCCCGGCAGACTCCATGGCTTCCGTCAGGGTGTAGATATAAGCCGGACCACTCCCCGACAGGCCTGTCACGGCATCCATCAAAGCTTCCTCCACCGTGACCACCAAACCGATGGTGGAAAAAATCTCTCTTGTGATCTCAACCGCTTCCCGGGTCGCCCGGCTTCCCTTGCTCATCGCCGTGGCCGATCGTCCCACCCGGCATGAGGTGTTTGGCATCACCCGCATCACCGAAACCCGATTTTGTATATAATTTTCAATGAATTCCGTGGTGATTCCCGCCACCACAGAAATCAAAATTTGTCCGTCCTGTAAACGCTCTCCCCATTTTCTCAGCACCCCGGCCGCATCTTTGGGTTTTACCGCAAGAATCACAATCTCTGCCCCGGTCACATTTTCTTCGTTTTGTCTCTCCCCATCAAGCCCGTATTTTTGGCATATTTCTTTGATGCGCGCACGGTTTTGCCGGTTTACCATGCTCACTTGGTGCGGTTTCACCTTCTTCTCTGTGATCAGCCCTTCCAAAATTGCTTCCGCCATGGATCCGGCGCCGATAAACCCGATGGTCTTTTGTTCAAGCATCAAAAATCCCTCCTCTTTCTTTCAAAATAAAAAACCTCTTTTCGCCTAAAGGACGAAAGAGGTTTGTCTTCCGCGGTACCACCTTTGTTGGCACATCCATTGTGCCCGGCTTTTTATCTGTAACGGGAAAACCCGGATTGATTCATCATCATCCGCATCCAAGGGTGGGTTCAAACAGACAACACCGGCAAAGCCTCTCAACCGCGGGCTTTACTCTCTGTACGGCTTGCCATGTTTTACTGGCCCTCGTCATCGCGTTTTCAACATATATCGGTTATACGAACGTTTTATTCTCACTGATCATGAAATTCTGCTAACTATTATGAATCATTGCGATCGGGATGTCAACCGGAGATCACGGTCCGGGTCCCCATCCCTTCAACCGTTTTCAGGCTTGCAGAAAAAGAAAGCAAAAAAACAAATGCATTCATTTAATTGCATTTAATAATTTTTTGATCAATCATTAAAATTTACATAAAAGAAAGAAAACAAAAAAGACGGTTCATCTTTTCAATAGAGAGGAACAGGCAAAAAAATAAACCGTTCAAATAATTTTAATTTGAAAGCGCATTCAAAGTGTAGTAATCTTAACTTAAAACAGATATCCTTAAATAGGCTTGGGGTCCAAAAAAGGATTTGGACACAAAAAAATCTCTGCCTTTCGGCAGAAACTCAAAGCATAAAAATGTGTTATGAAACGGTTTGACGCCTTTGAAAGACAGAATACAACTCTTTTTCCAAGCGAGTGGAGCAACTATTGGTATAGCCGAGATGTTGATAAAATGGGAGCAGTTTTTTCGTTCCTTCATCGACTGTGATCCAAATCCTTTTGACTCCTTTTTTCCAAAAACGGTGTTCCAACTCACGGACCAACATGGTGCCAATTTTTCTCTTTTGATGGTCAGGATGAACAGCCAGACAATAAAAAAAGCCCGTTTGTTGATCAATCGTACCAACAATCGCACCAACCACTGTTCCTTCTTCTTCAGCCACGATCACCAGATCCCGGTCCAAGCTGATTTGTTCCGCCAACACTTGCAACGTTTCTTTTTCCTGCTCGCGAGAAGCTGTCATTTGCCAAATGTTTGATACATCATGTACATCTGACAATCGAAAAGAACGTAAGCGTATCATTTTTTCCCCCCGCTTCAGATCCCATTCTCGGCTTATTTATTTTACCTCAAGAACTAATTTTATTTCAATCCATTTCATTTCCAATCAGATTCATATCTTCCGCCGCATACCAAAGCCACGGGACAAACAGGAGGATGGCCGCCCCTTGCCAGAAAACCACCGCAGAACCGATCCACCGTACCAAAACCGCCCCGGTCAAAACCATGCCCCAAACCAGCAGCGACCACCAATGAAGCCATCGGGACGGGCCCGATGACTGAAACATCACGGCGGTATAAATCAATCCGCCGACAGCCCAACAAGAGGGAACAAAAACGCTGATCACGGGGACAAGCAAATGTTCCCAGTCATCCAGATGGTGAAACAAGAACGGATTGGTTGTCTCCCAAGCCATTTTCATCAGCAACGGATAGACAAACATTTGAATAAAGACATGGATGAACAAGGAAAGGCTGCCGGTCAAATGGATAAACCAACCCCACTGCAAAATCACGCGATATTGCCGGTCGAGGGTGAACAGCAAGATGGTGAAAACGGCCAATATGGATAAAACAGCAATCAGAATGCTGATCCAAGAGACCGTCACCAAGACCTCATTCGCCTGCATAAAACGAAACCGTTTGAGCCAGGGCCCCTGCGACAGTTGAAAAAGAACGAACATGACAAAAAGAACAGTGACGAAATGAAGAAGGGCCGACCCGCGGAACACCCATAAAAACCAATGCTTGCGAACCCCTGCAGACACATGTTTCATCCATTTACCCCCCCGCCGGACGCTTATAAAAAAACAAAATTTTCCTTTATCTTTATTTTATCCTCCCCCTTCTTCTTTCAATCACCTTTTTCCAGATCTTTCTTATTATTTTTGATGCGATTAATGAAACGCATTCCTGTTCCAGAATAATAAAAGGACTGACCACCCGGGGAAGCCCCCGATTCTTGTTTCGCTTTTCTCCCTCGCCCATTGCTTCCTTCCGCAAGGCGAAAAAAGCTTCCATCGTCTTGATATGCATAATTAGTTGTCCTTTATCATCACCGGCTCCCCGCCCGAACAACTTGCCCCCCCTCTTTGCGATATGCTGCCTGTGTGCTGATGCTCGGAATGCTCACAAATTTGGTCAACTCTTCAAGATGTTTTTCGCGTTGGTTGCGAAAATACGCAAATTGTTCCATCATAGGGTTCCCTCCTTTTATTTGCGAAATAATTTGATTTTTAGAATTTATGATAAACCTTTGCGGCCACGATACTAATTCAAAAATAAAAAACACCCTTTGACCCGTTCATCTTGGTCGAAGGGTGTTTATCATTTAAGATTGCGGCACTTCTTTTCCGTTTTGATCAACGACCACTTCCGTAAAGGATTCGGGTGCCGGCGCCACATTGCGCTTTTTCACTTTGGCACCGGGAACCGTATAAACATTTGCCGTCAGTTCCCCGCCGTTGATAAAGATCCGCAAAAGAATCGGGGCATCCAGATTGTTTTGGAAGCGGAAATCCGGCCCGCCCCATGAAACCGTGGCATCCCGGCCTTTGGGCACATAATTGACATCGGCACTGTGATGAACCACTCTCAGCATTTTCAATCCGGCACGGTCCGTGCTGTTGTATAACGTGGAAGAGACTTGGCAAATGCCTCCGCCAATGCCTTCGGTATATTCTCCTTTGACAATCACGTGAGCGGTTTTATATCCTCTGGCTTCAGTGCGCTCTCCCACCACTTGGTTGAATGAAAATTTTTCGCCGGGCAACATGACCAAATTATGAATCTCCTTGGAGGCCAGCTTCATATTCGTGGTCCGGTTGACGTTTCCGGGGTTGAATTTGGTGGTGTAGCTTCCGATCAAATTCTTGTCCACTTGTTGCAAATCCTTGCTGGTTACCTCCGGTTTCACCTCCACCATGGGGATCACATACGGTTGATTCAAGGAAGCATGCCAATTTTTCAGCCATTCCTTCATTTTTTCCACATCCATGTCTTTCCCGTATTCTCCCTTGATCAGGGCCCCTCCCCAACGGTTGTTCTCAAACCGGGCATTTTTTGGTTCGACACGCACTTCCTTCCGGACATTGTCCAACCATTCGGTTAATTTTTTCATATCCACACTTTCCGGATTTTTTCCGTCATAACCCAATTGCCACAAATCCAACTCGTATTTTTTGTCCTCATGTTGCAAAATCAGTTTGGCCGGATCTTTCTTTTCTTCCTCCGTCTGAACGGCAGAAACTTCTTCCGTCGTCCCGGCCGGGCCGTAAACGCCAAAGCCCAGAATCGCCACCACCGTCATGGATGCGAGGATGGTGCTCACCAATATCTTTTTGGGACGGGGGGTGTTTTTGATTTCACTCTTGATCCGTTCCCGGATTCCTCTTTCCTGCGGCACGCCTGCCGGGGTTTTATCCGCTTTCTCATTTGGTTCGTTTTGCTCACTCATGGCTTCCGGTTTTGCATGGGTTTGTTCAACCTTTGCATGCGCTTCAGTGCCTGTCGGGGAAAGTGCCCCCGGATCACCGGACACCTGCTGCTCCCCGCTTCCCGTACCTTCCGGCTTCTTTCCATCCACACTGTTCATTAACTCAGACTTTGTTTCAGAGGAATGTTCCTCATGTTTCTTCTCTTTTTCCTCCACAAGCACACTCTCCCTTTATCTTCCATCCGTCAGACTTTTTTTCGTTCGGTTTCAAACGCTTTGTGGTAAACATTGGCCCAGGTTTTTTCATCTCTTTTCTCTTTTTCCAGCCATGACCATGACGTTGGCAAATCAAAGCCGGTATGTTTCAGTTCCACTTCCACCACCGTCACCTTCCAATGGCGATGGCTGAAAACATGTTGAAACTCTCCTTTAATTATATAATTTAAAACAGGTATTCGATTTTCTTTGCAAAATTTTTCTATGATTGTCAAATGGCGATCCCCTTTGGGAATTTCAAAGGTCGGCAAGCCCCAAAGTCCGGCAAGCAATCCTTGTTCAGGCCTTTTCTCCCCGATAAACAAGTTTTGATGTTGAAAAAAGGCCATCACCATCTCTTGTTGGACCGGCGGTTTTGCCTTTTTTTTGACCGGAAGTTGTTCTTCCATCCCTTTTTCATAGGCTTCGCACACCGGACGAACCGGACAGAGCAAACAGCCGGGGGAAACCGGGGTGCAAATGGTTGCCCCCAAATCCATCAACGCCTGGTTGAAATCCCCCGGGGCTTCTTCCGGCATGACTTTCTCAACCAGAGACTCCATCTTCTTCCGGGTGGTGCCGGATGCTATATCCTCCCCGATGGCAAACAACCGGGAAAAAACGCGCATCACGTTTCCGTCCACGGCCGGAATCTTTTGGTCAAAAGCAATGCTCAACACCGCTCCGGCGGTATATGCGCCGATTCCTTTTAATTTTAAAATGGATTTTTTATCTGAAGGGATTTTCCCATCGCCTTCATGAACAATTTGCTTGGCGGCTTGGTGCAAATTTCGCACGCGCGAATAGTAGCCCAAACCTTCCCAAGCCTTCAACACTTGTTCTTCAGGGGCATTGGCCAGATCTTCCACCGTGGGAAATAGCTCCATAAACCGTTCAAAATAAGGAATCACCGTATCGACGCGGGTTTGTTGCAGCATGATTTCGGAAACCCAGATCCGGTAAGGATCTTTGTTTTTTCGCCACGGCAAATCTCTCTTGTTTTGTCCGTACCAGGTCAGCAATTGTGTCTGAATAGTATGTCGTTTTTCATCGCTGATGGATAAGTGCTTATCAATCTCACGACTTTTTGGCAATCAGTGTCCTCCTTTAGCATGAATTCGGTTCCAAAGGTTATAATCTGAATGAGATGATACAGAAAATCCTGTTATTAACATCATACACGACCTGACCCCGATTTGTATAAATGAATTTTAACGTTCCTTTAAACTATGGACAGCAGTTGTTTTATTAAAATTAATTTTATCGATTACGTCAATCTTTTCTTTATAAAAATCTGATAAAATTTGTTCAGTCTGTCCCGGAGGAGGGTCTAAACATGGATACAGGAACCCATTTTGTGATGGGGGTGGGACTTTTCGGATTGGCTCAATTGGATCCAGCGGTCACAACCGATCCCGAAACAATGAAATCGGTGCTGCTGGCAACCGTGATCGGATCGGAAATCCCGGATATCGATACGCTTTACCGCCTGAAAGGAAATGCCAAATATATCCGGAATCACCGGGGATTCAGCCATTCATTGCCAATGCTTTTGATCTGGCCCGGTCTCATCACCCTTGGGCTTTTTGTTCTGCTTCCGGAAATGAATGTGTTACACACGTTTTTATGGAGCTTTCTTGCCGTCTTTATCCATATCTTTATTGATTTGTTTAATTCTTACGGAACCCAGGCGTTGCGCCCGTTATCAAGAAACTGGGTCGCTTTTAACGTTTTGAATATCTTTGACCCTTTCATTTTTTCCCTTCATTTGGCCGGGTTTGCCCTGTGGTGGATATGGCCGGCACAATGTGGAAAAATATTCCTTATCATCTATTTGACAATCGCCTGTTATATTGCACTCCGGTTTTGGCAACAGAGAAATCTGCTCCGGATGGCACAAAAACAAGTCAATTTGCTCGGCAGATACACCGTGACCCCCACTTTCCGCTGGAATGTGTGGAATTTGATCGTTGAAACCCCGGAAATGGCGA
Source organism: Thermoactinomyces sp. CICC 23799 (assembly GCF_016055145.1). Classification (NCBI taxonomy): domain Bacteria; kingdom Bacillati; phylum Bacillota; class Bacilli; order Caryophanales; family Thermoactinomycetaceae; genus Thermoactinomyces; species Thermoactinomyces sp. CICC 23799. The sequence continues at coordinate 43,763 of NZ_JAECVV010000012.1, forward strand.
AGGTGGGGGAAATTCGCAATAAACGAATCCATTGGACCGGCCGTTTTCCGAGCAAAGATTTGCTTCATCCGGCTGTCAAGGAATCGAAAAAGGCCGAGCCCATCCGTGCATTCCTTTCTTTTACTTCTTACGGATATCCCAAAGTCTTTGAACGTCCCTACGGTTATGAGGTCCGCTGGCTGGACGTCCGGTACCATTATAAAAGGCATTATCCCTTTTTTGCCATTGCTTTACTTGACCATCATCACCGAATCTTTTACGCTTATGTTGGTTGGATGAGCAGAGAACAATTAGATAAAAAAACAAAACAATTCATTTCATAAATTCGCACGATGAAACCGGAGGAGAAGTAAAAGAATGAATGGAACGGAACAAACATTGAATACGCAATTTGCGGCCGCCGGGGAACTGGCGGTGCAAACCAAAACCCTGTTGACCCGGATGATTGAAGATCCGATGTCTTACATTGTCCTTCCGGTCGGCCAAATTGCACTCATTGTTGTTTTGACGATCGTGGCACTTCGCTTTGTCGACCGGATTGTGGATAAAATTTTTGACATCAGCCGGATGGAATCCAAAAAAGCGCAAACCCTCCGCAAGTTGATCAAATCGATTGCCCGTTACGCCATTTACTTTATATCCGCGCTCACCATTTTAATCAATCTCGGCTTTGATCCGCTGCCTGTGCTGGCCGGTGCCGGTGTTTTGGGTCTGGCGGTCGGTTTCGGGGCACAAAATTTGATCCGGGATGTCATCAGTGGCTTTTTTATGATCTTCGAGGGACAACTGGAAGTCGGCGATTATGTGGAAATCAACGGTCAAATCCGCGGAACGGTCGAAGAAGTGGGCCTCCGCATCACCAAAATTCGCGAATTTAACCAACGACTGCATTATCTTGCGAACGGAAACATCAACCAGGTGACAAATTACAACCGGGATCAGATGCGGGCCATTGTCAATGTGACAGTTCCTTATGAATCCGACCTGTCAAAAGTGAATGAAGCATTGGAAGAGGTTTGCGCAAGCATTCAAGAAAAGTTTGCCTCCTCTCTGATTCAAGAGCCGGAAATCTTGGGAATCACCACGATGGATACAAGCGGGGTCACATTCACCCTGACCGCCCTCAGCGAACCGGATCAATTTTGGGCGCTGGAAAGGGCGATCCGAAAAGAAGCCATTCTTGTTCTGCACCGATACAATATCGACTTCGCTTATCCGCGCAGTGTGATTTATCACGCAGAAGACGGACAAGAAGTCAAACTGGTCAAAGAAGGCTTGGAAGTGTAAGGAAATACAATCAGCCCCTCCTTTTGAAGGAGGGGCTTTTTCAGTTTTCCGAGACCGCTGTTTCGTCAACGGTTTTTTATAGAAATTGCCCGGCAAGCACAAAGACGGTAATGGCAAGAATTGCAATCCCTGTCCACAATGCCATCGCTTTCAGATCCCTCATCAAGATGCCATTGGCATCGACTTCAGCCACACGTTTCTTCTTTTGTTGAGCTCTCTTCCTTGCCACTTTCATCTTCTCCTTTACAAATGTCGATCGGATCATTGCCATTTCCATTATTTTTCGTTTTTCAGGTCGCTCAGGGCATCCCATAAATAAAAAGTAACATAACTGGCATAGGGGGACCAACTTCGGCCAAGTTGGCGGACAGTCGATTCATCCGGCCTTTCTTCCATGGAATAAAACTGTTTGACCGCATTTCTCAGCCCGATATCCTGGGCCGGGAGCAGATCGGGCCTCCCCAGTCCAAATAGCATCACACATTCCGCCGTCCAACGTCCAATCCCCCGGATCGGAAGCAAGCGGGCAAAAACTTCCTCATCGGAACACTGGTCCAGTGCCTCCAGATCCAATTTGCCGCCGGCTATCCTCCTCGACAGATCAATAATGTATTCTGCTTTGCGACGATTGAACTGAATCGCTTGCAAATCTTCATACCGGAGCCGGGCAATCTGTTCCGGAGTCGGGAAAACGGCCCATCGTTCTCCTTGAAACTCCGCTTCATCCCCTGCCAGTTCAATCAAACGGCGAATGAGGACAGCTGCAAAAGATACATTCAATTGTTGCCCGATGATGGTTTTGATCAGGCACTCATGCAAATCGGGATCCAGCACAAAATGCAATCCCTTCCGCGCCAGGATCACCGGGGCCAACTCCGGGACTTGTTCCATTTGTTCATAGAACGGTTGCAAGTCCACTTCGGTGGAAAACATGCGGGCCACTTTTTTGCGGAGCCCTTCTTCCTCCTGTTCCCCCACCTTCCCGGTGATCTCCACCTTCAGGGCAACCTCCTCTTCGTCACAGCTTACCGAGAGCAATAACGGACCGTGCTTTCCGTGAATGGTACGCTGAAAACGGCCATGTTGGCAACGGTAAATGCTTTTTTCAAAGAATTGAAGACGTTTGGTCGTCAGTTTGAATGAATACGGATAACTCAATGGAAGCGAAAATTCCATCGTATTTCTCCTTTCCCTTTCATTTTATGCTCATCCCCAATCAAAAAAAAAGACTTTTCCATCAAGAAAAGCCCATTGTTCTAAAAATTCACAATTATGAATTGGTTTTTTTGAAAGGCGGCAATGATCCGGCAAACGGACCATCGCCCCGGAAGAGGTAAACTCATTCCACCATTTCAACACGGACATTTTTCTTGACTCCGAATTGAAGGGCTTCATCGAGATCTTCCATGTAAACGTCTATCCTGCGCCCGTTGATCGCCCCTCCGGTGTCTTGGGCAATCCGGTAACCAATGCCCTCAATGTAAACACGGGAGCCGATGGGAATCACATCCGGATCGACGGCAATGGTCACTCCTTCCATCACCGGACTTCCACTCGCCGTGATCCCGTACCCCGGATCCCCCGGACGTTTGCCGGTTGACTCCGGTCCGGCCGTGTAGGCTGTGAGCGTAAATTCACCGAGGTCCTTCCCCCTTTTCATCGCCGGCATGGCACGCGCGGAGGACAATTGGACGGATCCTTGTTTTTTCCGGATCCACAATTTTTGTCCCGGATAGATCTTGTCCGGATCCTTCAGGTGGTTTATCCGTACCAAGTCTTCCACGGAAACCTCATATTTCTTCGCCAACCGGGTCAACGTATCCCCTTTTTGAACCACCACCGCATCCTCCGCAAGGCTTTCGGCCCCGGCATCACCGGCCAACCAACAGCCGGCCAGGGAGAAAGACAAAACAAAGCAAAGCATATGTATCCATTTCACGGGTACCACCTCAAACCAAAAAGTTTCTTCATGGTATCATCCTGATCGAATTTTTCAGATTTTATACACTCTTGTTCCTCTTGGATCAATACAAAAAAGCCGGGGAAATGCACTTCCCCCGGCTTCTACTCGATTTTCCGGTGTACAAAAAAGCGATAGATCCAGTACATCACTTCATATGGGATAAAAAGCAGGATCCATGAAATCACTTTTCGCTCCGAAAAAGCGGGAAGTTCCGGCTCGGGTTCCGAAGGCTTGCTCCAATCCGGCTTATTGACGCAACGACGAACATACTGAGTATGAATGATAATGACACTAAGCATAAACATCAGGCCGATTTGCGGAGCAATAATCGGATAGTCGTACATTCCATGTCCCAAAAGGGCAATGGTCAAAGACAATAGCATCCCGGCCAGCCTTTTTTCTTCTTTTTGGTTGGCCACCTTCCGCCAGCGCCTTGCCCGTTGGATGGTCAGCAGCAACATCCAAAGAAACAGGCTCAATCCCAACACACCAAACTCACTGGCAATCCCCAAAAAAATGTTATGGGCATGATACACATAAAATCCGGCTTCTTTGACGAAAAGCTGGCCGAAATGAAGGGGCAGCACTCCGAGCAACCAATGTTCCCTGAAAATCTTGAACGCGGTGGTCCACACTTCCAAACGGACTTCAATGGTCGCCTGCAGGGTTTCTTTGCGCGGGATCAGCTCGGGAAAACAAGAAATCAGCAAAAAAATAGCAAGCGTGATCGTCACGGTGCGTTTTCGGTGCCCCGTCATCCACAGCTGGACAATCAAGCCGATGAGCAATCCGGCCCAGGCACCGCGGGAACCCGTACACCAAATCGCCGTCACATAAACCCCGAAAATCAAAAATGCCGTCAACTTATGCCATTTTTTCTTCAACACGGATGCGGCATAAATGCTCATCAGGGAAAAACAGATGAGCAATGCGGCGGTCAAATTGGAATTTCCCGACGTTCCGATGCTGCGGACGGATCGTTCCGACTGAAAACGAAAATCATTGTAAAATTGTAAAATATTACCTACAAAGGAGTCATTGATCACATGCCAATCCATTTGCTGAATAAAAACAATGACCGCAATGTAAAGGCCGCTCAGCCAAAAAGCAAGGTACGTCTTTTGGACTTCTTGCCAAGACCAGTTCAAATGGCGGATCCAAACCGCCAACATCCAATAAAGCCCAAACATGGCAATCGGAATCAACCCGATGGGAATCCCGTAAAACCAGGAAGGTTCAACCAGCCAGCTGACCGCGGAAATCAGCATGAACCCGATGAAAGCCTTCTCCGGCCAATCGAGGTCTTTTACAAACCGGTATTTTTTCCGATGCCACAAAACAGCTGTTGCAATGCACAAAAGGGCAACCGGCGGCAACAATGGCGTCAAGATAATGGATAAAAATAAAAACTGTGCCAACCGTTGATTTCCCCAGAAATTTATTACTTTCAAGAGTATAAACTCCTTTTGATCAAGTTTCGCTCATTTTCGACAGCACATGCAAAATTATTGTGGACAAAATCGCCTTTTTTATTCCTACTCTACATTGTACACGTAATTTATATATATTTCGATTCGCCCATCGGTTCATTCCTCTTTATTCCTTCAAGAAAAAAGCAACCCTTTCCCTACCATAAAGACTAATATATCCAAACCCTCTCTCCGGGTCAAATATAAAATAACATTTATCTAAAAGAATAAAATGAATTACAAATTTTAATCACGTTGACGATTGAAAATTATTCTCATAGAATGAAAGACAAATACAAATGCGGTCCGATCAAGGGCTGACTGGAGGCGTTCCTGTTGCAAAAAGGCATCATCGCTCACCAATTGACACTGGCATATGGCTCTTCCACCATTATCCGGGAATTAAATTTGGAAGTTCCGCACGGAAAAATCACGGTTTTTGTCGGAAGCAACGGTTGCGGGAAATCCACCCTCCTGCGCTCGCTGGCGCGGCTTTTGAAACCGGTTGAAGGGCAAATCATTTTAAATGGAAAAGAAATCCACAAATGTCCTTCCAAAGAAATCGCCAAACAGTTGGCAATCCTTCCCCAAGGACCCGAAACTCCCGAAGGATTTACCGTGATGCAACTGGTCAAGCAAGGCCGTTATCCTTATCAAACTTGGGCCAGCCAATGGTCCAAGGAAGATGAAGAAAAAGTGTTGTGGGCTTTAAAAATGACACAAATGACGGAATATGCGGATCATCCGTTGGACGCATTGTCAGGAGGGCAACGGCAACGTGCCTGGATCGCAATGACCCTGGCCCAGGACACGGATGTCATTTTGTTGGATGAGCCGACCACTTATCTGGATGTTACTCATCAAATTGAAATTTTAGATCTTTTGTTTGACCTTAACCAGAAAGAAGGGCGTACCATTGTGATGGTCCTGCATGATTTGAATTTGGCCTGCCGGTATGCCCATCATATTGTCGCCATCCAAAACCAAACCGTCTATGCCCAGGGTGCTCCGGAAAAGGTGGTCAACGAACGCATGGTTGAAGAAGTTTTCAAACTGAAGTCCAAGGTGACAACCGATCCGATTTTCGGCACCCCCTTGTGCATTCCTTACGGAAAAGGGCGCCGGATCTCTCAACAAACTTTCACTGCAACGGGGATTTCTTGAAATCCTCTGCAGCCGTCTTTTTTATTATCGGAATTTTTTGTTTATTTAGGGGGAAGAGGTGGGTTCCGTCTGAGAAGCCCACCTGCATGTGGATCCGTCTTCAAAACAACTATACCAGCTCCAAAAGCCGGCTGGAAGGATACTCCACTTTCTTCTTCTTCACTTGCATGATCCCCTCACTGGTGAGCCGGATATAAGGAAGATGCGTGGAGGATAAAAACGTCATGGTAAACAGCGGATCCAAATGGGAAAACCCATACTGCTTCAGTTCATCAACAAATGGCTCCAACCGTTCGATCAGGTCATCGAGGGATAAGTCCACCATGATACCCAATAAAGGCAGAGGCAAATAAAACTTTTCCTTTCCATCCTGGATCCAAACCAATCCCCCTTGGTCCCGGATCACTTGATTGACAGCCATCGCCATCGCTTTCGGATCCCTTCCCAAAACCAAGATATCACGCGATCCCGTGTTGGTCGTCGCCAATCCGTCAATACCGACGGCAAATCCGCGGATCAATCCGTGGGTGATCCACCGGCCGTTCCGGTCAATCAAAAAAGAAAACAGCCGTTCATCATCCTCCGGCAAATAAACTTTTCCATCTTTTACTTCCACTTTTTCTTTGGACCGTTTGGTGATCACGGAGTTAATCAATTGGATCACCGGAAATCTCTTTTTCCCCGGATCCGGAATGACCAAATCCTCCGGCTTCACTTCAAAGGATGACATATCCCATTTCATTCCCGCATAAACGGTCTCACGCGACAATTTTTTCTCTTCCTTAAATACTCCGTTTTCTGCGATCACTTCTCCGTTGGCCATCACTTTGACCGGCGTGGGATCATTTAATGAAGACAAAAAGTTAATGTCGGCAATCCGTCCCGGGGCAATTCCTCCCAGATGCTCATCCATACGATAATACACGGCCGGATTGATGGTTGCCATTTGGTAAGCACGAACCGGCGGACAACCGCTTTCGATCGCCAAGCGAATCAAATAATCAACAAATCCGTCTTTAAAACATAACGGTGTCGCCCCGTCGCTTGTCATCATCAACCGGTGCCACGGCACATTTTCTTGCCGGACCAGTTCTTTCATGATATCCGGAAGATCCGGGCGGATGGAACTGTATCGCAAGGAGACCATATACCCCAGACGGAGCCTTTTGAATACTTCATCGCAGCTGATGCTTTCATGATCGCCGGTCACGCCGGCCGCAGACAATTTGGCCAGGGTTTGATAAGAAGACCCCGGGGCATGACTTTCCACTTTTTTGCCTTGATTCTTGGCCGAAGTGATCCAGGAAACCATTTTTTCATCGCCATCCAGCAAGGACGCCCAGTCGGTCAGCTCGCCGGTTTGCACCACCTGGTCATAGCCGATCATTTCTTCCACCCGTTTTTGATCAAACAGCTCTTTCCGTTCATCGGGCAAAGTGGCTTGGGGATCCAACCGTGCCCACCAGAAAAATTTAACGGGTGACTTCTTTAATTGATCCATCATATGTATGACTTGTGACAAATTTTTTTCGGCAAAAAAGACCACATTATCACAAATCAAAGTGGTGGTACCCAAGGATCCGGCTTTTTCCGCCAGTGTGAGCGGATGGTAAATTTGTGACGGATGGGAGTGAGGCTCGATATAGCCGGGGACTAACACTTGTCCGGTCGCATCCAGAGTGGGAATCTCTTCATCCAGCTTCAGCCCGCTTTGCTCCATCGGACCGACATAGGCCACTCTTTTTCCGGACAGGGCGATATCGGCTCTTTCCAGTTGTCCGGTGTACACATTCAGTACCGTTCCTCCCAAGATCAACTTGCTGGGGGCTTTTCTTCCCATTGCCACATCAATCAACCTGTTTTGTTCCGCAGCTGAAATCTCGATGAACAATCTTTCTCTCCCCTTCAATTTTTGTACTTGCCAGTCGAATAACATTTTACCTGTCCACAGGTTGCATACTTCAGCGCACAACCTGCAAAAATAACAGTAACAAGCCAAAAGGAGGGATTTCTTTGCAAAAGAATGTGGGTACGTTGGATGCTTTGATTCGCATTACGTTGGGACTGGTTGGTCTGGCTTATTGTGCATCGGCAAAACGTCGTCGTTTTCCTTTGTGTTTGGCGATTCATTCGGCTCTGAAAGTTGCAGAGGGGGTCACCCGTTTTTGTCCAATTATCGCCATTTTCGGAAAAGAAAACAGAAAGCTCTCATGAAAAAAGTTATATTTAATTAAAACTATACAATATTAGAATAAAACATGGAATGGATGATTGCATTTTCATAATGCAATCTATGAAAATTTAATTTTTTCTCCCCTTTTTTCCTGATTTAGAAAAGAAAGGGGAGACGCAATCATAAATAACATAAAAATATAAAAATACAAAAGAGAATCTCTTGATTAAATTCTGACTCTTTTGTATAATGATTTTCAAGAAAATCTGTTCCGCGGGTCACTTTCGAAATTTGACGTTTTCTGACAAACGAGGTGTTTGCCAACACGCAGGAAAACGCTTTCGCCCGCGGAAAGATGAAGAAAAATTCTTCATAAAAATCTCTCATTCACCTGATCGACAAGAATTTTAACACTTTTTTCAGCCTTTTTCTTTCCTGTGCTGTAAGATGGCAGTTGATTAAATGCGTCAGATGGCGTAGAATCAAGCTAAGATCACCATAACACTTGTCCGACCTTTCCAACTCTTCATTCGACAAAAATCGAACTTTGGTAATATTGTATACAAATTTCGTCATTTTTTATCATGAATAAGCAGGATAATTTGTAACCTGACGTCGAAAAAAAGAATCAAGTTGATTTTGATTCAGAGGTGGCATTCCATAAAAAAAGTGGTACAATAAGGTTAATAGCAATGCGAACAAACGATCGGTTTTTTGAAAATTAAAACCGTTTTAGGAGCGTGAGTTATATGTCTCTTAGCGAAATGGAAAAAGAAACTGTGATCCAATTTGATGAGTCGACCAATTTGGCCACCGTATACACCGCCAGCTGGACGGTTGCCCGTTCCCTGAAAAAAGCGGGTTACCAACCGGTCAAAAAAACACAAGGCGGTTGGTGGTTTAAGATCCCGGTCAACGGAATCAGCATTCAAGGGGAAAAAGAAACGACTCAAATTGGATAATGAATGAAGAACACGGCTTTTATTGCGCAACCGGTGCCGGTTGCCAAATTTAACGAGCCTGACCCAGCGGCTCGTTTTTATTATTTTCCTTACATAAAAAAACTGCTGGTTTGCATCCAGCAGTCCCGTTCAGCGGTTTACAAAGCTTTCTTTGCAATATCGGTCCGGTAATGAACATTGTCAAACGAAATTTGTTTTACCCGCTCATAAGCCCGCATTTGTGCTTCTTGAATCGACTCTCCCCATGCCGTGACTCCTAAAACCCGTCCTCCTGCCGTTAACCACTCTTCACCGCTCAACACCGTTCCGGAATGGAAAATCACCGTATCGGCAGCCGGTTTGTCAAGTCCTTGAATGGGCACTCCTCTCTGATACGAGCCCGGATAACCGCCCGAGGCCAAAATCACGCAAACGGCGGTTTGATCACTCCACACGATGTCCTGTTCCGAGAGCTTGCCATCAATGACCGCTTCCATGATTTCCACCAAATCCGTTTTCAGTCTGGGCAGCACCACTTGGGTTTCCGGATCGCCAAAGCGGGCATTGAACTCAATCACTTTCGGTCCGGATGCGGTGATCATCAACCCCGCATACAATACTCCTTTGTACTCGATTCCTTCTTCTTTAAACGCTTTTTGCACGGGAAGCAAAATCGTTTCAACGGCTTCGCGGACCACTTCATCCGGAATCTGGGGAACCGGTGAATAAGCGCCCATTCCCCCGGTGTTGGGGCCTTGATCATGATCAAACACCGGCTTATGGTCTTGGGCAACCACCATCGGTTTAACCGTTTTTCCGTCCATAAACGCCATCAACGACATTTCCTGACCGCTTAAAAACTCCTCAATCACAATCTCCTGTCCGGCATCGCCGAAAACCTTTTCTTCCATTGCCTTAATGACGGCTTTTTCCGCTTCTTCCAAAGTGCTTGCCACCACAACCCCTTTTCCAGCCGCCAAACCATCTGCCTTAATGACAATGGGGGCACCTTTCTCGCGGATATATTCGATTGCTTTCGAAGATTCCGTGAATGATTGAAAATCTGCCGTCGGAATTCCGTATTTTTTCATGAACTCTTTGGCAAACCGTTTGCTTCCTTCAATCCGTGCCGCTTCCCTGCGGGGACCAAAGATGGCAAGGCCCTCTTCTTCAAAACGGTCTACAATTCCCGACAACAAGGGAACTTCAGGGCCGACCACCGTTAAATCCACCTTGGTTTCCTTTGCAAAGTGAACCAACCCTTCGATGTCAGTGGCGGCAATATCCACACATTCTGCATCTTTCTGAATTCCTCCGTTGCCTGGTGCACAATACACTTTTTCCACCTTGGGGCTTTTTAGCAATTTCCAAACAATGGCATGTTCTCTTCCTCCGTTGCCGACAACCAACACTTTCACTTTATTGTCTCCTCCCCGCTCTTCTTATGAAATCATCAGGCTGATCGTAAACAATCCCAATGTCACCATGATGCAGATAAAGGACCGCTCTTTATCCACAGGTTTTTTCTGACGATAAGACCGTTTGGTGGTAAACACTCCGCCGATGATCATTGCCGCCATGTAAAAGACACCGCTTGCGGTTTGCAGTTGCCTTTGCCAAACGGCAAGATCCAGATCATATGCCCAATATGTCGTCAACCCGGTTAAAGCCAGAGCGATGCTGATCCACATAAGAGACCATGAAAGGAGACGCATCTTCATTCCTCCTTTGTGCTATTTACATTTTCCACAAAAATTATTCCCAGTATACGCACAAGAAAAGGCTTCTGATACGTCTCCCGTTCTCTTTCATGAATGATTAATGTTTAAAATGGCGAATCCCTGTAAACACCATGGCAATGCCGTGCCGGTTGGCTTCTTCGATGGATTCTTCATCCCGGATCGACCCGCCCGGTTGGATGATGGCGGTCACCCCTGCTTCGGCGGCTGCTTGGACCGTGTCTCTCATCGGGAAGAAAGCATCCGAAGCAAGCACGGATCCTTTGGAAGCCTCTTGGGCCTGCTCAATGGCGATTTTCGCCGAACCGACCCGGTTCATCTGCCCGGCGCCGACGCCCACCGTCCGGAAATCTTTTGCCAACACAATGGCATTGGATTTGACATGTTTGACGACTTTCCAGGCAAACAACAACTGCTCCCATTCTTCTTCGCTGGGTGCACGGTCCGTCACCACTTTGCATTCGTCTTTCACCAGACTTTTCAGATCTTCTTCCTGTACAAGGAGCCCTCCGCCGATCGATTGCAGTTTCAACGGAATGCCTGCTTGTCCTTTCGCCGCTTCTTCCACGGTTAACAAACGCAAATTTTTCTTCGTTTTTAAAATCTCAAGGGCTTCCTCCGTAAAGGCCGGCGCCAAGATGATTTCCAAGAAGATTTTCTTCATTTCCGCCGCCGTTTGGGCATCCACCGTCTGATTGGTTGCCACAATGCCTCCAAAAATGGACACCGGGTCGGCCTCATACGCTTTTTGATATGCCTCCAACAGATTGGAACCCAGTCCCACTCCGCACGGATTCATATGCTTGATGGCAACGACGGCCGGCTGGTCAAATTCGCGCACCAGTTCCAAGGCGGCATTGGCATCATTAAGGTTGTTGTAAGACAATTCTTTTCCGTTCAGTTGTTTGGCTCCGGCCAACGTGTGGCTGTGGTTGCCAAAGGTTTTCTTGTAGAAAGCCGCTTTTTGATGCGGGTTTTCCCCATAGCGGAGCGATTGTGCTTTGGTGAATGTCATGGTCAGTTGATCCGGGAACGGATTGTCCAGCAACTGATTAAAGTATCCGGCAATGAGCGCATCATAATAAGCCGTATGGTTAAAAGCTTTCGCGGCCAGATATCTTCTGGTTTCCAAGCTGGTGCTTCCCTGTTGCAACAATTCCCGGTAAACGCGGTCATAATCCTGTGGATCGGTCACGACTGTGACATCCTGATGATTTTTGGCCGCGGAACGAAGCATGGAAGGGCCGCCGATATCGATGTTTTCGATGGCGTCTTCCAACGTTGCATCCGGATTTTCAATCGTTTTTTGAAAGGGATAAAGGTTGACGATGACCACATCAATGGTTCCGATTCCGTTTTCTTTCAATTGCTCCAGGTGGGAAGCGGTGTCCCGTTTGGCCAAAATTCCGCCGTGGATTTTGGGGTGTAAGGTTTTGACACGTCCATCCAAGATTTCCGGAAACCCCGTGACTTCCGAGATATTTTTGACCGGAATCCCCGCTTCTTTTAATAACCGGCAGGTTCCTCCCGTTGAGATGATTTCCATATTCAGGGATGCCAGTTTCTGCGCGAAATCGACAATCCCGGTTTTGTCCGACACACTGATCAATGCGCGCTTTGCATTTGCCAATGTTCTGCCTCCCTTATCAGCTGTACTGTTCTTTAATCCCGATTTCACCGGCAATCCATTTTTGAACAACCTCGGGATACAACCGGTGCTCTGCCTGATGCATTTTTTCCTCAAAGGTTTCCAGAGTGTCCCCTTTTTCGATGGAAACCGGGACTTGTGCCAAAATCCGTCCGGTATCCATTCCTTCATCAACCAGGTGAACCGTGACGCCGGACACACAAACCGGATGGCAGTAGGCTTTCAAAATGGCATCTTTTCCGGGAAACGCCGGCAACAATGAAGGATGGATATTGATAATCCGGTCGGGATAAGCCTCCAGCAATGTCGGGCCAATCAACCGCATATATCCTGCCAGCACGATCCGGTCAATCCCATGTTCCTTTAACACCCCGAGCAGCCATCTTTCATAAGACGCTTTATCGGCAAATTCCTTGGGGCTCCGTTGAATGGCCGGAATCTTCAACCGTTCAGCCCGCCCGATCACACCGGCTCCCGGCCGGTCGCAAAACAACAGCCGGATTTCATCTGCCCAAGCGTGCTTGCGGGAATGGTGGACCAGCGCTTCAAAATTGCTCCCGTTACCGGAAGCAAAAACAGCTACACCCACTATGCATCCCCTCCTGTCCACCGGACGGGTTGGGTACCGATTCCGATGTTTCCGATGATCCAAGCCTTCTCCCCAAGTTGCCCGGCAGCTTGAGCCACCGCTTTGGCTTCTTCTTCAGGGACGATCAGGACCATGCCGATTCCCATGTTGAATGTTTGGTACATTTCTTCAATACCAATGGCTCCTTCTTTTTGAATCAAGGAAAAAATCGGTGGGATCTCCCATGAAGACCGGTCAATCACGGCACAAGCCCCCTCCGGCAAAACGCGGGGAATATTTTCCACAAACCCGCCTCCGGTGATGTGGGCCATGCCTTTGATGGTAAATTCCCGGAGAAGCGTCCATATGGTTTTTACATAAATGCGGGTCGGGGTGAGCAACTCTTCGCCCAGGGTTTGTCCCAGTGCCGGAATTTCTTCGTGAAGTGAATGTTTTTGGTTCTGAAGCAGCACTTTCCGCACCAGGCTGAACCCATTGCTGTGGAGTCCGCTGGAAGCAAGCCCGATCAGGACATCGCCTTCTTGGATGTTCTTCCGCGGCAAAAGATTCTTTCTTTCGGCAACCCCCACTGCAAACCCGGCGATATCGTATTCTCCCGATGAATACATTCCGGGCATTTCCGCTGTTTCTCCCCCGATCAACGCACAGCCTGCCAGTTCGCATCCATCGGCGATTCCCTTGATCACTTTTTCGGCCTGTTCGGGAAAAAGGCGGCCGGTGGCCAAATAATCCAGGAAAAACAAGGGCTCTGCCCCTTGAACAATGATATCATTCACACACATGGCCACACAATCCACGCCGACGGTATCATGTTTGTCCATCATCATGGCAATCAACAGTTTGGTCCCGACGCCGTCGGTTGCCGAGACCAGTACCGGCTCCTCATAAGGCTTTAAGGCAAACAATCCGCCAAATCCGCCGATGTTCCCCAACACTTCGGGACGCATGGTTCTTTGCACATGCTTTTTGATCCGTTTGACGGTCTCATTGCCGGCCTGGATATCGACTCCTGCGGCCTTGTACGCTTGACTCATGATTTCCCCTCCAATGTCAGTCCCTCTTCCACTTCGGTCGGATATTCACCGGTGAAACAAGCCAGACAGTGCCCGTGGTTTTGATCGGATGAAGTGTATCCAATGGCATTCAGCATTCCCTTGGCGCTGAGAAAAGCCAGCGAATCGGCGCCAATCTCTTTGCAAATTTCATCGATGCTTTTCACCGCCGCCACCAACTGTTTGCGGTCCGGCGTGTCAATTCCGTAAAAACACGGATTTTTCACAGGAGGGGAACTGATGCGGACATGAACTTCCGTGGCGCCCGCTTCCCGCAGCATCCGTACAATCCGGCGGCTGGTGGTGCCCCGGACAATCGAATCGTCCACCATGACGACTCTTTTTCCGGAAACCACACCCTCCACGGCGCTTAACTTCATCCGCACGCCTTGTTCCCGCAATTCCTGGCTCGGTTGAATGAAAGTCCGTCCGATATAGCGGTTTTTAATCAATCCCAACTCGTACGGAATGCCCGTTGCTTCGGCAAACCCGATTGCCGCTGAGGTGCTGGAATCCGGCACCCCGGTCACCACATCCGCTTCCACCGGTGCTTCTTGCGACAAGATTCTTCCCATCCGCTTGCGGGCCGCATGCACATTCACCCCGCGGATCAAACTGTCCGGACGGGCAAAATACACATATTCAAATGCGCAAAGCGCGCGTTCTCTTTTTCCGGCAAACCGGGTGGTTTTCATCCCGCCGTTCCGGTCGAAAACAATCATCTCCCCCGGCTCGATTTCTCTTACCAATTCTGCGCCGATCACATTAAACGCACAGGTTTCGGATGAAAAGACATGAGCCTCTCCGATTTTCCCCATGGCAAAAGGACGAAGGCCGTGCGGATCCGAAGCGACGATCAATTGATCATTGGTCAGGATGAGCAAAGCATAGGCGCCGACCACTTGCTTCAGGGCTTCTTTGACGGCTTCTTCCAGTGTCGGGGCTTTTGAACGGGCAATCAAATGGGCAATGACTTCCGTATCGGATGTGGTTTGAAAAATGGATCCTTCTTTTTCCAGTTGCAAGCGCAACCGTTTGGCATTCACCAAGTTGCCGTTGGTCGCAATCGCCAATTTGCCCGACGAAAAATTAAAGAGCAAAGGTTGGGCATTTTCCAATCCGGATCCCCCGGAGGTGGAGTACCGGACATGGCCGATGGCGGTGGTTCCCTTTAACCCTTTCAAATTCGCGGAATCAAACACTTCGGTCACCAGCCCGGTCCCCCGTTTGGCAAACAATTCCCCGTCCTCAGCGGAAACAATACCGGCACTTTCCTGCCCCCGGTGTTGCAAAGCGTGCAAGCCGTAATATGTGAGCAGCGCGGCATCCGGATGTCCGATGATCGCAAATACACCGCATTCTTCGTTTAACTCATCGAAGTCGAAGATGGATTCATCGCGCATGAAATGGCAGCCTCCCATCGTTTGCTCAAAAGATCAACATCTTGGTGAATAACACCGCGCCCGTTTACCGAGACCTTCAACTTACGTTCACCGGTCACTTCCCCGATTTTGCGGCAAGGAACTCCGTATTGGCGGGCAATCTCCTGAATCTGACCCGCATTTTCCGGGGAAGCGGTGATCAAAATGCGCGACTGACTTTCACTGAACAAACAGACGGCCGGTGCCAAGTCAGTCTCCACGGAGACGGTTGCCCCTTTTCCGCCGGAAATACAAGATTCGGCCAGAGCCAAAGCCAAACCGCCTTCGGACACATCATGCGCCGATTGGACGTATCCGGAACGAATGGCTTGAAGAACCGCTTTTTGCACAGCCTGTTCTTTCTGAAGATCACATACCGGCGGCCGGCCGCTGACCAAGCCCGTGATCAGATGTTGCAACTCGCTTCCTCCCAATTCGGCATAAGTGTCCCCCAGGAGGAAAATCACATCCCCGGCGTTTTTAAATGATTGCGTCGTGATATGCTCCCGCTTTTGGATCAGCCCGACCATTCCCACCACCGGAGTCGGGTAAATCGGATTTCCTTTGGTTTCGTTGTATAAGCTGACATTTCCGCCAATAACTGGGGATTCAAGCACGCGACAAGCCTCGGACATGCCGTCAATTGCCTTGGACAGCTGCCAATACACTTCCGGTTTTTCCGGGTTTCCGAAATTCAGGCAATCCGTGATGCCCAAAGGCTCAGCCCCGGAACAAACCACATTTCGCGCCGCTTCACTGACGGCAATTTTTCCTCCCTGAACCGGATCAAGGTAAACATAACGCCCGTTTCCGTCGGTGGACATGGCCAAGGCTTTCTCCGTCCCGCGAAGAATGACCACCGCGGCATCCGATCCCGGCCGCACCGCCGTGCTGGCACGCACCATGTGGTCATATTGGCGGTAAACCCACTTTTTGCTTCCCATGTTGGGGGAAGAAACCATCTGCAAAAGCGCTTGCCCGGGATCAATATCTTTCAAGTCTTCTTCCGGTTGGACCGAAGCGTTTTGCACATAATATTCCGGGACTTTTTCCTCCCGGGTATAAACCGGGGCGTCATCCACCAGCGTATTGACCGGAATGTCAGCCACCAATTGGTTTTGGAAATAAATCCGGTAACGGTTCCCTTCAGTCACCTGCCCGATCACGGCGGATTGCAAGCCCCACTTCTTGCAGATGTTCATGATTTCTTGCTCCCGTCCTTTTTCCACCACCAGAAGCATCCGTTCCTGGGATTCGGAAAGCATGATCTCATAGGGGGTCATTCCCTTTTCGCGCTGGGGAACCAGATCCAGATTCAGTTCCAATCCGTGCCCGCCTTTGGCCGCCATTTCGGCACTGGAACAGGTGAGTCCGGCGGCGCCCATGTCCTGAATCCCGATCAACATTTCCTTTTTCACCATTTCCAAACAAGCCTCAAGCAGCAGCTTCTCCATAAACGGATCGCCGACTTGAACCGCCGGACGTTTTTCCCCGGCCGATTCATTCAACTCTTCACTGGCAAACGTGGCTCCGTGGATCCCGTCCCGTCCGGTGCTGGAACCGACATAAATCACGGGATTTCCCGGACCAATGGCAACCCCTTTTTGCAACTCGTCATGATTCAAGACACCCACGCACATGGCATTGACCAACGGATTGCCGTCATATGCATCGTCAAAAACGACTTCCCCGCCCACGGTCGGGATGCCGATGCAATTTCCATAATGGGCAATCCCGGCCACAACTTGTTCAAACAGATAACGGACCCTCGGGGAACGCAAATCGCCAAACCGGAGCGAATTTAAAAGCGCAACGGGTCTGGCGCCCATGGAGAAGACATCCCGGATGATGCCGCCCACCCCGGTTGCGGCCCCCTGGAACGGTTCAATGGCTGAAGGGTGATTGTGACTTTCGATTTTAAAAACAACGGCTTGGCCATCATCAATGTCGATCACCCCGGCTCCCTCCCCGGGCCCTTGAATCACCCTTGGACCCTGGGTCGGAAACCGCTTCAACAACGGTTTTGAATTTTTATAACTGCAGTGTTCTGACCACATGACACTGTAAATCCCTGTTTCCGTCCAGTTCGGCAAACGTCCCAGATGCCCGGCAATTTGTTCAAACTCCTGATCCGACAGCCCCATCTCCCGGTATAATTTTTTCTCCTTGATCACTTCCGGGGAGGGTTCATTGCCCAACTTCTCGATCACTTTGTTCTCAAGCTGCACCGCCATTCTCCTTCCCGTATTTCAACATCGATTGAAACAGGCGTCTTCCGTCTTCGGATCCCATCCACTCGTGAATTGCCCTTTCCGGGTGGGGCATCATGCCCAGCACGTTTCCTTCCCGGTTGCAAATGCCTGCGATGTTTTGCACGGAGCCGTTGGGATTTTCATCCGCATAACGAAACACAATCTGCCCGTTTTCTTCCAACCCGGCGAGGGTCTTTTCGTCACAGTAGTAATTGCCTTCCTGATGCGCGATCGGAATCCGGATCCGTTCGCCTTCCTGATACTGCATCGTAAACGGGGTTTTGGCGTTTTCCACGCGCAGGGTCTGAAAATCACAGAGAAAAGAAAGGTTTTTGTTTTTCAACATCGCTCCCGGCAACAATCCGCTTTCCAGCAAAATTTGAAATCCGTTGCAGATACCGATCACCAGTTTTCCGTCTGCCGCTGCTTTTTTGACACCTTGCATCACCGGGGAAAACCGTGCAATGGCACCGGAGCGCAAATAGTCGCCGTAAGAAAATCCTCCCGGCAAAATCACGGCATCAAACGAAGACAAATCCGACTCATGATGCCATACCGGCGTCACCGGTTCGCCCAATACGTCTTCAACCGCATGGATACAGTCCATGTCACAATTGGATCCGGGAAATACGGGAACCGCAAATTTCACGTCAGGACACCCTCTCCAGTTCAAAGGTATAATTTTCTATCGTTGGATTGGCCAACATTTTTTCACACATCGCTTGAACCTGTTTCTCCGCCTCTTCCCGGCTGTCACATTCCAGCATCATCTCCAGGCGCTTGCCGATGCGGACATCGCTCACTTTTTGAAACCCGAGGGAATGCAATGAACTTTTGACGGCCACCCCCTGCGGATCCAGAACACTTTCTTTCAGCGACACGAAGATTTCAGCTTTAAACATGGCTATCCCCTTCCAAACGATTCCAAATTTTTCGATAAGATTCCACAACCTGGCCGAGATCACGGCGAAAACGATCTTTATCCAGACGCTCCCCGGTTTCTTTATCCCAAAAGCGGCAAGTATCCGGTGAAATTTCGTCCGCCAACAATATTTCACCCTTTTCATCCGTTCCAAATTCCAATTTAAAATCCACCAACATAATTCCCCGTTGATCCAACCACTCCGACAAAAAGCGGTTCACCTGCAAAGCCATCTCTTTGAGTCGGGCTCTTTGCGCAGGGGTTGCCAGATTCAAGATGGCCACATGGTCTTCCGTCAAAAGCGGATCCCCAAGCTCATCATTTTTGTAATAATACTCCACCACCGGTTGCGGCAGGATTTGTCCTTCTTCCAGCCCCAGCCTTTTGGCCATGGAACCGGCCACCCGGTTTCTCACCACCACTTCCAGCGGGATGATGTTCACCTTTTTCACCAGTTGCTCGCGTGCGGAAACTTCTCTTACAAAATGATGTGGAATGCCTTCATTGCTTAACAGTTGAAAGAAGAAGGAACTGATCCGGTTGTTCAATTCGCCTTTGCCTGAAAGCTCAGCCTTCTTCTCACCGTTAAAAGCCGTTGCCGCATCCTTGTACCGCACCAAAACCAAGGAAGGGTCACCGGTTTTAAAAATTTGCTTGGCCTTTCCTTCGTATAACATCTCCAAGGTATCCATTGCCCTGCTCCTTTCAAAGGAAGGTGGGAGGGAAGCCGGAAAACCGGCTTCACCGCGAAATCAATCATCCAACCCCAACCGGGTGAAAATCGTGTCCACTTGTTTCAAGTGGTACCGGTAATCAAAGCAATCTTCCACCTCTTCGGGGGTTAATGTCCGGGAAATCAGCTCATCTTGTTTCACCAGGGGCTTAAACGGACGCTGTTCCTCCCAAGCCTGCATGGCCAAACGCTGGACGCGGTCATATGCCTCTTCCCGTTTCAGGCCTTTGTTGATGAGACTGAGCAGCACCCGTTGTGAATAAATGAGACCGAAGGTCCGTTCCATATTCCGTTTCATGTTCTCCGGGAATACGGTCAAATCACGAACAATGTTGGTGAAACGATTCAACATATAGTTGAGCAAAATCGTGGAATCCGGCAAAATCACCCGTTCCACCGATGAATGGGAAATATCCCGTTCATGCCAGAGAGAAACATTTTCATATGCGGAGACCATGTGTCCGCGAACCACCCGGGCCAATCCGCTGATGTTTTCGCAACCGATCGGATTGCGTTTGTGCGGCATGGCCGAAGAACCTTTTTGTCCTTTGCGGAAAGGCTCTTCCACTTCCCGGGTCTCGCTTTTTTGCAAGCCGCGAATCTCGGTGGCAAACTTCTCCAGCGATGTGGCAATCAGGGCCAAGGTGGAGAGGTATTGCGCATGACGGTCGCGTTGCAGGGTTTGCGTCGATATCGGGGAAGGTTTCAACCCCAGTTTTTCGCAAACATATTTCTCCACAAAAGGATCAATATTGGCATACGTTCCGACCGCCCCGGAAATTTTTCCAACCCGCACGGTCTCCATGGCTTGCAAGAAACGTTCTCTGTTTCGTTTCATCTCTTCCAGCCACAGGGCCATTTTCAGTCCGAATGTGGTCGGTTCCGCATGAACCCCGTGGGTGCGCCCCATCATGACGGTGTATTTATGCTCTTTGGCTTTTTCTTTCAACACCTCAATCAAACGGTCCAGGTCTTTGAGCAAGATTTCATTGGCTTGCTTTAAGAGATAGGAAAGCGCCGTATCCACCACGTCGGTGGAGGTCAATCCATAGTGAACCCATTTGGATTCCGGTCCCAAAGTTTCCGCCACCGCCCGGGTGAAGGCCACCACATCATGGCGTGTCTCCTGTTCAATTTCATAAATGCGGTTCACATGAATTTCCGCGTTCTTGCGGATCTGCTTGACGTCTTCTTCCGGAATGACGCCCAATTTGGACCAAGCCTCGCAGGAAAGAATCTCCACTTCCAACCATGCTTGGTATTTGTTTTCTTCGGTCCAGATTTGTCCCATCTCGGGTCGCGTATAACGTTCAATCATTGCTTTTCCACCCTTTTTTAAGAATCTCTATTATAAATAACCTTTTTTTCTTGTTCCGTCAAAGGAGGCCAAATTCCGCTCCCGTCCATCCACTGAACCGCTTCTTCCATGGACCGGCCGAGCAAGGTCAGATGCCCCATTTTCCTTCCGGGCTTTGCTTCCTTTTTTCCGTACCAATGCGGCTTGATATCCCCCGGGAGCCGGGGAAAATGCCGCCGGAACATTTCCATGTGCTCTCCGAGGAGATTCACCATCACAGCCGGCTTTACTTGCTCCGCCGGTCCGAGCGGCAGCCCGGCAACGGCACGGATCAACTGTTCAAATTGTGAAGTCAGGCAGGCATCGTAGGTGTAATGGCCGGAATTGTGAGGCCGGGGAGCCAGTTCATTCACCAGCAGCCTTCCGTCTTCCATGCAAAACATCTCCACTGCGATGAGACCGACAACCTCCAAAGACTCCGCGATCTGTTTGGCCCAATGGACGGCCTGTCGGATGACGGAATCGGAAACCGGAGCCGGGGAAACCGACAGATGCAAAATATGATTGCGATGCACATTGACAGCCGGCGGAAAAGCAGCCATTTCTCCGTGAATACTCCTGGCAACGACCACCGAAATTTCTTTTTCAAAAGGAACCCATTCCTCCAGTATGAAGGGTTTGCCTTCTCGAAACAGGCCGTCCGGCAACCGGTTCATATCATCCCGGGAATGCAAAATCCACTGTCCTTTTCCGTCGTAACCGCCCGTTGTCGTTTTGAGCACGGCCGGCCATCCCAACTCTTCCACTGCCTGCATCAGATCCTGAAACGTATTCACTTCTTGAAAACGGGCCACCGGAACACCCGCTTGCCGGAGCGCTTTTTTCTCCCTCAACCGATGCCGGGTGGTTTTCAACAACCGGCTTCCCTGTGGAAGCGGCTTGATCTTTTCCAGGTGTTCAACCACTTCCGGAGGGATGTTTTCAAATTCATACACAATCAAATCGCATTGTCCGGCCAGTTTGGCCACGGCAGCCCAATCGTCATATTGAGCCGCAATGTGCCGGTCCGATGCTTGCGCTCCCGGACAATCGGGATCGGGATCCAGGGTCACAAAGTGAAAACCCATCTTTCTCCCTTCATTAATGATCATTCTTCCCAATTGTCCCCCGCCTAAAATACCGATGGTTTGGCCCGGAGAGATCAATGCTTGCGGTGTTTCCTCCAAATTTGAATTCAAGCAAGATCACTCTCCTTCAACACCCGCTCACGGATCTGCTCCCTTCGTTGCTGCAGGAGTTTGCGAATTTCCGGATCGTTGATGCCGAGCATTTCCGCCGCCAGCAATCCGGCATTGACCGCGCCGGCTTTGCCGATGGCAACGGTTGCCACCGGAACGCCTCCTGGCATTTGCACAATGGACAACAAGGAATCCAATCCATTCAGGGAAGATGTTTTGATGGGAACCCCGATCACCGGCAATACGGTTTTGCTTGCCACCATTCCCGGCAAATGGGCGGCTCCCCCTGCCCCCGCTATTATGACTTGAATGCCCCGGTTTTCAGCTTCACTGGCATATTGAAACATTTCATCGGGGGTGCGGTGGGCGGAAACGACTTTGCTTTCATAGCTGATTCCCAATTCGTCCAACACTTCACATGCATTTTTCATTGTCGGCCAATCTGAGGTGCTTCCCATAATCACTCCGACTTTTGCCTGATCCATGGTTCCTCTCCTTTTCAAAAAGATAAGCCTAAACAGCAGGTTTTCTGAAAAAGGGCATGAGAAAAACTACTGCTTAGGCTCATCTTCCTTCAAGAAGATCCCACCAACAGTTTTTTTCTCATAGCCGGGAAATTTACGGTTTCCTGGTAGAGACGCTCAAGCCATATTCCTGAGCATATATGAGAAAACAACAGCTATTTAATTCACTATCAGTGTAACAGGAACCCATGGAACACGTCAATATAATAAACGAACATTTACAGATAACAAATTTCTCCTTGTTCGTGTTTTTTGCAATAAATTTGGTTTTTCAAGAAAAAAATTGGCCTTAAGCAACACAAAATCCGTAAAAACCTTGTTTAAGACCCGTTTGATACAAGAAAAAGCCGTTTCATTCCGCTTCCATTCCATGGCTGCAGAAAAAACATCCGGGCTTTCTTTTCCTCATTTTGCATCGCCTGCTTTGTCCCATCCCGCCGCACATCTCTTACTCCCCCTGTATCGTCAGATGCGGGTATGATATTCCGGCCAAATGCAATTGCCACTTTCCGCTTTTAACCGGTTTTTAAATCGGTTTTCCGGACGATTAATTTTTTAATCCATATCCGGTCTGCACCAAGTCCAAACGTTCTTCCTCGGGCAAGATGGATGATTCCGGATTTTTTGACCGGCTCTTAGATATTTTCAACGGCCCCAGACAAGAAACATCAAGTCCTTCATGTTGAAAATTTGTGCATTCAACCTGACGATTTGCCTGCTTTCTGTAATTTCTGCGTGACATTTTTGTTGATAATCCACACATTACATTTCATCCTTTGGCTGAAACGGATGCCTTCAACATTTTGATTTGGAGAGGAAAACCAGTTCATTTCTCTCTTTCCACATCCTTTCTACAGCTCTCCCAAACCATTGCCACCGCCACTGGCCAACCGTTTTTAACAAGCATAAAAAAACCACCTTCAGCAAGACTGCTGAAGGTGGTTCGGGTGACAATTTGCCTGGCAACGACCTACTCTCCCAGGGGTCATCCCCAAGTACCATCGGCGCTGGAGGGCTTAACTTCCGTGTTCGGGATGGGAACGGGTGGATCCC
>NZ_JAECVV010000013.1:0-26185 GCF_016055145.1 Thermoactinomyces sp. CICC 23799
AGCCCAAAGAAATGATTTAATCAAAAATACTCCTTTGCCTAATCAAAATTCGAATCAAGCCTATCAAGAATACTTTGAAAAAATTCTTGGCAAAAAACAAAACAGTGTAACGGGGAAAGACTTGGCATTGCCAGATTCCTTAGTGAATATACCTGGAGATCAATTGAGAAAATGGATGGAAGACGGAAGAATCAGGGCTGCAAATCCACATGATCTGGATAATTATTTGAAGAATTTCAAAAATATCACCGTTCAAGTTGATAGTAATATATTTATTTCTTTAGACAAAAATGCAATGAAACATATATTGGAAAGTCATCATCCAAAGTACTTTAATCCAAAAGTAAGAACAACTAGAAGTGGGGACTATAAAGATACTACTCTATTGCCAAGTAAAATGTCAGAAAAAGACGTCGAAGATGTGCTAACAATGATTATTATACAAGAAAAAGAAAATATTCGTAAAAACGCAAGAAAACCATATAATTTTCAGGTAGGTAAAATAAATGCAATTGAAGTTGATGGTATTCAATATGTAGTAGGCTTTAAAGATAATATTTATTCCAATGGGAAAGTAATCCGTCGAGTCGGCCAATTCTACCCTAAAGTAAAATAATATATAACTACTATTTCTCAATTTTTAAGGAGATGTTTTTAATGTTTGAGGTTCATTCTTATATTTATTTACCCATAGACGCTCCAGATCTGGATGTACCTGATGAAATTGAAGTTACTGAAACAAGTTTAATAAGAAAAATCGATCCTTATCTTGATCATAATTATTTAGATGGTCATATAGAATTAAATTATTATCAAGAACCTATTTTATCAAAAAAACAATTTGATCTTATTGATCAGCTTTGGGCGGAACTTATTGATTTAACTTTAAGGGCTATTTACGATAAAGAAAGTAAAGGGTATTTTCCGGATCGTCCACTAGAAATGGAAATGAAAATATTGCAAAAGGGGATTGTTTTATTTTTGTTAGAGGAGAAAAAATGGTATTTGCCCAAAAGGGATTTTTTCCTGACAATTATTGATGGAGGGATTGATTTTTTTAAACATATGAATTTGGGGCTGTCTAAAGAAAATGCCATCCGATATGGGTATGCCAAAACATATAAAGAATGTTTCACAGCAAGGTCAATTATATTGGATTATTTAAAAAAGAATGTGTAGAAGTGAAATCAGAAAGAAAACAATTCCTGTGAGCCATTCCTAAGCAGCCTGTAGACAGCAGGCTGCTTTTTATATGTAACATTTTCATACAGATAAAAACATACACGAAACAGCTGAGATGATTACCTACCAAATATTTGGCGGATTGCTAAAGAATGTCCCACAAGAAATTTTTGATTTTGCTAGAGAAAGAAGTATAACGATTAGAGATGAAAAAGGGAATATATTTAATTTAGATAGGGTGATTAAAGATGAATTTCGAAGGTTTTGGAACTTCCGTTATAAGGAATTAGGTTTACCACTTCCAAAGAAGAAGCCAAAAGATATCATGAGAAGAAAATGCCTTATGTTGTCGGGACGAAAAGATGAAGTATGTCGTTAAAATGAACTTTAATCTGTCTTATTGTGGAATCATTTATCTTGATTCAAATCCTGAACATATTCATTCTGATGCATTTATTAAAGTGGATAACGGTTTATTTTTAAAAGAAAGAAGAGTTCGTTTAGATGGGAATTTAGTTTCCTATCTTTATGAAGCCGATGGAAAGTATACGAAAAAGGTATTTGGTAAAAAAATAAACTCCGTGAGGTATCTGAGCATACAAAGGATGTAAGTGATTACTTCCGTAACATGGTTGAATTTGGGGACTATGATTCAATTTTGCCCGAGGGACTAATGAATCATACCAGCTTTATGAAAGAGGTTCATGAAAAATCAGGAGGGAAACAATGAACCAATTATTTCAATATTGGTTGATGGAAATGGGAGACAGGCTCGATGAATTGATTGAAGAAATGCCTGCACAATTGATGCTTGACTATAGTCCGGAATCACTACTTCGTTTAGAAGGGTGGATTTTAAAAACATATCCCACGGTGGGAGATATTCTTAAAGAAACTGAAAAAAGAAGATTAGATTCTTTAGCACGATACGTAGGGCAAGTATATCGAAAAAATTTAAATGGCAAGTGGAAACTTTTTTTAGATGATTCAAATAATGTGTACTACGAATTACCGGTTATTCTGATTTCAGGATTGGATCCAATTTGCCCATTGACTGAGGTAACAGCCTGTGTAGATCGACGAAAAGGAGATTATATATATGGTTTATTTCAAAAAAAAGCAAAACGAATAAGTGATGGCATTAATTAAATTGGATAAGGAAAAGGGAATACACTGATCGAATCAGGCCGGTGGAAAAAGTGATTGAACATCCTGGAATTCCTTAAGGAGAGAGTCTGAAATGGATTCATCTTTAGCGGAGAAAATAATCAAATTGAGTAAAAAAGGTGCCCATGAAGAAGAGATTGAAAGATTTTTGGATCAGCATGTGGCGCATCATTCGGATGACGTGGAAGCATGGATCCGGTTGGGTGTATTGGTTTTCGAGCCCCCTATTGGTGATTTTGAGAAAAGCATCAATTGCTTAAGAAAGGCTGTCGAAGTGAAACCGGACTATTTGGAAGCCCTTTTGATTTTGATGCGAATGCAGAATTACATTTATCGTGAGGTTGATGAAGATGTATACCAATTGCTTCATCACTATCAGCCAAGGAACCGTGAAGAGCAATCGTTGATTGAGTATGCCAAAGCGTGGTATTTTGAAGGAAAAAAATGGATGAAGAATATGCCCGTCATTTAGAAAAATCGATTTCAGCTTATCCAAAATATGTGTTGAATCATATTTCATTAGGGAAATACTATTTGAAAAAAAATCAAAAAGAAAAAGCCAAATCACATTTTTTAAAAGGAATGAAAAATGTCCGGCAGATCTACCGGGTGAATGTTGATCCGTCTCCTCTTGTAGCCGATTATCATGATTTTATTGATGAGAAAATTAAGGGTATACATATATCATCTGAAACTTATGATTTGATAAAAGAAGAGGCTCAATCGATGTAATCAATAAATAAAATCTTGAGTTATTTTAATCAACAGGTGACAGTGCTGGATAGCACTGTCTTTTTCATGTGTTCAGCCAAGGACATGATATTTGGCGGATTGCCTTGCCGGCAGCTTCTTTAAAGGATTGGGTAAAGCACTTTGGGATGCCCTCAAAGGGATCGCCGATATCATAGCACATCCCATTGAAACATTAAAAAATTTGTTTCATGCGATTGCCCATCCGATTGATACCATCAAAGCAATTTGGCAATCTGTTTCCGAATCGTTTATACGTGATGTGATCCACGGGGATGCGAAAAGCCGTGCAGAATGGTTTGGCTATGCGCTTGGAGAAATTGTCTTGGCTGTGGTGGGAACCAAAGGTGCGGACAAAGTCGGCAAAATGGCAAGGGCAAGCAAATTGGCGAGAAAAGGAAGCGGTTTGCTTGAAAAACTGCCCGCCCCCGTACAAAAAGTACAAAAAGTGTTTACCAAAGACTTTTGGAAAAATGCAGCCGGCACTCTTTCCCGCAAGTTAAACATCAATTGGAAGAACGCGGCAATTACCGGTGTAACCGGAACGGCACTCACAGTGCTTGGATACTTTGGAATCCCCAAAATTGCCCCTGCGGCCATGAAGGTATACAAAAAGCTGGATTGCCTGGTTTATGAACAACCGGCAGACAGCTATGTGGCCATGATGCTGTTGCCTAGAGGGAGTTGTGAACGAGGCAGGAGTAACCAAACTATAAACTTAGCCCAAAGAAATGATTTAATCAAAAATACTCCTTTGCCTAATCAAAATTCGAATCAAGCCTATCAAGAATACTTTGAAAAAATTCTTGGCAAAAAACGTAACAGTGTAACCGGGAAAGACTTGGCATTGCCGGATTCTCCTGTGAATATACCAGGAGAACAAATGAAAAAATGGATAGAAGATGGAAGAATCAGATCCGCAAATCCAGATAAATTGAATAATTACTTAAAAAATTTTAAAAGTATTTCTATTCAGGTTGATAGTAATATATTTGTTACTATAGATAAAAAAGCAATGAAACATATATTAGAAAGCCATCATCCACAATACTTTAATCCAAATGTACGGAAAAACAAAAGCCAAAATACCTTAATTCCAAGCAGAATGACAGCCGAGAATGTTGAAGAGATACTAAACAAGATTATCAAGCAAGAAAAAGAAATTATTAGTCAAAATGCTAAAAAAAGATCACAATTTCAATTAGGTATAAATGAAGAAATAAGTATCGATGGGGTTAAATATGTAGTAGGTTTTGTAAGAGAAATTAATAATTCGAATGAAAGAATAATTCGTTTAGTTGGTCAATTATATCCAAAAGTAGAATAAAAATTATAATGATATCTTGGTATAAGGAGCTGGGTTTTATGTTCAAAGTCCGATCTTATATCTTTGTACCGGAAAACATCCCGGATCCAGATATATTAGAATCAAAAGGAATTATAGTAGTTCCTTCATTAAAGGAAAAAGCCATTGAGGTCACAAATACGGATTTGTTGAAGAAATTAGATCCTTATCTGGATCATCGTTATTTAGAGGGTTACATTGAATTAAGCTATTATGATGAACCTGTTCTATCAGAATATTATTCGGATTTAATTGATCAACTTTGGGATTATCTTCTCAATTTAACCTTAGAGGCTATTGAACATAAAGAAAGTACATATTACTTTCCGGATCAGCCGGTAAGAATGAATTTGAAAATATTGCAAAAAGGGTTTGTTTTATTTTCAATTGAGGATAAAAATTGGTGTTTACCTAAAAAAGAATTTTTTCTCGTATTGGTTCAAGGTTTTACGGAATTTTATAAACAGATGATTTTAGGTTTATCTAAAGAAACAGTAACTCGCTATGCTTATGACAAAGGTTATGAACAAGCCGAAGAAGATCGCTCAGTCATCTTGGATTATTTAAAAAAGAATGTGTAGAAGTGAAGAAAGCAAACAATTCTCCTGTGATTCATTCCTAAGTAGCCTGTAATAGCGGGCTGCTTTTTGTATGTAACATTTTTATGCAGATAAAGGCTTTGTGAGTAAAATCAAGGTAGTACATGTTAGATAATAAGGAAGTTAAAGTAATATGGGAATTCCTGCATGTATTTTAATGCCAAGGGTGGAATATACCCCTGAAAAACTTTTGGCTGATGCGGTTGTTTCTTCGTTTCGGGCCAATTTAGGCTTTTATTGCAGTAATACGAAGAGGTATAAATAAGGGTGATTAATTTATGGAAAAAGTATTTGAAGATTACTTTTCGGAGTTACAGGGTGAAATAGTGGCTATTTGTGCAGAGTATGCAGATTATATAAGCAGATGAGATTTATATTTACTGCTCTTATGAAGATAAAATGTATTCATTTAACGTGTTTTATAAAATGAACGGGAAGGTGGTTCATAAACACCGGTTAAACGAAACATTGGAAGAGGGACAACGTGAAAGGTTAGATGTTTCAAGAGAAAGACAAAGGAGTATGCTTAAAATCGGACTGGGTTATTTAGAGGAGATTCACAAGAAGTGTCAAGAATTTAACAGAGATATGCCAACTGAAATCAAAATTCATTATAATGCTAAAGAGAATAAACTTCGAGCAAGATATCAGTATGATCCAGTCTGGTCTGATACCAAAGAGCTAGCTCCACCAGATATTTTTATTTCTTGGTTTGAGGAAGTGAAGAAAGCAAATCAAAGGTGATTCTTTATTGGAGAAGGTTTGACTGTTTATGATCCTAAAATTTATCGGATATTCTATGGGGAAAAGAAGCCGTGGCTGAAGGATTATCTAATAAAAGAATTAAAGGAAGAACAGTCAAAGGATATAGCAAGAATGGAATGAAATTTGTTGGTTATCTGGATAATCAGGGGAAAATAAAAAATTTTTATCCAGTGTTTGTTGAGGAGTAATGAGAAATGTGCAATTTTGAAGAAGAAACTTATAAAGTCATGGAAACTATAGAAGAAAAAGAATTATGTATCAGCATTTTTTTAGTTTGGTTGGAAATTTTAATTTTGTGGATTGTTTAAACAACTTTAAAAACAAAAGAGGTTTTGGTATAGAAGAAGTGATGATTTTATTTCGGCAAAGTTTTGATGAATGGGAACGTTTCCGTTGTCAAGAAAATGAAGTTGCTCTGGTCATGTATTATCCGGCTGCTGAGGAAGATACCATCGGATACATGGACTTTAAGGAGTTTTATCCTTATGTGTATAAACGTGCACAAGAGTATATTTCAAGTCACCCGAAAAGAAAAGAAGAAGTGACCCGACTGTTAAAGGAAATCAAGGAAAGCTGGGGAATATAAGATTAAGCATAAGGTTGTCGAAGATGACAATGCCCCTTGGCTTTTTAAAATTGCTATAAAGAAAAATAAACAGAGCCCCCAACTGCATGTGCAGTGTTGGGGGGTTTTGTTTGAACAAAAGTGAATTTGAATCCAAGGAGAAAATGAAGTAAAACCAAAAACAACTGGCGGAAAGGAAGAAGTTTGCTTGAAAAACTGCCCGCCCCCGTACAAAAAGTGTTTACCAAAGACTTTTGAAAAAATGCCGCCAGCACTCTTTCCCGAAAGTTAAATATCAATTAGAAGAACGCGGCAATTACCGCTTTGGGCGCTAAGAAGAGGGGGGAGATTACAATGGACAAATTCATCAAATCAAAAGAAGAATTAATAGTTACAGTTAGAAAGCTAATCAATGTAGAATTCTCTGAAGAAGAAGAGACTGAGATTTTGTCATTATTGGAAAAATCAGTACCTGATTTTAAAGAATTAATGAGGTTGATTTATTGGAGTGATAATAAACTTACTCCAGAAGAAATCGTTGAAAAGGTACTAAGATATCAGCCAATTATTATACCTCCGCCAAGTGATGATTAATAGTATTTGGATTTTGGAGTCATTTTGAGAGAATGGCTCCTATTTTATGACCCTAAAATTTATTTGGTTGATCAAATGATTAATAGGATATGCTGATTTAGCAAGAATGTCATGTCCAATCTCTTGTCATGAGCGGTTGGCCAAGTATAATGGGGGTCAACTGATGATGTATGAGTATATGATTTATGGTGTAGCTGACAAATCGTTGCGGGTAGTTAAAAACGATTTGGAAAAAGCCTTAAAAATTCAATTCGAGTATCGTGAAAGCAGTTATTAGGGAGAGTACTATAAGGCGAAACTTGGGGATTTTCAGGAAATACGAGTTTATTACAATTATGTGGATGAGGATTGGGAGGAAAGAAATTTCAGAGAATATTCCGTCTTGATCAGGTTGAATGAACTGAAGAATCTTCCAGAGGTCATGAAAAAAATGAAGGAACATGTTCCTTATGCAAGACTCATCAGGAAGATTGAGCTGATTTCCCAGACCCGCAGAAAAGAATACTTGTTTATTCATGAAAAGCCAATACTTATACTGGACAAAGAATATAAGAAATGATCGCGATGACAAGGAATTTAAGATCATTTGCTGTTGGGAAGAGAGATGGATCGTTATTTAAAGAAATAGTTCTTGGAAAATGAAAACAAGGTCTGGCTATACAAGAAAGAGGTTCATGAAAAATCAGGGGGGAAACAATGAACCGATTATTTCAATATTGGTTGATGGAAATGGGAGACAGGCTCGATGAATTGATTGAAGAAATGCCTGCACAATTGATGCTTGATTATAGTCCCGAATCACTACTTCGGTTAGAAGAGTGGATTTTAAAAACATATCCCACAGTGGGAGATATTCTGAAGGAAACTGAAAAAAGAAAGTTAGATTCTTTAGCACGATACGTAGGGCAAGTATATCGAAAAAATTTAAATGGCAAGTGGAAACTTTTTTTAGATGATTCAAATAATGTGTACTACGAATTACCGGTTATTCTGATTTCAGGATTGGATCCAATTTGCCCATTGACTGAGGTAACAGCCTGTGTAGATCGACGAAAAGGAGATTATATATATGGTTTATTTCAAAAAAAAGCAAAACGAATAAGTGATGGCATTAATTAAATTGGATAAGGAAAAGGGAATACACTGATCGAATCAGTCCAGTGAAAAAAAGTGATTGATCTTGGATTTTCTTAATGAGTGAGTTTGAAATGAATTCATCTTTAGCGGAGAAGATCACCAAATTAAATGAAGAAGGTGTCCATGAAGAAGAAATTGAAAGATTTTTGGATCAGCATTTAATAAAATACCCGGATGATGTGGAAGCATGGGTCCGGTTGGGTGTATTGGTTTTCGAGCCACCTATTGGGGATTTTGAGAAAAGTGTGGATTGTTTAAGAAAGGCTGTCGAAGTGAAACCGGATTGCTTGGAAGCTCTTTTGATTTTGATGAGAATGCAGTATACTGCGTATGCTGAGATTGACGAAGATGTATACAAATTGCTTCATCACTATCAGCCAAGGAGTCGTGAGGAGCGATCGTTGATTGAGTTCGCCAAAGCGTGGTACTTTGAATGCAAAAAGATGGATGAAGAATATGCCCGTCATTTAGAAAAATCGATTACAGTTTATCCAAAATATGTGTTGAATTATATTGCATTAGGAAATTACTATGAAGAAAAAGGTCAGAAAGAAAAAGCTAAATCACTTTTTTTAAAAGGAATGAAAAATGTCCGGCAGATCTACCGGGTGAATGGTGGCCTGGATCCTCTTGTATTCGATTATCATGAATATATCAATGAAAAAATTAAGGGGATCCATTTATCTTTATCATCTGTAACTTATAAATTGATAAAAGAAGGGGTTAATTGATATAATCAAAAAATAAAATCCTGTCCTGAGTTGTTTTGATAAGCAGGTGACAGTGCTGGAAAGCACTGTCTTTTTCATGGGTTCAGCGCTATGGAGGTGTAACGAAAAATTTCCTTTTTCTGCAAAAGACAAGGAGGAAAATCATACAGATTATGACCATGAAAAGTCAGGAGGAAAAACGATGAATGGATTCCCGTATTTTGAATGCCAACTTCCAATTTATACAGAAAAAGATATACATGAAACAGATATACATGAAATAGCGGAGATGATATCCAACCAATTATTTGGCGGTTTACCTTTTGGAGGGTTGGAAGACTACATTTATAAGGAAATTCCTGCCATATATATCGACAGTCCCATTTTAGGATTTGAAATCATCGTTGCAGGTTTTAATGAAGAAGATTGGGAATTATTAATAGGTGATGAAGAGCGATATTATTTTTTGGATATTGTTAATTATCCAATTCTTTATTCTGCAATAAATAGAACGAAAGGGGTAATAAGGGGGGAAAACCTCGATATTACGGGATATGTTGCAACTCTGCTTAAAGGGACGGAAGGAATAGAAATCAGGGATAAAATCTTAGAAGAGGATGGATATATTGATTTAGATATCGATGAAGAGGAAACACATCCTGATAACCTGTCAGCGAAGCAAAAGATAAAGAATAAGTTTCCTTACTTTATCTGTCATCTCCCGTTTAATTCCGATAAAGATCTTCACGAAGTGGGGAGAATCATCTCCAAAGCATTGTGTGGTGGATTGCCTTTTAATCTCCTGAAAAATGAACAAGGTCCGGTTTTACAACTGGAACGTACCATTTTGGGACTTCAGATAAAGATTCTTCAAGAAGAGAAAGGATATTGTTTGGAAATTAAGAATGATCCGGACACCATTCCGGATGGTGTGGATACGGTCAATGTGGATATAACCCGGTTTATTGCACTTTCACTGGAAGAATCCATTGTATTTGTAAAAACGGAAGGAGTTGATATCGATTACGATTCCATCCACAAAGAGTTTGTCAAAATAGGGTAAGCTCGCCGGACAGAAGAAGTGGTGAAACAACATGGAATTCTCTAAGGAGAGAATATTAAAATGAATTCATCATTAAAATTGCATGAAGAAGGTGCCCTTGAAGAAGAAATTGAAAGAATTTTGGATCAGCATTTAATAAAATATCCCGATGACGTGGAAGCATGGGTCCGGTTGAGTGTATTGGTTTTCGAGTCTCCTATTGGTGATTTTGAGAAAAGCATCAATTGCTTAAGAAAGGCTGTCGAAGTGAAACCGGACTATTTGGAAGCTCTTTTGATTTTGATGCGAATGCAGAATTACATTTATCGTGAGATTGAAGAAGATCTATACAAATTACTTCATAAAAAATCAAAAAGAAAAAGCCAAATCACATTTTTTAAAAGGGATGTAAAAGAAAAAAAGAAGCCGGGATAAGTAAGGGTTTCGGAGATTTTTTATGGTAAAGAGGGACTGCGGGTGGGAAGTATAATTTCAAGTTTGCTTAGTGGTAATGATTGGTAGAAAGGATTGAGTTTGATGAAAATCAAGGTGCCGGATTTTTGCTACTTTTTTCAAGATGATGTGATATTTGAGACAAGTATAGGAAAAGGAAAAACCAAAAACATTAACATAGGAACATTAAACCTGCCTTCAGGTAAAATTGTTGCATGTGATCCTTTTTTACCCGACACAGATCCATTTGTTAAAGAAATTCCTTCAGGAAATTACCCTGTGATATTAAATATTGTTCATTATGTCGATGATGGTGACGAACGAATAGGAGCTGCAAAAATCAAATTCAAAAACAGCCGGGCCATTCGTTGGGAAATGGCATTATTAGATGGACAAGATTTAAGCAAATTGGAAGAAGATGAGATCTATGGGTATCCGGTGAATAGTGGCACGGGCAGTTTTGCAGACCAAGAAACTTTTCGAAAATATATTAGCATTTTGGATGACAACCCGCAGTATGAAGATCTCCTTTTGGCAGAAATGGAGAAAAATTATGCACCTACAAGAGATTGGTGTAATTTTGAAATAGACTCATCGCTGAATATCATTGCTTTTAAAAGCGGATTGGGTGATGGGTTTTATCCTTCTTATTGGGGATATGATGAGAATAATGAGGTTTGCTGTTTGGTAACAGATTTTGGACTATTTGTAGATGAATAATAAAGGTAAATTCATTAATCCGAACTGCATAACGAAAAGCGGTTCGGATTTTTGTCACCAAGGAGCGGAGCAGTGCATGAATGAAGATTTTGGCGGATTTTATCACTCTTGGTACGTAGAAAGAGCAGTCGTCCAATAACTATGAAGTGTACATATACAACTACAGAAGGAGAGGAAATTATCACTTTCATTCTAACGGAACATATAAGCTTACACCAAGTTACTTTGGACGGCAGGGAGAGGAAAGAGTGGTTGAAATCAAATATCGAATCATCGAAGACTTGGATGAACTGAAAGCGTTCGACCGATACCGCTTTGATGATTGGAGAAATCGAGGGATTCGATTGAACGATAAAGCTTATAATGACGAAACTTACCATGAAAACGGGCTTCGTTTGGGTGAAGAAGGATGGGAACTGATCAATGTCTGGTTTAGCTCCCGGCAATCAAGATAATCGTATTTCTCTGGATTTAGGCCGTTTTTTTAATTGGAGGGGAATTGAGTGAAACAATCAACACGTTTTGATGAAAAAGAATACATTTTAATTAGTTTAAAGCCACAGTTTTATGAACTGATTATGGCAGGGAAGAAAAAGCATGAATTCAGAAACCGGTTCCCAAACAAGAAAATAAATGCTTTTATTTATGTTACAAAGCCAATTGGTGCAATAAAAGCCTTGCTTGAGTTGGATGAACCCATCTGGGAGCCAAAAGATTTGGTCGGTCATGAAGGTGTTGGTGTCCAAGAATTTATTCATGGACAAAAACCGGGGAGAATGGCTCTGCCAATTAAAAATATACACCCGTTGAAGAAAGAGGTTGATTTGACAATTTTGAAGAATGAATTTAATACTTCTGCTCCGCAATCCTATATTTATCTGCATAAGAAACCTGAATTATTAAATTATCTTTTGTCGCTGGTTTAATGTTTTTTATTTCTCACACAGCAAGGAAGTGAAAAGCAGTGGTTGAAATTAAATACCGGATCATCGAGGATCAAATTCCTGTTCGATTCCAAAAGGTGACTAAATATCATTTGTTGAATGAATATGCAGATTAAGTATATATCAGGATATTCATTTTTGTATGCATCATTTTATAGATTTCCGGATTTTTCTGAGTTGCACTCATTGTGTTTCGCTGAAAAAGAAGCAATGATATTTGCCCAAAAGGGATTTTTCCTCGCTTTGATTGAATGAGCTATCTGCTTTTATATACGGTATACCCAATCCTATGAAGTATGCCTCATGGCGAAACTCTCTTGAAAAATTAGACTGACTCTCGAAGGATCATGGAGTTTGACAATCATACAACCAGCATCTGAAGAATAATAGGAGAGCCCCCAAACATTCACCCGGTTTGTTGGGGCTCCTGCCTTTGGATTCAGCAGTTAATCGTTATGCTTATTTTTGCACCGCCTTCTTGCGTGTTTCCCACTTTAATCACACCATTATGTTTGTGGATGATTTTTTGGGAAATGAACAGACCCAAACCATAGTGACCCTTTTCTCCTCGTGACGGGTCTCCTTGATAAAACTTTTTAAATAAATGAGGTATGTCTTTTGCCGAAAATCCCGGGCCTGTATCTGATAATGTGAATTTCATGACTGAATTTTCCAGGTGTGCATGCCATGTTATTTTTCCTTGAGCTGGTGTAAATCTTATACTGTTTGACATCAGGTTATTGAAGACTTGACCCAGTCTTTCCAAATCCAAGGATTGCAGTCGTTTGGATCGTTTATCTTCACAGGTGAATTCAAAAGAGATCTTTTGTTGCCTGCACATCCATTCATATTCCTCGGCTTTTGTTTCAAGAAAAGGAACGATGTCGACCCATTCAGGATTTATTGTAAAATTGGGTTCTTCAATTTTGGAGATTTCATTTAGTTCTTTTACGAGTTGACCTACAAATTGAGTATTTTGATCAATAACTTTGAGGTATCTCTGGACACGGTCCGGTTGGAGGTGTCTTGCGTCAAGTAAAGTTTGTACATGGCCTTGAATAATGGTCAGGGGTGTGCTTAGATCATGGCTGATGGACAAAATCATCTCTCTTCTTTCTTCTTCCAAGCGCCATTCACGCAGTAGGGATTCTTTCAGAGCCAAACGCATTTTCTCAAAGGAGCGCGTTAACTTTCCAATTTCGTTATCCGCCTGATAGTCCAAGGAAAAGTCCAAATCACGTTGCTGGATTCGATGTGCACCCTCAATCAGCGCCTGGACAGGTTCATGAATGGACCGGCCGAATCGCCGGGCGAAAATTAAAGTAAACAGTAAAATGTAAATAAACGGAGATATAATCAACAAGAAGATGATGAAAAAAAAGATGATTTTGGACCAAGAGCGTGTCATGATGGGTTCTAACGCATATTCAATGACAATGGCTCCGCTGAATGTGCCATTGGCGTCAGTTAAAGGAAGGAACTCCCTGATTTTATTGTCTTGTGATAATTTGGTATTCAGTTTTAAAATCAAATCATGCGTGCTTGAGCTGACTGGTTCCGAAATCGAGCCATACAGGATCTTTCCTTTGGAATCCAGAACTTGATATTTAAAGCCTTCGCTCGGTATTACCTTTTCAAGTTGTTCCTTGTTTTCAATTAATAGAAGATCTTTGCCTTGACTGTGGATGAAACGGTGAATGGAAGGGAGTTGCTTTTCATAATGGTTGGCCGGTAACATGAAATAGTCTCCGAATTTTAGCCATAACCCGATGATTAAACCTTGAGTTATAAGAGTTGCCAAGAGACTGAGAGTGATCACCGCGACAAAAGAAATGATGAATTGAGTTTTTAAAGAAAATTTATTGATCATCGGTTACACTTCCATTTGTACCCGATTCCCCAAACCGTGGAAATGTACTCTGTATCTGGATCGGCTGCATAAATCTTGGACCTGATTTTTTTAATATGTTCCGTAATGGTGGTATCATCGCCTGTAGCATCATAACCCCATACTTTCTCATAAATCTGCTCCCTGGAAAACACTTGGCCTGGGTGCAGTGCCAGAAATTCAAGAATTTCAAATTCCCTTCTTGTTAAAGAGATTTCTTTATCCTCCACGTTGACTTGGTGGCCGGACAGGTCAATTTCAAGCTTGCCAAACCTCAGAATGGTTTCTTGTTTATGCGATTGGCGTTTTTCTCTTCGCAAATGAGCATGAACGCGAGCCTTCAATTCCCTGATACTAAACGGTTTTATCAGATAGTCATCTCCACCGACTGCCAACCCTTTGATCCGGTCTGTTTCACTTTGACGTGCACTCAAAAAAATGATGGGGCAGTTAATGCGTTCGCGCAGCTTTGGACAAAGTTCAAATCCATCCACTTCCGGCATCATGACATCCAAGATGATCAGATCCGGGGCAACATTGATTTGTTTTAAAGCTTGTTCTGCATTATAGGCGGTTAAGACATCATATCCCTCATCAAGGAGTGCATCGCGCATAAACGAAACAATCTCCCGTTCGTCATCAATAATAAGGATTTTGTTTTTCAGAATGAACTCCTCCATGTGGATAGTTTAGTCCGGAATCTTTCTTCCTTCCCATTTATTAAACCAAATGCTCCCTCCTGTCACAAGAAATACAAATAACAGGGCACTTAAAACCACGCTCATCAGCGTTTGATGCCAAAAGAACGTTAAAGATGTGATGGATGTTGGAAGATCCATCCCCGGGAAGAAATGTCCTGGCATGAGTGACAGCCGTACCGGCCATGCCCATGGTACGAATGGCCAGATTTTGTTTCCCAGAGAGGTTGCCCCGACTAAAGCCGCCAATATTACTCCTCCGCTTCCTAAACCAATTGCTGCACCAAATCCATATGCCATCCCGATCCAAAGGTGTAAAGCCAGAAGTGGGAGAAGACCAGCTTCAGTGGTTAATACAGCCAATAAAAAGTGGGAATATGGAACATCGATCTCTAAAAACAGCTTCAATCCGCAGAGCAAGCTGAAGACTGCTGACATGCTGCTGACAATCGTTTGTAAAATCAGAATTACCAGTTTCCCCAAGTAATGGGATGTCCGCGAAAATGGACTTCCGAGAAGAGCAATAAAATTCCCTGCAAATTCCTCCTGCTGTACAATTAATCCGGCTAACACGCCAGTACCGACAGGGATGACCAGCGCCGTCCAAAACTCAAAAAAGGACTGATAAATTTTAACCTGTATGTCATTTGATAAGGTTAATTTGGAAAAATACCAAATAAATATCATGGCAGTCAAAACCGGAATGATGAAAATCATCCATCGCCCCGGAGAACGCTTGGTTTTTAACCATTCGGATTTGAGGATTCTCAGGAAAACCGGTGAATTCATCAGCTTATCTCCTTTCGCTGAAACCATAGTGCTGTGAGCAAAGAAAAAATGATTGTCATTCCTATTGAAATGGCTATACCTGTAGGGATGACTGATTCATCAAGTAGTGGATCTCCTGCTTTTAATGGAATTCCATTGGGATGAACACCGACTGTGGGACACATCAGTCGAATCGGCAGACTCCAAGGAATGAGCGCCCATTTTGAGGAAGGAGCCATGATTACTCCCATGATTAATCCCGCGATACCTAATGACATGCTTGCAACAGTTCCCCGACAGACTGCAGCCCACAGCTGCAACGGAATGATTGACAGCGAAGCAATCCACATAATGGATCCGGCAGAGAAAAGTTGAATCCAAGGGATACTTCCTTCTGCACTAATGATTCCCACTAAAATGGTAACGAATAGAATCAGGATCGTTGCAATTAAAAAATAGATTGCCAAAATTATCAGTTTACCTGTCCAAATGACAGCTGGAGGAAGGGAAAGGGTACGCAGATTACGATAATTTCCAGCTCTTTTTTCTTGAACCTGTGTTAAAGAAGCCATGAGTGCAATTCCCATTGGAACAAAAGTGACCGGACTCCAATTGAATATCTGATATAGAAGTTCATCCCAAGGGCGTAAATAGTCCACTGGCATAAATAGTTTTTGTACGACTGCAATCAAAATTAAAAACATGGGAGCCAAGATGGTAAACCTTCTTAAAAATGTACGTTTCGTTTTTAACCATTCGGCACGGATGACGTTGATCATTAAGCAATTCCTCCATTCTGTCCTGTGCCTGTCACCATTTGCATGAAAAGAGATTCCAAATCTTCTCCACGCTTTAACGGACCCTGATATTTTAATTCCCCCTCGCTTATAATTCCTATATAATCAGCGATTTGAGCCACTTGTGAAAGGATATGACTTGACAAGATCACCGTAATTCCTTGCTTTGAGAAGGAAACAATTTGTTTCAGCAGTTCCTGGATTCCGATGGGGTCTAATCCATTGGTGGGTTCGTCCAAAATTAGAAGCTCCGGATTCCCTAATAAGGCAATCGCGAT
Organism: Thermoactinomyces sp. CICC 23799; assembly: GCF_016055145.1. Taxonomy (NCBI): domain Bacteria; kingdom Bacillati; phylum Bacillota; class Bacilli; order Caryophanales; family Thermoactinomycetaceae; genus Thermoactinomyces; species Thermoactinomyces sp. CICC 23799. The sequence continues at coordinate 16,403 of NZ_JAECVV010000013.1, forward strand.
TCCAAGTCTTTGTTTCATACCTAACGAAAATTGGGAGGCTCGCTTCTTTCCTGTATTTTTTAAATCAACCATTTCCAAGACCTCGTATATACGTTGAACGGGTACACCGAGCAAACGCCTGTGTACTTCCAGATTTTCTGTCGCGGTCAAATTTCCATACACTGCCGGAGCTTCGATAAGAGCGCCCATACGTTTAAGATGCTTTCTTCGCCAAGGTTCTCCAAACACTTTGATTTCACCATTACTGGGCTGAAAAAGGCCGGTTAACATTTTTAAAGTGGTGGTTTTTCCTGCACCATTAGGCCCTAACAAACCATAAATGGAGCCAGACGGTATCTGGAGTGAAATCTTGTTTACTGCCAAAGTTTTGCCGTAATACTTTGACAGGTTTTTGGTCTCTAAAATGGAATTTTCCATTTGGATCATCCTTTCGTAATGCTTGAATACACCATTGGTAACGGAGTTCAAAAGCATTATGAAAGGAAAAAATAAAGAAATTATAAAGATTTAATGGATGTACCAGCCTGAAAATTTATGTATTAACCACATGGTTGGCTTGTTAATTCGTAAAAGAAATTCGAGATATTTTTTGATATTGACATTATATTGAAAATAGAATTTAAATTCGCTATGATATTTATATTCAAAGTGGATAACAAGGGTTTACGTCTGCGGGAGGTGCCAAGGCGTGAAAACGCACCGGTATTGGTTGGTTGTCCTTCTTATGATGTTGACCGGATTGGGTGTATTGGGAAGTGGTACGGGATATGCGGACCCGAATACCGGCAGCTTTGAAGTCCCTGAAGTGAAAGAAGATTTTGAAGAGTTTGAAAACAAGCCGGATGCGCAAAAAGAACAGCCGGTCAATGAAACACAAGTGCAGACTGAAGAAAAAGGATATTGGGACCAAACGAAGGAAGCAGTCAAAGAAGGCTGGCATTGGTTGGTCAATGTAGGTTCGGCCTTTATGGATTGGGTGAAAGAAACCGCAGAGGCCTTCTGGGAAGCGTTTGAGAAAATTTTGTCCTTGTTGACATCGGTTGTCATCGTGGCTGTAAGCTTTTTAAAAGGGGTTGCGAAGGCGGTTTATGACACAGTCGAAGGAATTTTTAATATGATAAGACACCCCATCGATACATTAAAAGGTCTGTATGAGGCCATTACCCATCCTGTTGAAACCGCCCAAGCTCTCTGGCAAGTCATTTCGGAATCTTTTATGCGCGATGTGGTCCACGGGGATGCCCGAAGCCGTGCGGAATGGTTTGGCTATGTTTTTGGAGAAATTGGTTTGGCGGTGTTTGGAACCAAAGGATTGGATAAAGTTGGGAAAGCGGCCAAAGCGAGCCGGATGGGACAAAAAGCCGACGAGGTGCTTGGGAAATTGCCAAAGGTGTTTACTGCTGATTTTTGGAAAAATAAGGTCCTCGCCTTTGCTGACAAATTCAATTTGAATTGGAAAACGCTGATTTCCGGTGCAGTCGGTGTATCGCTCGCAGGCCTTTCCTTCTTTGGGATTCCCAAAATCTTCCCGGCTATTATGAAAGTGGTTCAATGCGGGATGAAATCGGTGGCGTATGAGCAGCCGGCAGACAATTATACGGGCATGATCCTGTTGCTCTCATGCAACACCAAGAAACCGAAAAAAGCAGATCCACATAAAGTAGTCAATGAACTGAAGGACTTCCAGAGCAAAACTTATCAGTTTGGGAATGAGACGTTTCTGTTGGATAAAAGCGGCATGAAACACATCTTGGAAAGGCATCACCCGAAATATTGGGATGGAAGCGTGAAACAGAAGCAAACGTTTTTTGACGAGGACATGACAACGGATGAGATTGTGAGCGCAATTGAAACCATCATGCAACAGAATCGGGAAACTTTAATCAAAAAAGGCACCAAGTTTTCTTATCAAATCAGAGGAACTTACAAAGGAAAAAATTATGTAGTCGGTTTCAACAGGGGAAGAGTGGGCCAATTTTATCCTGAAGAGTAGGTGGATTAATTGTTCTATGTAAATTCGTTGATTCTAAAGCCTGGAAAAAAGATCACTGATTTAAAACAGTTAAAGCAAAAGAGAAATGATTACTTTGTGGCAATCGGCAATGCGGATGAGTTAATCGGGATGAAAAGTGAGATCGATTTCCATTATATTCATGGCGCCATTGAATTGATTGATTTGGATTCGGATCAGATTTTGTTGGATGTGGATGCATGGGATTTGGTTGACCAATTGTGGGGGTATCTTCTCGATGTGATGGAACAGGTGGTAAAAACCGGGGAAGGAGAAACGTTATTTCCGGATCAACCCGTCAAGCTGTCCATTCAATCGATTTCAAAGGATTGGGTCCTTTACCGGTTGCAAGCCAATGACAAAGTGGAAGCCGTCTTGCCGAAAAAAGCTTTTTTGGAAGCATTGTTGGATGGGGCAGAGATGTTTTTTCAAACGATGACAGAATGTTTTAAGGAGCAATGTGATTATCAATACGAATTGAACCAAATTCATACTTTGCGAGGGATTTTGAATCAGTGAAGGGCAGTGCGCAAAAAGCACTGCTTCTTTTTACAGGTTGCCGGTAAGGAAATGTTTTTTGGATTCTATGACCTTAATGAGGTGAGTGAAGGTGAAAAAGAATATTCCATTGCAACCTCTCCCTTTATAAGCGTTAAACAGTTGGAAATGGGTTTTGCCTGTCAGTTTTATCTTGACATGGAGCAGTGGAGCAATTTTCGTCAAACTCGGTTTGAAGTATGCCAATCCTTTCACGTTTGTGTTTCTTTGTTTTCTTTTATCAACGGCATTACTCTGGGGCATTTGTTTGATGAGCCGATTCATTTACCCGAAAACGATAAAAGAATGGGGGTACATTGTAGTTACGGGGCTTCTGTTGCAAGCCGGATACCAAATTTTTTATTTTTTTGCACTGGATCAACACATGTCTCCGGGAATGTTGGCAATTATTTTGGGTGCACAACCAATCATTACAGCTTTTTTGGGGGAAAACAAAACCAGATATGAACAGTGGTTTGGGCTTTTTTTAGGGTTAAGCGGATTAATTTTGGTTGTTTTTGATAATATCACAAAGCCAAACTTCACTTTATATGGCTTAATCAGCGCCATTTTGTGCTTGGTCTGTATCACAACCGGTACATTTATGCAAAAGCAAATTCATATCAGTCAGCCGGTCAACATGGCCATTCAATATTCCGGAGGTATTTTGGTTGTTTCAATGTTTCTCCCGTTTTTTGGAGGATGGCATGTTCAATGCAACTCCACCTTTTTGATCAGTTTGTTTTGGATGGCGTTGGTGATCTCGGTTGGCGCTTCCATGATGATGTATTTCATGATCCAAAAAGGAAATCTGACAAATGTCACCAGCTTGTTGTATGCTGTCCCGCCGGTCACCGCACTGCTGGATTACATCATTTTTAAAAATCAACTGTCGTTTATGGCCGGTTTGGGAATGGTTTTTATTATTGCCGGTTTGTTTTTGATTAACCGGCAAGGAAAGATCATATGAGGGCAGTGCTGCTTTCGGACAGACTGCCCTGTATTGATGAGTTTAAAAAATGGTATGAACCAGCCCGCCGTCGATCCGGAGCGAAGCGCCATTGATGGCCGAGGAACGGGGACTGCACAAAAATGCCACAAAAGAGGCAATTTCTTCCGGGCGGATCAGCCGTTGAATCAGGGAGCTCGGCCGGTGTTCGCTCATAAAACGACGTTCCGCTTCCTCCAAAGACATGGTTTCTCCTTGGTATAGCTTTTGGATGTGTTTTTCCACGCCTTCGGTCAGCGTGGATCCGGGCATGACTGTATTGACGGTCACGTTGGTTCCCCGGGTTAATTCCGCCAAGCTTCTGGAGATCGACAGTTGCATGGTTTTGGTTGCACTGTAATGGGCCATCTCCGGAGATGGCATGATGGCAGCTTCACTGGAAATAAAGAGGATTTTTCCTTCATTTCGCTCAAGCATTCCTTTGAGGTAATGGCGGGATAAACGAAGCCCGCTTAAAATATTGGTTTCAAACAGCTTTTGCCATTCTTCATCTCCGGTTTCAAAAAAATCAGCCGGCTCGAAGATTCCGAGGTTGTTGATCAAAATATCGACTTCCGGATGCTTTTGGATGATTTCATTGCATCCGGCTTTGGAGCTCAAATCGGCAACGGCCGGTTCCAGTGATGCTTCGGGCTGGGAAGATTGGATCTCTTTGATGACTTGTTGCACTTTTTCTTCCCGGCGCCCGTTAAAGAGGACGGTGGCCCCTTCTTGAGCAAGCAGTCGGGCGGTTGCTTTTCCGATTCCGGAAGTGGAACCGGTCACGAGCACTTTTTTTTCCTTTAAAAAGAGGTCCATGGATCATTCCCCTTTCTTGTTTGTGTTGTTCAGACGGCGGTCAGCTTGTCAAGCCGTGCAACATCTTCGCCGGTCAGTTTCCATTCGCTCGAAGCGATATTTTGCATGATTTGCTCTTTGTTTTTGGCGCCGGTAATCACGGTGGTGACCGCAGGTTTGGCCAAAAGCCAGTTTACGGCGACTTGTGCCGTCGGTTTGTTGTAACGTTCAGCGACGGTGCGGATTTTCTCCACTTTTTTCAGATTTTCTTCAAAACGCCCTTCTTGGAAAAGCGGATTGAATTGCCGCCGGACATCATTTGAAGACAAGGTGATTGGGGGGGTGAACTTGCCGGTAAGAAGTCCTTGGGCCAGAGGGCTGTAAGGAATAAAGCCCATTCCGTTTTTTTCCGTATAGGGATACTCTGCTTTTTCCACATCCCGTTGAAGCAGGTTGTACAGGGATTGGAGAGAGACGACATTGGCGTATTTGCGGGCTTCTTCCATTTGTTCCACGGAGAAGTTGGAGACGCCGATATAACGGACTTTTCCTTTCTCCACAAGTTCATTGAGGGTTTCCATGGTTTCTTCGATCGGGGTTTGATCATCCGGCCAGTGAACCTGGTACAGATCGATATAGTCTGTGTTCAGGTTTTTCAGGCTTTGGTCAATTTCGCGCAGGATATTTTTCCGGCTGGCATCCTTGACAAAGTCCCCTTTTTCGTTCCAAACCAAGCCGAACTTGGTGGCGATGATCACTTTGTCCCGGACGGGCTTCAGGGCTTTCCCGAGAATGCGTTCGGATTCCCCGAAACCGTAGAAAGGCGCGGTGTCGAAAAAATTGACCCCGTGATCATATGCCGTTTGGATGGCTTCCATGATTTCCTGCTCGTCCACGTTTCCCCAACCGGCTTTTCCGGCTGCCCAGGCTCCGAAGCCGATCACAGAGGCCATTAAGTTACTGTTTCCCAGTCTTCTTTTTTCCATGAGTAATCTCTCCTCGATCCAGGCTGATGATAACGACTTGGTCCGGATGCCGAATGTTCTCGACAGCCGTGGCACTTATTATGTAACATATACTTATATTTTGGAAGTACGTACTTTTTAGTGATATAGATACTTTCCGGTAACACAGGCACTTTTGGGTAACCTTATGAAGCAGAAGTTTCATTGGCGATCGAAGGGAAGGAGGAGTACTGTGAAAACGGAAGAGAAATCTTATAATATCCCGGTTGAGGCGACCTTGGAAGTGATCGGCGGAAAATGGAAAACCGTCATCCTTTGCCATTTGACCCGTGGACCGATGCGGACAAGCGAATTGAAAAGAGCCATGCCGAAGATCACGCAAAAAATGTTGACCCAACAACTGCGCGAATTGGAAAAGGACGGTGTGATCAACCGCATTGTCTATAACCAAGTGCCTCCGAAAGTGGTTTATGAATTGAATGAATTCGGTTGGTCGTTAAAGCCGGTCTTGGACCAAATGTGCGCATGGGGAGAAGAATATATCAAGTGCAAAGCGCAGAAAAAAGTGGAGAAGTAAAAAGGGATTGAACGATGCATGGATCCGATCCATCCTTTGAATAAAAAATAGGGGAGTAGGATTTCATGGAAAGTTGGGAGCGATGGGAGCCGGTTCGCGGGATTCCGGCAAGGCTGTACAATGATTTGTTTTTGGATCATCATGAAGGGGTTCTGTTGGAGTTTAGTGATGAAAACCATGAAAGAAAGGTGAGGGTTTGGTTTGAAAATGGTGTGCTGTCTTATCGGAACACAGACGAAGGATCGCTTTTGAAAACCTGGTATCAATTGGATGAACAATATCGCGATCCTTTTTACAGCCGATGGACGATGTTTAAAGTGAAGAATTCCGCCTATTTAACATGGTTTATTGAACAAAGTATGGGAATTTATGATCCGCGAGAGGTGGAGCATTATGTTTTTATCACTCCAAACGACGTGATTGAGGTTTTATCGGAATTTCCTCCAAAGGTTCAAGTCATGGCGTGTGACTCCAAGGCAGGTGAATAATGAAACAGGCCCCATGTGTAAAAGATGGGGTTTTGCTATGTTTTTTCAGTGGTGATTATTTATAAAAAGTGAAATACCATGATAATCTGAAATGTTTTTATAAATGAAACCGTGTACAATGGGAATAAAACCAAGGACAGACAAGGGGATGAACAGGAATGGAAGTCAGTGCTCTTGGAGCCGTGATTGCACTTGTCATGTCAGTGATTTTGATCCTTCGGAAAGTGCCGCCCGCGTACGGGATGGTGGCCGGTGCGTTGGCCGGCGGATGGATTGGCGGGGCATCTCTCCCTGACACGGTTTCATTGATGATGGAAGGAGCTGAAGGAATGATTCCGGCCACACTCCGGATCCTGGCGGCGGGGATTCTGGCCGGAGTGTTGATGGAGTCCGGAGCGGCAACGACCATTGCCGAAAAAACGGTGGATTGGATCGGGGAGAAAAGAGCGCTGTTGGCTCTGGCCATTGCAACCATGCTGCTCACTGCGGCTGGGGTGTTCATTGATGTGGCGGTGATCACTGTGGCACCGATTGCTCTTGCCATAGCCGGCCGGGTCGGCTTTTCCAAAACAGGCGTCCTGATTGCCATGATCGGCGGCGGGAAGGCAGGCAATCTGATGTCGCCCAATCCCAACTCGATCGCAGCAGCCGAAGCATTTGACGTTTCTTTAACCTCGGTGATGGCCGCCGGGGTGATTCCGGCTGTCTTTGGCATCCTGGTGACGTACATCACGGCATGTAAGCTTTCCCGCAAGGGAAGTCCGGTGTCCTTCAACGGTCTTTCGGATCCGGCCCAAACCGGGCCTCCGAAGTTGCTTCCGGCAATCGTGGCACCGCTTACGGCCATAATCTTGCTCTCGTTGCGCCCGCTGGCCGGGATTGAAATGGATCCCATGGTTGCCTTGCCGGTTGGAGGAATCACCGGGGCTCTCATCATGGGGAAAGCCAAACAGATCAATCAGTATGCCATTGCCGGACTTGAAAAAATGTCCGGGGTGGCCATCATGCTGCTTGGTACCGGAACCTTGGCGGGGATTATTTCCAACTCTCATTTGTCGGATGTGATTATTCAGGCTTTGACGGCTGCCGGGCTCCCGGCCTTTTTATTGGCGCCGTTTTCCGGGGCATTCATGTCAGCGGCGACTGCATCGACCACAGCCGGTACGGTTGCAGCGGGCAGTGTGTTTGGCGGGATGATGATGGAAATGGGCGTGGCGGGACTGGCAGCTGCGGCGATGGTGCATGCCGGTGCGACCGTTTTTGACCATATGCCGCACGGAAGCTTTTTCCATGCCACCGGAGGCAGTGTGATGATGGGAATCAAGGAACGGATGAAATTAATCCCCTTTGAATCCCTCATCGGGCTTACGTTAACCGCCGTATCCACCTTGATCTTCGGTGTTTTCAAGGTCTTTCCGTAATTTTTGAAAAGGAAGTGGAATCATGAAAATTGTCATTGCTCCCGACTCATTCAAAGAAAGCATGTCTGCCATGGATGCGGCCTGTGCTATTGAAAAAGGCTTCAAACAGGTGTTGCCGGATGCCGAATATGTCAAAGTCCCCATGGCCGATGGAGGGGAAGGCACCGTCCGGTCCCTGGTGGATGCAACCGGCGGGGAAATCCGAAAAGAAACGGTCACCGGGCCGTTAGGAACCGCAGTGGAGGCATTTTACGGGCTCACCGGGGACAGAAAAACGGCCGTGATCGAAATGGCGGCGGCTTCCGGCATTCATCTGGTTCCGAAAGAGAAGCGAAACCCGCTTGTGACCACGACAAAAGGAACGGGGGAATTGATCCGGGCCGCATTGGACCAAAGGGTGGAACGGATTGTGATCGGCATCGGAGGCAGTGCGACCAATGACGGAGGGGCCGGCATGGCCCAAGCACTGGGCGCCAGATTGTTGGACAGGGACGGAAATCCGCTGGGATTTGGCGGCGGGGAACTAAGCAAGCTTGATTCAATTGATTTGAGCCAGCTGGACCCCCGGTTAAAAGAAGTGCACATTGAAGTCGCATGCGACGTGGATCATCCGTTGACCGGAAAGCGTGGAGCTTCCGCCGTGTTCGGGCCGCAAAAAGGAGCCACCCCGGAAATGGTGGCCATCCTCGATGCTAACCTGTCCCGTTATGCACAAGTGGTGAAGGAAACTTTGGGAATCGACGTTGACCCGATTCCAGGAGCGGGAGCAGCGGGGGGACTGGGCGCCGGACTGATTGCTTTTTTGGGAGCTTCGTTAAAGCGCGGAGTCGATGTGGTGGCCGAAGCGGTGCAACTGGATAAACACATGGCCCAAGCTTCCTTGGTCATCACCGGGGAGGGGAAAATCGATGGCCAGACCATCCATGGAAAAACCCCCGTCGGCGTTGCCAAACGGGCCAAAAAATACGGGGTTCCCGTGATCGGCATTGCGGGGATGCTCGGAGAAGATTGTGATGCGGTGTACCGGCACGGGATCGATGCCCTTTTCTCCATCGTGCCGGGAACCGTATCACTGGAAACGGCCCTTTTAAACGGGGAGAAGTACACAGAGCAATTGGCCGAAAACCTGGCCAGGTTGATCCGTTTGAAACAGATGGTTGATGGCACGGGGGCTGATTAAAAGTTTCCGTGCTTTTATTTTTTAGTGTAAATTGATTATTCCAAGTGATTAAGATGTTTACGTTCGGAAGTTAAATTTTTTTAGATATTTTTTCGAATATTTAAATGATCTTGAAAAATAGAACTTACATTCGATATCCTTTTAATGCTATAAAAAAATTGAAGGGAACCAAAGATCAACAACGAAAAAATTTCACGGGAGGTTTGACAGGCGTGAACAAGTTTTTGCGCTCATTTTTAGCCCTTCTGATTCTGTTGGCCGGGTCATTGGCTTTGGTTGGCGGCATGGGTTATGCCGAACCCGGGGGATTTGATGTTCCTAAGGTGAATGAAGATTTTGATCAGTTTGAACACACCCCCGCGCCGCAAAAGCAACAACCGATCCATAACACAGAAGTACAGGCCGAAGAAAAAGGATTCTGGGACAAGACGGCCGAATTTTTCAAAGACGGCTGGGAGTGGGTCAGCGAGAAAGGTTCAGAGTTCATCCATTGGACCAAGGAAAAAGTAGCGGATTTCTTGGAAGCATTTGAGAAAATCTTGTCCTTGTTAACGTCGGTTGTGATTGTGGTCGGCAGCTTCTTTAAAGGATTGGGTAAAGCCCTTTGGGATGCCCTCAAAGGGATCGTTGATATCATAGCACATCCCATTGAAACATTAAAAAATTTGTTTCATGCGATTGCCCATCCGATTGATACCATCAAAGCAATTTGGCAATCCGTTTCCGAATCGTTTATACGTGATGTGATCCACGGGGATGCGAAAAGCCGTGCAGAATGGTTTGGCTATGCGCTTGGAGAAATTGTCTTGGCTGTGGTG
>NZ_JAECVV010000014.1:0-23972 GCF_016055145.1 Thermoactinomyces sp. CICC 23799
CTGAGCCAGGATCAAACTCTCCAAAAAAGTTTGATATGAACTCTCAAGAATTAACGAGTCATGTCTTCACTCTTCAGTTTTCAAGGAACACTTCATTTCACTTTGTTTGTGCCGCTCTCTCGCGGCGACAGATACTATCCTAACATCTTCACGGAAGTTTGTCAACAAAAAAATAAAAAAATATTTCCGTTCTCAATAAAACCATTCATACTCATTGAAATCACGGGCGAAGCAGATGATTGCTTCGCCCGAAAAAATCCGGAATCCTCGCCATCATTCCCTTTCTACCGCTGTGGTGGCCACCTCCAATTCTTTTTGCAATTGATCATGATATTTCTTCATCTCATCCTCTGTCCAGCCAAACTCATCTTTCATCATTTGAAGCACGGAGTCTTTCCATTGATGCACCCAATCAATTTGGAACAACAGAATGCCGGTCCTGCGAATGAAAAAATCGGCAGGAGTCGCAACAGACTCTTCCAAAATCCCGTATTTGAGCATCCCGTAAACTTCCGGAGCCAATTGGTACCGGGAAGCCGCCTCTTTTCCTTTCTCCACATAACGATAAACCTGATCCACGTTGCTGCCATATCGTTGAACAAGTTCTTCCGCCGCCTGAGCAGATAAACCGATCGCTTCCCCGGCTTTTTTCTTCGCTTCCAAAAAGGCTTGCCATTGATCGGAACCGCCGACCTCCCCACCGGAAATGCGGATGCGGTCGGTATGGCAGGGTTTCAGCTGATAACCCTCTTCTTCCGTCAATTCCTTCGCCACCAAATCAACGGTTCTTTCCGCCATTTTCCGGTAACCGGTCAATTTCCCCCCCGCGATGGTGATCAATCCGGACGGGGAACGGAAAATCTCATCTTTTCGCGAAATCTCCGAAGGAGACTTTCCTTCTTCATGAATCAACGGACGGATCCCCGCCCAACTGGATTCGACATCATCTTTTGTCAGCCGGATGTCGGGAAACATGAAGTTGGCTGCATTCAAAAGGTAATCCCTGTCTTCTTCCGTCACCCGCGGATGGGCCAAATCGCCGGAATAATCCGTGTCAGTTGTGCCAATGTATGTTTTCCCGTCCCGCGGAATGGCAAATACCATTCTCCCGTCCGGGGTGTCAAAGTAAACAGCTTGCCGCAACGGGAACCGTCCCTGATCCACCACCAGGTGAACCCCTTTGGTCCAATGCAGGGTTTTCCCTTTTTTGGACCCGTCTTTTTCACGAATTTCATCGCACCACGGTCCGGTTGCGTTGACAATTTTTTTAGCGTAAATTTGATAAATTTCCCCATTCAACAAATCCCGCACTTGAACGCCGGCCAACTTCCCGTCTTGATACAGCAATTCCTCGGCTTTCATGTAGTTGAAAGCATCCACCCCGTATTCGACGGCTTTTTTCAAAACTTCCAAGGTCAGGCGCGCATCATCGGTCCGGTACTCCACATAATAGGCGCTTCCCTTTAATCCTTCTTTTCGCAGCAAGGGTTCTTTTTCCAGCGTTTCTTCCCGGTTCAACATTTGCCGGCGCTCACTCTTTTTCACCCCCGCCAGATAATCGTAAAGCCAAATCCCGATGGAGCTGGCCAGTTTTCCGTATGTCCCGCCTTGGATGACCGGCAGCAACATCCACTCGGGCCGGGTCACATGCGGACCATTTTCATAAACAATCGCCCGCTCTCTCCCCACCTCTTTCACCAGACGGACTTCCAATTGCTTCAAATACCGCAATCCTCCGTGCACCAATTTGGTGGAACGGCTCGATGTCCCTGCCGCAAAATCCTGCATCTCGATCAAGACGGTGTTCAAACCGCGGGTTTTTGCATCCAACGCAATGCCCGCGCCGGTAATCCCCCCGCCGATCACCAAAAGATCTATTTCCCGGGAAAGGACATCCTTGATTTTTTGTTCCCGGTTCAACACAGAAAAAGCTCCGCTCACGGTGATTTCCTCCTTTTTAAAAAAATAACAGCCGTAAAAACCCCTGTGCCCGATACGGCAAAGGAGTTTCAAGGCTGTTCTCCAGATCTCATCCGTTTATTAACTTATATCCAAATTAATCCGCTGTTTTAAATGCTCGGGTTGCTTCAACCGCTTTTCTCCAATTATTATACCACCGGGTCCGTGTTTTGTCATCCATATTGGATTGGAACGCACGATCGATCACCCAATTTTCGTCAATTTCCTTCTTGCTTTTCCAAAAACCGACAGAAAGACCCGCCAAGTAAGCCGCTCCCAAAGCTGTGGTTTCAAGGACAAGCGGTCTTTCGACAGGAACATCCAACAGATCGCTTTGGAACTGCATCAAAAAGTTATTGACGGAAGCCCCGCCGTCCACACGAAGTTTTTTCAGCCGGATTTGCGCATCTTCTTCCATGACATTGAGCACATCTTTGGTTTGGTAAGCCAACGACTCCAGCGTGGCCCTGACAAAATGTGCACGGGTCGTTCCCCTTGTCAGTCCGAAGACAGCTCCCCGGGCATCGGAATCCCAGTAAGGCGTTCCCAACCCCACAAATGCCGGAACCACATAAACCCCTCCGGTCGAATCCACTTCTTTGGCCATGGCTTCGCTTTCTCCGGCATCATCGATCAGCTTTAATCCGTCCCGCAGCCATTGGATGGCGGATCCGGAAACAAAAATACTTCCTTCCAGCGCGTACTCCACTTTGCCGTCCAAACCCCAGGCAATCGTGGTCAGCAGCCCGTGATTGGATGACACGGCATTTTCTCCCGTGTGCATCAGCATGAAGCAACCGGTTCCATAAGTGTTTTTGGCCATTCCCGGTTCAAAACAAGCCTGTCCGAAGAGGGCGGCCTGTTGATCCCCGGCGATACCGGATACAGGCACTTCTTCCCCAAAGAACAAGGATTTTTCCGTCACCGTATACACTTCCGAAGAGGAACGCACTTCCGGCAGCATCTTCTCCGGAATGTCCAAAATGGAAAGCAAATCCGGATCCCATTTTAAATCATAAATATTGTACATCAATGTCCGGGAAGCATTGGAATAATCGGTTACATGCGCCCGTCCGCCTGACAACTTCCAGACCAGCCAGGTGTCAATGGTGCCAAACAGCAAGTCTCCTCTTTCCGCTTTTTCCCGTGCCCCTTCGACATGATCCAAAATCCACTTGACCTTGGTCCCGGAAAAGTAAGGATCAATGAGAAGACCGGTTTTCTTCCGGAATAAGTCGGCATATCCTTTTTGATTCAATTCCTCGCAGATGGAAGCCGTTTGCCTCGATTGCCATACGATCGCCGGGTAGACCGGATTTCCCGTCTTTTTGTCCCAGACCACCGTCGTTTCCCGCTGGTTGGTGATGCCGATGGCGGCAATCTCTGAAGCGGACACGGAGGATTTCGCCAACAGTTCGGCAATCACGCTTTGGACCGAGCTCCAGATCTCCATGGCGTCATGTTCCACCCAGCCGGGATGAGGAAAATATTGTTGGAATTCTTTTTGCGCCATGTGAACCATTTTGCCTTGCCGGTCAAACAAAATCGCCCGTGAACTGGTTGTTCCCTGATCGATCGCCAATACATATTTTTTCGTCACTTTCCAATCACCTCATTTAAACGCTAAAACAGAATCTGATAAGTCCATGCGGCAACGATTCCGCCAATCACCGGTCCGACGACCGGCACCCACGCATATCCCCAATTGGAATCCCCTTTTCCGGGAATCGGCAAAAGAAAATGGGCAAGACGGGGACCCAAATCACGAGCCGGGTTAATCGCATAACCCGTGGCCCCTCCGAGAGAAATCCCGATCGCCACAATCAAAAAACCGACAATCAGGTTTTTTAATCCGTCGGCAAACGCCATTCCTTCCGCGCCCATCACCAGCAAAATAAAAACCAAGAAAAATGTCCCAATCATCTCACTAATCAAATTAAAAAATAAATTCGGAATGGCCGGGGCCGTGGAAAAAACAGACAACTTTGCAGCAGGGTCATCCGTTTGTTCCCAATGCGGATAATAGAAAAGCCAGACAATCACCGCTCCCAAAAAGGCACCGATCATCTGGGCCGCGATATATGACGGAACCTGGCTCCAAAGAAACTTGCCGGCCACGGCCAAGCTGATGGTCAATGCCGGATTCAAATGGGCACCGCTGATGTCTCCTGCCACATAAGCTCCCAACATCACCGCAAAACCCCATCCAAACACAATGACAATCCAACCGGAGCCATGGGAAAACGTTTTCTTCAAATTGACTCCGGCGCACACCCCTCCTCCAAAAACAATCAGGATCATGGTTCCAATGAGTTCAGCCGTAAACGGTGTCATCCAATCCATACGCTCCTTTTCCCCGAGATGCCAAAAAAACAAAAAGAATCACTAAAAACCTTTTTCCACAACCGTTAGAAAAAAGGACGTCGTGATTCTCCCTGTCTCATCACTGGTATGCCTGATTAACTTTTTATTCACGAAAACGATTTCATACTTATTATAAATTAATGTTTTTTATAAATCAATTTCTTTTTAATTAATTTTATTCCATATCTTTTGTTCAGAGGTCGTGATCGCAACGGCTCCGGCCTGTAATGCCTCCCGGGCTTCCTCAACGGTCCGGATCAATCCCCCGGCCAGAATCGGTACGTTGGTATTGTCGGAAATTTCCCGGATGATATGGGGGATGATTCCGGGCAAGACTTCAATGTAATCCGGCTGGAACGATTGAATCAGCCGGTAGCTGGTGTTTAATGCATGCGAATCCAACAGAAAAATGCGTTGAATCGCGATCAACGATCTTTTTTTGGCCATTTGGATCACCGGCGTCCGCGTGGAGATCAATCCGGCCGGTTTGACTTTTTGGCACAGATATTCCGCGCCGTATTCATCACTTCTCAACCCCTGAACCAGATCAACATGCAACAGCACTTTCTTTTGATGGCGCCGTGCCAGTTTCATTAAAGCCGTCAGCTGAGCGATGTGGCTGTTTAACAGAATGACATATTCAAAGTCGGTTTCCATCAGCTTTTCAAATTCCTTGATATTATTGGCTGCCGGCAATATTTTCTGATTGTTGAAATGCTCCATGCTTGACACCTTCTTGTTTCAAATTGTTCTTCATAAACGCTCAAACCGAAACGGGCTCCAGGGTTTCAAAAAATCGAGCAAAAACAACTCTTGTTCCTCAATCCGGCCCACCACATTGGTCCGGCCGTCATTTTTCATCGGTTTTAAGGCGATTTGCAGCTCTCCTTTGTATTGGCCGTAATGATCGTTGTCAATCAAAATATCCCCCCGGCGGATTTCCCGGGTGTTGTGCGGGGGAAAAGAGGCATGTTTATATTTTACACGACTTCCGGTGGAACGGATCATGTATTCGGAAACATCGCCCCGGTATACATGGGGTTCCTCCAACACAATTTTTCTCTCCAAAGGCGTGGCACCCTCACACATGTTCACCGTAAACGCCGGGATTTCCGGAGTGATTTGGCTGAGCTTTTTCAACTCTTCTTCCGACGCATAAGCATTGCCGATGATCACGTCATCAATCCACCCGGTCATAAAAAGGTGTTTGGCTTGAATTTCGACCGGCAGTTCCCGGTGCATTTCCAAGGTGCACAATCCTTCCGCAATCTCTCTCGGCCCCAGGGTGGCGCTTTGTGAACTGACAAAGGCAGCCGTCGGGATCCCCAAGGCTTTAAAAGCGGAACTGGTCCGGGCGAAATGATCATAGGACAACCCGGTATAACGATGAGGATAAAAATTGTGGCAACCGGTCAATTGTTCTTTGTTGGGTTGGTAACTGAGAATCTGGTCAATGGACCGGGTTCCCTGGCTCATGTTGATCTCGATCTTGATGCCGTACGGATTATAAGTCATCATGGCCTCTTCCTGCCCGGAAAAGCCCAGGTCCAGCCGGATTCCGGCCACCCCCCAGTCATGAAATAAAGACAAATCATCCGCCCGGACCCCGAGGTTGGCAAACACGCGCGGATTGACATCGATATACACTTCCATTCCCAGCCGTTTTGCATACGCAATCGTTTGTTTCAATTGTTCCTGCTTGGCACCGTCTTGCTCATTCAGCGAAATGAAACACGTAAACACCCGGGAAAATCCGTATTTGGCCGCCATCTCCAAATAAGCACGGTCTTTTTCAAACGTGGTGCGCCCGGGATATAAAGAAATCCCCAATCGTTTCAATGATTTCCCCACCTTTTATGCTTTCAGCTTTTTGATGATCCGGATCATCCGTTCAATCAATTTTTGCTCACTCATCGCCGTCATCAAATGGTCTTGCGCATGAATCAATAATAACGTTTTTTCCTTCAAGGCTCCATTCAGTTCCGCCTGAATCAGCTTGGTTTGCAATTGATGCGCAACTGCCAACTCTTTATCCGCCTCTTGAATCAACTTCTCCGCTCTTTCAAAATCGAAATCTTCTGCCGCTTCCAGCGACTCAAAAGCAAGTCCGCGTGCGTTTCCCGCGTGCAATATGATTTCAAAAATTTCTTGTTCCAATTTACAATAACTCCTTTTTAATCATTTCGATCACACTCGGGGCTCCCATTGGCGTATATCCCGTGGAAGGAATGAGTTGCACCTTTTTATTGAGCTTTTTGCCGATATTGGAAAGCGAAACAAACCGGTGTCGGATTTGCGGGGCAACCAAGGCCATGTCATAATCGGGCAATTCATTTTCCAGCTCATGGGCACCGATCGCTTTCAAGGTGAGCGGCAACCCTTGTTTTTCCGCTTCCAACTGAATCGCTTTCAAAACAATCGCGCTGGACATGCCTCCTGCGCACACAATCAACACTTTCATTCCGAATCCTCTCCTTTTAACGGCACAAAATAACCTCTTTTTTCCAGTTCATCACCTTATTTACCTTTAATCTACTAGAATTGATAAAAAAAGTCTATTCATATATTTTACAAATTATTTCATATAATTTTGTCTGCAGAGACCGCCATCCCGGCCCCCGCCGCCCATGTCAATGAGAACAACCACCTCCTTTTGACAAAATGCGGTTTTAAAAATAAAAAAGAAAAAATATTCTGATATATATATGTTATAATATTTATAACCATTTGAATATCATTCTTTTACAAAAGGAGGGCGTACATGGATCGGTTTTTAAACTGGATTGAAACCAAATGGATGCCTCCTTTCGCCAAACTCTCGGAATTGCGTCATTTAAGGGCCATTCGCGACGGAATCATCGCAACGCTTCCTCTCATCATCATCGGTTCCCTTTTTTTAATCATCGCCTCTCCTCCCGTTCCTTCGCTCGAAGCCATGGTCAAACCTTACGCGGAAAACATTTTGATTCCTTACCGGCTGACTTTGGGGTTGATGGCTTTATATGCCTCGTTCAGCATGGGATACAGCCTGGCCCGTTCTTACAATCTGGACGGCATCACCGGCGGATTGCTCAGTGCCGCCACGTTTATCATGGCAACCCTTCCCGTTAACCTGGATCATCTTCTCCCGGAAAACGAAGCACTGGGATGGTTGCTTCCCGTCAGCAAAATGGGCGGCTCCGGATTGTTCATGTCGATCATCGCCATGTTCATCGCCGTGGAAACCATGCACTGGTTGAAAAAATCGGGTTTCTCCATCAAGATGCCGGAATCCGTTCCTTCCTCCGTGTCCCGGTCATTTGAAGCATTGATTCCGGCAGCATGCATTATTTTGCTCATGTGGATCATTCGCGTTTGGCTGGAAATCGACTTGCACAATGTGTTGCTGAAACTCTTTTCGCCCCTGGTTCACTTTGCAGGAAACACATTTTTGGGGGCCGTGATTCCGGTTGTTTTTATCATGCTGTTGTGGTGTGCCGGGATCCACGGGGTGGCGGTGGTGGGAACTGTTTTACATCCCATCTGGTTTGCCCTTTTGGATGAAAATGCGGCCGCGGCGGCAGCCGGACAGGCGTTGCCCAACATGATCGTGGAACCGTTTTATCAATGGTTTGTCTGGATCGGCGGTTCGGGAACCACACTCTCACTCTGTGTGTTGCTCTTATTTTCAAAATCTTCTTATCTCAGGCAAGTCGGCCGTTTTTCCATCGTCCCCGGCCTGTTTAACATCAACGAACCGGTCATTTTCGGCGTTCCCATCGTCATGAACCCTCTCCTTGTGATTCCGGCCATTCTCGCACCGCTTGCCTGTACCGTCACCACCTATCTCGCTTTCTCCTTGGACTGGATCCAACGCATTTCCATATTGGCTCCGTGGACCCTTCCCGCCCCGTTTGGCGCTTATGTGGCCACCGGGGGAGATTGGCGGGCCATTCTCCTGGTTTTTGTCAACATTTTACTGTCCGGGCTCATTTATTACCCGTTCTTCAAAGCATATGAAAAGAAAATGCTCACCGAAGAACATGCAACAACCTGAAAAAAAAAGTGAGAGAAGAAAACTTTTCTTCTCTCACTTTGTGCCTCATTTTCCCTGCGTCCACTCTTTGACTTTGTCCGGATGATTTTCCACCCATTTTTCTGCTGCTTTGTCGGGGCTCATGCCATTGTGGATATCGGACATCACTTCCTGCATATCCTCTTTCGTCCAATGGAAACGATCGAGGATCCGGTACACCTCCGGCTTGTCTTCTTTCAAGCCTTTCCGGACGATCGTATGGATGGATTCTTCCCCGCCATACATTTTTTTCGGGTCTTCCAAAAACTTCAGGTCGAAATCGGCAAATTTCCAGTGTGGCTGCCATCCGGTCACCACAATCCATTCCTTTTTCTGAATGGCTTTGGACAATTCGGCAGACATGGTGGCATCCGAACCATTGATCAATTGATAATCCAATCCGTATTGATCAATCACTTTTTCCGTTGTTTGCATCATGGAAGCCCCGGGGTCGATCCCGACAATTCTGCCTTTGAATTGATCTTTATATTGATTCAGCTCTGTAATCGAATTGGCTTTGACATACGAAGGAACCACCAGTCCGACCCGCGCTCCTTTCAAATTGGGGCCCAGATCGACATATTGCCCTTTGAATTGGTCTGCAATCACTTTGGATGTCACCGGGAACCAACCCGCCACATGGGCATCCACATCCCCCTGAGCCACGCCCTGCCACATCGGGGTTGCCTGGGTTTCCACCAGATCGACTTCAAAACCTTGTTTCTCCAGGACTTTTTTCACGACATTGGTGCTGGCGATTTCCGATTCCCAACTGACATATGCCAATGTCACTTTCTCTTTGCCGCCTCCAAAATCAGCATAAGCGGCAATCACCATGCCCAAAAACACCAGGATCGCCAAAACGGACATCCATTTGCGGACCGGGAATTTTTTCTTCCTGTTTCCACCGGATGGCACTGTCTTCGCTTTCCCCAGATTTTGTGTCATCCGGTCCAACACAATCGCGATGATGACAATCGCCAGTCCGGCTTCAAACCCCAAACCGACTTGCAGCCGGGAGATCGATTCAAGCACGATCTCACCAAGCCCTCCGGCTCCAATCATGGAACTGATGACCACCATGGATAAGGAGAGCATAATGGTTTGGTTGATCCCGGCCAGGATGGTCGGCTTCGCAAGCGGAACCTCCACTTTGACCAAACGTTGCCAGGAAGTGGAACCAAAAGCATTAGCCGCTTCTTTCAACTCTTTGGACACCTGGCGCAATCCCAAGCTGGTCATGCGGATGGTCGGCGGCATGGCAAACACCACCGAAGCAATCACCGCGGGCACGGCCCCCAGGGCAAAGAAGAAAACCGCGGGAATCAAATAAACAAACGCCGGCATCGTCTGCATGAAATCGAGAATCGGGGTGACAACCTGTTTGACCCGGTCACTTCGCCCGGCCCATAATCCGAGCGGGATTCCGATGACGATCGAAATCAGCGTCGAAGTCAAGACCAGGGCAAGGGTTTCCACGCTGGTTTCCCATAACCCCAAATCATAGATCAGCAAAAAGCCCACCAGCGCAAAGACGGCAATCCTCAGCCGGCTTAACAACCACACCAGTAAGGTCAGCAACAAGATGGTCACCAAGGGTGGCGTGACTGATAAAACCCGTTCAAAGAAATCGGTGATCGGTGTAATAATGCCTTGAATAATATGAAATAAGGGCGCAAAATACTCTTGCATCCATTTAATCAACGCATCAACCCAGTCGGCAAGAGGGAGTTTCGGCAATTTCATTCGCTGTCCCCTCCTTGCCCGGCGAGTGCCGCCCAGACGGCGCCACGCCCCACAATTCCCAACACACGGTCTTCGTCATCGACAACAACGGCCGGGATGGTGGCATCTGCGTGTTGCCCCATTTCGGACACGATCGTTTGCAAAGGGGTATCTTTTTTCACTTTCACAACATCTTTCACCAAGATATCTTCCACTTTCTTTTCTTTTTTGAAGGCTTCTTTCACCTGATCAGCGGTGACCATGCCTTTAAAATAACGCTTGCGGTCAACCACCACCAACGTGGGAATCCCTTTGTCCCGCATTTTCTTTCCTGCCACACGGATTCCGTCTTTTCCGAGAACGATGGTTTCCGCCTTGCGCATCACCGTTTCGGCGGTCAGGACTTTCCCCAGGTTGACATCTTCCACAAACCGTTCCACATAGGCATCGGCAGGGTTGGTCAGGATCTCTTCAGGTGTGCCGATTTGCACAATTTCCCCATGGCGCATCAACACGATCCGGTCTCCGATACGCAATGCTTCATCCAAATCATGCGTGATAAATATGACGGTTTTATTCATCGAACGTTGCAGATCGACAAGCTCTTCCTGCATCTCTTTGCGAATCAAGGGATCCAATGCACTGAAAGCTTCGTCCATCAGCAAAATCTCCGGATCATTGGCCAGTGCCCTGGCCAACCCGACCCGTTGCTGCATTCCGCCGCTCAATTGGTTGGGATAACTGTCAGCCCAGCTTTCCAAACCGACCAACTTCAGGCTTTCCATGGCTTTTTCTCTCCGTTCGGCAGCGGAAATCCCTTGAATCTCCAACCCGAACTCAACATTTTCAATCACGGTGCGATGGGGGAACAAAGCGAATTTCTGAAAGACCATGCTGATTTTTTTTCGCCGCAGTTCCCGCAATTGCTCCGCATTCATTTCGACAATGTTTTCATTGTCGATCAAAACCTGCCCCGAAGTCGGTTCAATCAGACGGTTCAACATCCTGAGAAGCGTCGATTTCCCGCTTCCGGACAATCCCATGATCACAAAAATTTCTCCGCTTTCCACGGCGAAGTTCGCCTGGTTTACGCCAACCGTGGCGCCGGTCGCCTTGAAAATTTCTTCTTTCCCTTTCCCTTCCTTCAGCATTTTCAAAGCTTTCTTCGTTGACTTGCCAAAGATCTTCGTGAGATTTTTCACTTCAATTTGGTAGTTCAAAACTTCCCCTCCAATCTTGCTTTGTTATTTATTTCCCTAAAACCGATCTTTTAAACAGGTTTTTAATGATGAATTAAAAAAATTACGGCTATATTAGTATAATTTTAAAAACTTAACCTTGATTTTGTTTTTAAGCAAAAAAAACAAGACGTTCGTGTATAACGCCTTGCCCATGAGAACAGAAAAAACTCATGATGGGATATTGGTCAATCCAATTCCGGGTAAAATAAAATTTTTGCATATTCCATCTCTTTATTTATGATTTTTTTAAACACATCCGGTCCCTCTCTGAGTGCCAGGCGATGAGAAATGATTGGATGAACATTAATTTTCCCTGTACTCATATAGTGAAGGGTGGTTATCCACTCTTTGCCTGGAAACGGAGAAGAAACGGCATTCCATGATCCATATATCGTCAGTTCGTTACGTACGATTTTTTCAAAATAAAACCGGTCCAAATGAACATCTTCATATGGGATTCCCATCAATACAACTTTTCCACCTTTCCTGGGCAATGCCAACACTTGAGCCGAAGTGACCGGCGCCCCGGCCGTTTCAACAGCCACGTCCACCCCACGTCCACGGGTATATTCCATGATTTGCTCCTGTGGTGGTGAATCCATTGAATGAATTAAAACATCCGCACCCACTTTATTTGCAATTTTCAGTTTTTTATCATCGATATCAATAGCATATACCTTTTTGGCACCGAAAATTTTGGCCCATTGCACGGCAAGCAGGCCAATGCTTCCAACACCTGCAATGGCAACTTCGTCTCCAGGCTTGATATTGGTCCGGTAAAATCCATGTGCGACCACAGAAGATGGTTCCACTAATGCCGCAGTATCAAAGTCCAAATGATCCGGGAGATGAATTAAATGACTGGACGGCAATTTCACGTATTCGGCATATGCTCCCGGATGACGTGCCCCCATGACCGTCAATTTCTCACATTGCGACGGCGCCCCTCTTCTGCAGCTTTCGCATTCCCCACATACAAAGGCGGGACAAGCTGCAACACGATCACCCGCTTTGAATCCTTTGACACCCGCTCCGGTTTCTTGGACTATCCCGGCAAATTCATGACCAAAAGTCATCCCCTTTACATAGGGCCCAAGCTTCTTATACCGGGAAATATCTGAACCGCAGATCCCGACGGCTTTCACTTTAATGATGACATCATCAGGATGTTGGATGACGGGTTCAGGTGAATATTCAAATCGCAGATCCTGCACCCCGTACAAATTCAGAGTTTTCAATTTTTCATCCCCTCAAACCGTTTCTATTTCCTTGCTCACAAAATGATTATTCTGCCGGAGTCAACAATACTTTGATCGCTTCCCCGCTTTTTATGGCATGGTACGCTTCATCCCATTGTGTAATTTTAAATTCATGGGTGACCAAACTTTTTGCGTCTACTTTTCCATCCTTCAGCAATGCAAGCGATGGTTCCCAATCGGCAGGTTTCTGACTTCTGCTTCCGATGACGACGATTTCTTTTTGAATGATTTTCTCAAGATCAAATTTAACTTCAGGTTGTATAAAAAGTCCAACTTGTACGTATTTCCCTTTCTTGTGCAACAAATCGAGACCTTGCCTGGCTGCCGGCACCGCCCCGGAACATTCCAATACAACATCAACTCCGAAACCGTTCGTCATCTGATCTACCAGTTGTTTAACATCGTCTTCCTCTATGTTCACTGCCACATCCACACCGAGTTGAACGGCTTTTTCCAAACGTGTTTTGTCACTTTCCAATCCGGTTATGATCACCTTTGCTCCACGGCTTTTCGCAACTTGAGCAGCCAACAGGCCAATGGGCCCCGGACCGGTTACAACAACCCAATCCCCCCCGCAAATATCAGCCTTGCTGATGGCATGGTGAATGCATGCCAACGGTTCCGTCAAAGCTGCCGAACGAAAATCGACATTATCCGGAATTTTATGAATACTTTCTTTCCGTGTGATCAAATACTTTGCAAACCCGCCGTCCTGATGGGTTCCCAATCCCTTTCGTTGTTTGCACAAATTATAGTCACCGGACTTACAATACAAGCATCTGCCACATATATCATAGGTCGTTTCAGAAGTTACACGATCTCCGACTTTCCATTCAGTCACTCCTTCCCCAACTTCCGTCACGACCCCCGCAAACTCATGCCCCAAAGTAACGGGCACTCCGACTTTGTAATGTCCTTCATACGTATGAATATCCGATCCGCATATTCCCGCATATTTTACTTCTATTTTTACTTGTCCTTTCCCGGGTTTTGGTTCCGGTTTCTCCTGAATTTCAAGATTTCCGAATCCAAGGGCTGTTTTGACCAATGCTTTCATAAAACAACCTCCTTCATTCATTGAAGCCCCAGGCTTAACTTAATGAAATAACGCAAACCATTTCCAAATCAGCCAGTTAACCAAATTTCCACCCTGATCAATACTTGACACCATTGATGAATTCTCCGGCATATTAACATTTGCAGCTGTTGCCATTTCAGTAAACACCGGAGCGATGTTGGTTGCCATATACAGGGACAAAGCGATCATGACCGTACCAACAATGACCGAATGGATCAAGTTCCCCCTTGCAGCCCCGACAATAAACGCCGTGATAAAAGGAATGGTTGCCAAATCCCCAAAGGGCAGTACGGCATTTCCCGGCAAGATAACGGCAATAAATACGGTGATGGGAGTTAAAATTAATGCAGTTGCTATCACGGAAGGATGTCCCAATAATACAGCTGCATCAAGCCCGATATAAATTTCCCTCTCCCCAAATCGTTTGGTCAGCCATTGACGGGCGGATTCAGATACCGGCATCAGACCTTCCATCAAAATCTTTACCATGCGAGGCATTAAAATCATGACGGCAGCCATGGATATCCCGATTTTAATAATTTCTCCAATGCTGTAACCAGCCAATGCACCAATCACGGCTCCCAGTATCAGGCCCACTACCATGGAATCCCCAAATATCCCAAAGTGTTTTTGAATGCGATCCGGATCTGCATGCAAATTTTTCAACCCGGGAATGTTTTGGATCCATTTGACCAACCAAATGCCCGGAGCATAAGAAATTGTACTTCCGGTAGCCACCGAAATGCCCGACATTTCATAAAAATCCCGGACCATCGGTGCAGTCCAATCCGCTACTTTCAGACAGACAATTTGGAATAATACAGCCGCCATCAACCCTTGCACAACACTTCCCGAAACCGTATAAACCACAGCCGCCATAAAAGTGTAATGCCAATAGTTCCAGATATCGACATTCATGGTTTTGGTTGTTTTGGTAATTAACATAATGACATTTACAAACAAGCCGAGCGGAATAATAAATGCTGCAACCATTGATGCCCAAGCAATCGATGATGTCGCCGGCCAACCCACATCAATAACATTTAATTTTATCCCCAATCGATCGACCATGGATTGTGCAGCAGGTCCTAAATTTTGAGTTAACAAATCGACAACCAGAAAAATGCCAACAAATGCAACTCCGATGGTCAAGCCGGAGCGAAAAGCTTTTCCAGGCTTTTGACCAAAGAAAAGACCCAAAATAAAAATGGCTGCCGGAAGGATGACTGTCGCTCCCAAATCCAGAAAACCCCGTACAAAATGGACAAAAGCTTGCATCCCTTTTTACCTCCGTAAATACAGAGTGCTCTCAGACACGAATACAAAGAAGCCTGAGAAATCCACTCTGTAATCAAATTATTTTGTTAATTCCATCAAAATTTGTTGCTTGGTTTCTTCCACTCCTATGCCCGTCAAAAAAGCGCGCGCATTGATCACCGGAAAGGGATATTCTTTTTTGGTCATTGCTGTTGTGATTAATAAATCTGCACGGTCTTCATAAGAACCAACTTCAGCAATCTTGATTTGAATAATATCAATATCCAAGTTATGTTCTCTTGCCATCTCCTCAATCACTTTGTTCACTACAGTCGATGTTGCAATGCCTGCACCACATGCAACCAACACCATTTTTTTGGCCATTTTTTCACCTCCTTCTATTGAAGATCCAGTTCTTTTTTCATTACTTTTTTAATCGTGTTCTTGTCCTCTGCGCGAACAATCTCTTCTAATATTTCCTTTTTTCCGAATATTTTTGTTAATTTTTGCAGGAGGATAAGTTGAGAATCGGCTTCATCCATCACAAGCATAAACACAATTTTCACGGAAACAGTATGATGATCTTCTCCCATGACACCAAAATCGACCGGCTTTTTTAAAACTGCAATGCTCATTGCTTTTCCCTTGACATGCTCTTTGTCAGTATGTGGAATGGCGACGGAAACACCGGCTGTGGGAAGTCCGGTGGCAAACTGGTTTTCCCGTTGAATCACCGCATGGACAAAACTTTTCTTGACAAGTCCCTTACGAACAAGTTGATCTGCCATAATTTTCAGCACCTCTTCCTTTGTCTCTCCTTCAATATCCAGCAGGATGATCGATTCATCCAAAAACAACTCACACATGTACCCACTCTCCTCCTTCTTGTTTAATCCGCCGAATAAAGCCTGATGATTTTATAAATTTGATCAACAGAATCAGCTTGAATCAGCCGCTTTCGATCTTCATCCGAACCGGCTAACTTCATCAGTTGCATCAATGCGTGGAGGTGCTGATGCTTGTCCTTGGCCGCAATGATAATAATTAAATGAATTTGATACTCTTGTGCATAACAAACTCCGTCTTTCACGCGTAACAAGCTCATGCCCACATCTATTACACCATCTTCGGGCGCTGCATGTGGAATCGCAATATCCGGACCAATCACTATATACGGATCCTGCTTGCAATATCGAATAATGGCATCTATATATCCCGGGGTAATTTTTCTTTTTTTTAAAAGTGGTTCTGCCCCTATCTGAATGGCTTTTTCCCATGAGTCCACAGAATCAGCCAATGTGATCATCTCCGGAGTCAACAATTCATTCAAATTCAGTTCATGCTGATCATGAGGAGGAATCAAGATCGCTAAATTCTCATCCCGGTCAATATATTTCCCCAATTCTTCTTTCAAAGAGGGTTTGTCATGAATGGTTGCATAGTCGGAGATAATCTGCATGACACGGTCCAAATCAATAGAATTCGGAATGTAACCATGTATCTCCAACATCACTTGTTTCCTTAATCGCTGCTTCTCTTGTTTTCCCAGAAAAGCCTTGGTCAAAAAAAGTTTTTTGTCCGTCTCCAAACGAACGGAAGAAAAAACCAAATCAAATTCGAGGGAATAATTCATAAATTCACGAACAGACAAATAATCCAAAAAGATTATTTCCGGAAATAATTCTCTTAGCTCATGAAACATCAGCTTTGAAACAGATACTCCTTGAGGGCAGACAACCACGGCCTTTATTTTTCTATCAATGCTCTTTCCTTGTTTTTTCATCCATCCGCCAATGAGCATCGCAATATATGTGGTCTCATTTCCGGGAATTTCACATCCGATCAATTCTTTTAAAGGCGTTGTGGCTTGCCTGACAAGATGATGCAACTCCCTGAATTCCTTACTGAACGCACCTTGAAAATGAAAGTGATCCGTCAGTTGATATTTGATCCGGTAATAAGCCGGCTTGATATGTTGCAACAATTGCTCGATCAGCTGCTCGCGATCTTCAAGATAAATGCATGCACTTTTTTCAAATTGCCTCAACATCTTGTCAACGGCTTGAACTAAATCAGGAATGCTTTCATCGGGAGTCAAATCTGATGAAAAAACATTGGTTGATAAAAGATGTAAGGTTATAAACAGACGATCGGTTTCGGGAATATCCTGATAACCCTTTAATATTTCTTCGGTTGCTTGATACTCTTTGGTATTGGATAACTCTTCATATGCGATGGAAAAGGGATCAATAAAATTCCCCCGTTGAATCCGTCTCAGAATGAAAATCAAAATATAAGGCATCATCCTCAATTTTTCGTCCGTAAATTTCAAATTCAATTTACTTTCCACTTTTTCAATACGTTTTTCAAACTCTTCCAATTGACTGTTTTGGATTCCGGTAATTTTTCTTAACCAGTCCTCCCCGTGAATTGTCTGCAGAAGGTGATTGGTTCTATGGATGAGCAACCTGCGAATTTGAAATTCCTTTCCCTCCAATACGTACCCTTTCTTTCTTGAGTAACGGACCTTTAAACCATACTCGCACAGAATTCTTTGTACCTTTTTCAAATCATGAAGGATCGTGTTTTTGCTAACATTCAAATAATAAGAAAAATATTTGAGGGACAGCTCTTCTTCGGATCCGAGAAGCATCATAATGATCAGGGAAATCCGTTGTTCTTCGGTGATCCGGGTTGGATTAAACAATAATGTAGCATTTTCAATGCTGTGAAATGTTGTGTAAACAGACTGACTGATCACAAAATTACCTTGCCGTGTTCTTTCGATCACCGGAAGGTGATTTGTCATCAGCCATTCATTAATTTTGTCCATGCTGTATCCCAACTGTCTTTTTGTTAAACGGAACTTCTTTTCCAACTCTGCACTCGTCACATTCGGGTTACTTAATAGTTCATCAAAAATCCGCTTACACCGTTTGTTTAAATCCAACTTATCTCCTCCCTCTACATTTATTGAAACATTATCCACATACAAAATGGAACCCTATTGCATCTCAATGGAATGGATAGTTGTTGTACAATGTTGTGATTTACAGTAGCAATCAAAATGACCAAAGGATTTCCACCAGAAAAAGTTGGAAAACAGATATTTAATGAAAAAAAGCCTGAAAAAGGCACCTGATTTGTCATCTTTTTCAGGCTTTGCAGAACCTAGATGTGTCTTTTAAATATAAATATAATGAAATACATAACAAAGGATGTTACACACAAGGAAAACAAATTTATAAAAATATTTGTTCTGTGTTTGAGAAGCTTGAATATCAGCTGATAAATTCCAATACCGATGACACCCCCGAGTGTATTGGCCAAGATATCCGTGAAATCACTTCTTCCAATCGCCAAAACAAATTGAATGATTTCAAATGACAAAGTAAAACCAACGATGGCTGACACTTTTTTCGAAAAAGACCACTCACTTTTCAACATGCAAATATAAATACCCAAGGGTATAAAAATTCTTATATTGCTATATACCTCAGAAAAAAGAGACTGATGAAACGGAATCAAATTAATGACCCGCACTCTTTCTATATAATCAAGAGAAAACTGTAATTTAAAAAGAACCAACCACACAAGCGCAAATACATAAACAGTGAATAATCCGAATGTAAACTTTTTACTTCCCAATGTTTCTCCTCCTGATTCGTATTTTTCTTTTGTTTTCCTCGGAACGATCAAAAATGCTGTGATTTTCAACCGATAAAACCATTTTTTGATTCAAAAAAAATCTCGTACCCTCAGCATGAAGTCTACCTGAAGGAACGAGTCGTTTTTTTAATGTTTCGTTGATCATTTCTTAAGAAAACACGGGAATTTCCTTAATGTTTTCTTAAGTCTGCCTTGGCATGGCGGGGAGCTCCACCGTAAATGAAGTATGTGTTTTATCACTGTCTGCATAAAGGCGCCCGCCGTGTAAAGTCACGATTTCTTTTGCAATCGCCAATCCAAGTCCCGCTCCCCCTTTGCCGGAGGAGCGGGCGTCATCAATCCGATAGAATTTGTCAAATATGGCATCCAGTTTACTTTTAGGAATACTCCCGGCATTTTTAAACTCGATCGAAACCATATCCCCGCATCGACCGGCGGTAATGTCAATGACGCTGTTGTCCTCACTGTATGCCACGGCGTTTTTCAAAATGTTGTTAAAGACCCTGGCAAGTTTATCGGGATCGGCGTATACCGTCAAATCGTCCGGAGCATGAATAACAACCTGTTTCCCATTCACGGCCAGCTGGGGGTAAAATTCATCGGTTATTTGCACCAGCATGTAGTACAGGTCAATGTGCTTTTTTTCAAGTTTAATCGTTTGGAGATTATATCGCGTGATCTCAAAAAACTCGTCGATTAACCGTTCGAGGTGAATGGCTTTGTCCAATGTAATACGAATATACTTTTCCTGTTGCTCTGCCGGCATGTCTGACGCCTCATCAAGCAGGCTCAAATAACCGATAATGGATGTCAGGGGAGTTTTAATATCATGTGCCAAGTACATGACAAAGTCATTTTTCCTTTGTTCGGCAAGCTTCGCCTCCTGCTCCCGCTTTTCCAGTGTCAGTTTTAATGTGTTCAGTTTCTGTTCCAAAAACTCCATTTCCGGAGAAAGTTCAATTTGTTTATCCTCTTTTTGGATAAGTATATCAATGCCGTTATTTATCTCGTTGAAGTATTTCGCGAATTTCGACAGCATGATACGGCACAGAATCAGAACCGTAACAGCAATCGTCACATACATAATGATGGTAATATTGTTCCGTATGGTATATTGATATATTAACATCGCGTCCTGACGCTCTAAGTAAAAACTGTTTTCCAAAAAACGTACGATCCACTCCCCGGTTCTCCACCGCATGAGTTCACGCAAATAAAAAACAAATACAATTGCAGCGATCACAATTACAAGGATATACAGGAATAGTTTGCGTTTTAATTTGTAATAATCGTTATTTTTCTCACTCAAATTTTATAACCAACTCCCCATACGGTTTTGATATATTTCGGATTATCAATGGAGTCATTCATTTTTTTGCGCAATTGCCGGATATGCACGGTGATGGTATTGCTGCTCTTGCTGAAGTATTCGTCTCCCCATATCTCATGAAACAACTGCTCAGAACTAACCACCTTTCCTTTGTTTTCACAAAGAATGCGCAGGATTGAAAACTCAGTAGGGGTGAGGGATAACGGTTTCTCGTTCAAAAAGCACTCATGCGTGTCTATATTCATGACAATGCCGGCGTGAACTATAACATTTTCTTTTTGCTCTGTTACTCCATTGTATTTTTTGTATCGGCGCAACTGCGCTTTGACGCGTGCAATTAACTCAAGCGGGCGAAAGGGCTTTGTGATATAATCGTCTGCACCGATCGTAAGACCCGTCACCTTGTCCACTTCCGCATCTTTTGCGGTCAGCAGAATAATGGGGTAATTGTGATTGTCCCTGATTTTTTGGCAGATTTCAAGGCCGCTTGTGCCAGGAAGCATGATGTCCAATATGGCAAGATCCAGGTCAGTCTCATCGATACATTTCAACGCTTCTTTGGCAGTGTAGCATTTGAAAACGGTATAATTCTCATTTTTCAGGTATAACTCAACCAAATCAGCAATTTCACGTTCATCATCCACAACAAGTATTTTATCACTCACAGTTACCAACCCATTCTCCTCTCAACACATATAAACAGTTTGATTTTCCTGTTTACTGAAACCCCGGTTGATGACTCTGTTGAAATTCATTTATCTGTTATTGTCCCACTATATTTTAATTCATATACGATTAGACGTATATCTTAAAGTAAGACAATGGATATAAAATCAGAAATCCATTGTTTGCAAAAACACATCAAGGATGTAAAAAAACCTTGCGCAACCGGAATTTCATTGATGAACCCCAATTTAGTCCTCTTTTTGATGGTTCCCGACAATGGGGAAATCAAAATACGTATCAGGGTAAGGCTCGTTTCTTAATACGTAGTGCCACCATTCGTATTCGTAAGCTTCAAATCCGCTGTTTTCCATGATTGAACGTAACAACCGGCGGTTTTTCGCCTCAATGCTTGAAATTTTTTTTGAGGTGTGATGTGAGCGTTCATCCATAAAATCGAAACTGCTTCCCATGGGGACAAGTTCACCGGTATCCAACTGATAAAGCGTAAGATCAATTGCACTTCCACGGCTGTGGCTTGATAATGGCGCAACATATCCCTTTGTGATTAATTCGGATCGCTCGATATTCGGATAATATCTTTCTTTGGTAAGATTGTCTTCCGGTAGTTCGGACCAACGTAAAAAGCATTCCACCGCCCTTTGGGGCCGATAGCCGTCCCACAACAGCAAACCATACCCGAGAGCTTCTGCTTGTTTTTGTGCCTTTCGCAACGCAAGGGCTAAGTCATAAGTTCCCACGATGCGATTAACTTCATATCCGTCTACCGGTTTCCCTGTGAAATTGTCCCATGTAGCATATTTGGCATCCCAGCGAACTCCGTGCAAAATTTCATCCAAAAATATAAATCCTTTTTCCATACTTATCACCTCTTTAATGCCAATTCGATCAGACGGTCAATCAATTCCGGAAGTTTGATGCCAGCAGCATCCATCATACGGGGATACCGGCTGTACGATGTGAATCCGGGCAAGGTATTGACTTCGTTTAGGACAATGCGGCCGTTGTTTTGTAAGAACATGTCAACACGGGCAAGACCTCTGCACCCAAGCACTCTGTATATTTTTTTTTCCGTTTCACGAATCCGTTCCCGATCTTCTACCGACAAGTCTGCCGGAATGGTTATCACTGCATTTTCAGAACCTTTCTCCGGCTCGGCTTCCTGATGAATACGAAAGATACCGTATTGCAGCGTGATTTGATCCACCTCGCCAACCATCAGCTCGGAACCGTTTCCCAGTACGGCACAACCAACCTCATATCCCATTACAGCTTGCTCAATCAGGATTTTGCTGTCATATTCTCCAGCCAATTGAATGGCATCGTTTAATTCGTCCGCACAATAGACTTTTTTTACACCGTAGGATGAACCGGAACGTGCCGGCTTGACAAAAACAGGATAGGACAAAACATCCGCATCCAACAGATCATCCTTATGGATCACCCTGAATTCCGGAGTAGCGATGCCGGCATTTTTGGCTATGATATATGTCAGCGATTTATCCATACAAATTGCTGAGCTTTGAATATCACAGCCCACATACGGGATTCCGGACAATTCAAAAAGACCTTGTATCGATCCATCCTCACCCGACTTGCCGTGCAAAACCGAAAATGCTGCATCTACGTGTTGAATTTCATATTCATTGTTCTTTTGTACAAGCAATCCATGCATTTTTTTATCCGGCGACAGCACGGCGGAACAGCAATTGCCACTTTCCCATTCCACACCAGGTTTTTCGCACATTTTCCAAGTTCCGGATCGGGTGATTCCAATGTAAATGGGCTCGTATTTTTCCGTGTCAATGTTGTTGGCAATCTCGACCGCAGATTTTACCGACACATCATGTTCCTCTGAGCATCCGCCAAACAAGACGGCGATCTTTAATCTAGACAAGTGCCTCTCTCCTCTCAAATTCCAAACAATTTAATATTGTCTTTTCAACGGTTTCATACAATGCCCGTTCCGTGTAGTACGCCGTATGCGGCGTGATGATCACATTCGGCATCTTTTGCAGCTTAAGTATGAATGGATGATCTATTGATTTTCGTGAATGATCAAAATAGAAAAATCCTTCCTCACCTTCCAACACATCCAACGCTGCTCCGCCCAACTTACCATTCTCCAACGCTTGAATCAGAGCATTGGTATCCAGAAGCGCCCCCCGCGCTGTATTAATTAGAAATGCGCCTTGCTTCATGGCATTAATCTGTTCGCGACCGATCATATGGTATGTGTCCGCGTTAAGTGGTACATGAATGGTAATCAGGTCGCTATTTTGCAGCAACTCATTGAAGGACACATAATTTGCCGCCACCTCTTGGCTGTGACCATACGCCAGTATACGACATCCAAACCCGTGCAGCCGCTCAATCACGGCTTTGCCTATACGACCGGTTCCCAATACACCAACAGTCATGTCACGCAGCTCTTTGCCACGGACATGATCCAATCTGAAATCATGCTTTTCCACACGACTCATAACGGATTTGGCTTTACGTATAGCCATCAGCATCAACATCAACGTATAATCGGCAACACTATCCGGTGAATATCTCACGTTTCCGACAGTGATTCCCAAACTTTCTGCTGCCTGAATGTCGATATGGTTGCAACCAATGCTTCGAGTTGAGATATACTTAACGCCGCAATCCTTTAATGCGATTAGAACGCGTTTGGAAATCTCAGATTTGTGTCCAACACTGATGCATTGATTTCCCCGGGACAATGTTGCATTGGTTTCTGAGACGGCAGAGCTTGTAATGGTAGGGATGACACCAAAACGTGGAGAAAGTTCTTTGAAAACCTCAGCCTCATCTCTTTCACATCCATAAATGGTGATGCCGATCTTTTTCATGCTTTCACCTCTTTTCCGTCAATCATTTTTCTCTCCATGACAACTGATTATCTAATCCTTTTCTTTTGTTTCTCTTTATGTTGTCGTGATAACAACCTGACGATCCACATACGCCTTTCATCCAATGATGGCCTTCTGTTGAAATTCCCCATGTATTCATAACTATCCTGAGGAGATAAACAGATCTTTTTAAGTCGTGACATTTATGCGGCTATGGAACAGTCATTCCTCTACCTGGCCTTTCACATAAAACAGCTCGTTCCCACGGCATTAAGTCTACCGAAAAGGAACGAGCTGTTTTTTAGTATTATATTGATAATTTCTTAAGAAAAAATAGAGATAACCTTGATGTTTTCCTAATACGTACGGTCTCAAATGGATTTAAAAGAATATCAAAAAACCCTCTTAAGCAGTTTGCTTAAGAGGGTTCAGGATGTTTGATTGCCTGGCAACGACCTACTCTCCCAGGGGTCATCCCCAAGTACCATCGGCGC
>NZ_JAECVV010000015.1:0-8074 GCF_016055145.1 Thermoactinomyces sp. CICC 23799
CGGCACTCACAGTGCTTGGATACTTTGGAATCCCCAAAATTGCCCCTGCGGCCATGAAGGTATACAAAAAGCTGGATTGCCTGGTTTATGAACAACCAGCAGACAGCTATGTGGCCATGATGCTGTTGACAAGTGGTAAGAGTTGTGGAGATAAAGGGATTTCAAATACCGAATCAAAGACTGCTGACCCTTATGGTGGATATTATCAAAGGAAACAACAGAGAACCGAGGAATATCAAAAGAATATTACAAACCCTATAACCAAGGCGCAATTACCCAAAAAAGGAAAATTCAGATTTATTCCAGGAAAGGAAGTTAAGTATGATAAAAAGTTGGGAGGATATGTAGATAGATTTGGCAATGTGTGGAAAAAAGGACCCTATCATGGAGATCCCAATAAAGACTTTGATTTTGAATGGGATGTACAACTCTCAGAAAAAGGGTTGAAAAAATGGGGGCAATATACCAAAAATAATAAAAAGTATATCAATGTAACACCAGACGGTGAAATTTCACATTAACGGAGGGGAATATGTTTCAGATAAGTTTATTTATGGATTGTCAGAGTGAAGATGAAGCACTGATTGTATTAAACGATATAATGAAAAAAATTGAAAACTATATTGACTCATATCATATTGTTGAAAACGAACCCTATTGGAAAGTTGATGGTTGGTTTAAAATTACATGCAATGTTGAAACTTCAAGTGTTCTGGATCACCAAAAAGCAGAGGCCATACTTAACAAAATTTCAAACAAGTGGTCTTGGGATAAAGGAAGGATTTCTGCAGTTTCTAGTGCAAATAAAATGGGAGCAGTCTTTTGTAATACAAAACTGCGATTTTGCAATTGTTGGTTTGAAGACTTTGAATAACATTTACATTATTTCTATAGAAATTAAGATATTAGTGTTAAGAATTAAAGAATTAAGATGTATTAAGCAAAATGATCGATCTAGCAAATTAGCAGGATGAATTATTTGAAAGAATGTAACAAAAACTGAAGGGTAACTTTTCCGCATATTATTGTTATCTTTTGCAGGGGGATAACATAATAAAAATATTGATTGATGTTACAAGAATTAAAAACGGGAAAATATATTGATTGGATTAGAAGGGCAGTCATTTTTCAGGACTGTCCTTTAATATTGTAACCTTAGCAAAAAATACCCGCTAGTGCGTGGATGACAAGTGGTTATATTAATTTTTTCTTCCTATATATCCAAGAAGTGGAGAATCATATCCAACGCTTTATGTAATGGTTTACCTTTTGAATCTCTGGAAAATAATAAAAATGCGCGGCTTTACATATGGTTCGAACCATTTTAGGGTTCAGGTAAAGTTGGTGTTACAGGAACCCGAAAACCGGGGAATCGACCGTGTAAGATGGGGGGGTTTCGGTAAAGGAAATAACCGGGATCAGATGAGGAGGCAGAGGCGAATGGAACGTTTGTTTATCGCGGACAAAAAAGAGTTTGCGGAATCAAAGAAATGGGTTGATCATGTGTTCAACACGGAGCAGGAATTGCCGGAGAAGGTTTTTCAGAATCGTTCCACGGGTTCAAGTTTGAAGAATTTGATTGGGCGATGGGTGAAGCGTTTTGGCCTGTCCTTCAGGATTTGTGCCGAAAATCCGAAGATACTTATTGTCTGATGGGCGTTTTGAATCCGGATCCGGTCCGCTATTATTATAAAGCGTTTGGCCGTTTTTCCTGGGCGAAACTGCCGGTGGATTTATCAGCGGATGAATATTTTTCTGTACTGGCGCATGGACCTGCAAAAAGTCCTGCGGATGCAATCCTGTATCACTCTTATACTGTCGTGTGGGTGCCTCCGTCCGGAAAGTGGGGAATCTGGGGAGAAAGGGATATGGGGGTATGTGTGTTGGGATTTCGCGATGAGAAAGACCGATGGCATCGTCTGCCTTTCTTAAACCATTGGCATCCAATCAATGCGACGGTTTTTTCATGGATGAGTTTGAACTTTTCCCAACAACAACTTCCGGAAGCGTTTGTTAAAAAAATGAAATTGAACTACCCGGTATGAGAGGGGACTGACCATCCTTTTAAGAAGAAAAGAGGTTTTATCTTGTCTTTTTGCCGTTGCAAACTTGATGATATCGTATCTGTATATCAAAACATAAATATTTATTACAGAGAGAAAGATAGATGATTGATATTGCAATGAAAGCGGATCGAATTTGATATATTGCAAATTGGACAGAAATTGACAGGAATCCATGAGCATTTTGCCTTGTCGTTCGTTGTGTGGGAAATAGGTGTGTATTTGCATGATCCGGAGGTGATCAGCGAGCTTGCCGACCGTTTTCACCTGTTTTATGCAACGTTAATCATTTTCAAAAAAAAAAGAGGGGACCAACCCCTCCTCTTTTTTTATTTATAAGCCATCCGGTATTGTTCGGGACCGAAATAGGAAACATCACGGTTTCCTGCGGCATCCAGCACCCAGAAGGGATTGCGGAGCAATTCGCGTCCCAAGAAGACCAAGTCGGCCCGTTCATTTCCCAGAATATCTTCCGCTTGTTCCGGTGTGGTGACAAGGCCGACGGCACCGGTGGCTATGCCGGCTTCTTTTTTGATCGCTTCAGCATAAGGAACTTGATAACCAGGATGGATTTTGTCGGGTGCCACGGGCAGGGTTCCCCCGGAAGAAACATCGATGAGATCGACGCCCCATTCTTTCAGTTTGCGTGCCAAGGCAATGCTGTCTTCGATTTGGATCCCGTCCGGATGATGGTCCACTGCGGAGATGCGGACATAAAGCGGACGATCCGTTCCCCATGTTTCCTGAACGGCTTGAATCACTTCTTTGAGGAAGCGGGAACGGCCGTCCAGGTCTCCGCCGTATTCATCTGTGCGTTGATTGCTGAGCGGGGATAAGAACTCGTTGATCAGATAGCCGTGAGCGGCATGGATTTCTACGATGTCAAATCCGATTTCTTTTGCACGGCGGGCAGCATCGGCAAAGGCCTGGACCACGGTTTTTATGTCTTCAGTGGTCATTTCATTCGGTGTTTTGCTTTTATCGTCAAAGGCAATGGCACTGGGGGCAATGATGGGCTCATCGACCTCGGCTTTCCGGCCGGCGTGGGCGAGTTGGATGGCGGTTTTGACACCTTGGCTGTGGGCAAAGTTCACAATCTCTTTCAACCCTTCCTTTTGCCCGTCGTTCCACAGTCCCAAGTCACGGGAGCTGATCCGTCCGCGGCTTTCCACGGCCGTTGCTTCGATCATGATCAAGCCCACTTTTCCCAGTGCACGGGTGCCGTAATGGACACGGTGGAAATCAGTGACTTTTCCATCTTCGCCAGCGGAATACATGCACATGGGTGACATCACGATGCGGTTGGGCAGTGTGACATTTTTTTGCGTGAATGTTTGAAAGATCGAGGACATCTCTGTTCACCTTCTTACCTTCCTTTTTTATTGTTACTTACTAAAAATTATTATACATGTTTAATAGTTGATTCGCTATATCCATTATGGATTTGTGCAAGAATAGATAAAACCAAAGGGATGAAACATAAAACTGTTGACCGCATTAAAACGGCTTGTTATGATTATGATGATTTTTGGCTAAGACTTTTGCCGTATATGTTTGGGAATAGGGCCCGAACGTTTCTACCCGGCCACCGTAAATGGCCGGACTACGGCGAATAGGTCTTCGGGAATCCTATATGTTTTCTTCATTTCATTTCCATTCATCATGAAGAATGCAAAAATATGGTGAACCGGGGTCCTGTATCGCCGTGCGGTATGGGTGTCCCGGCTTTTTTATTAAGTTTGGCAAAAGTTTATTTCGCTGGAAGAGAGGTTGCGACGTATGGAAAAACCATTGGAACGAGTTGTCGTGCTGGATTTTGGCGGACAGTACAATCAATTGATTGCCCGGCGGATCCGGGATCTCGGTGTGTTTAGTGAGTTGTTGCCCGGGACCATTTCCGCCGAAAAAATCCAGGAGATGAAACCCAAAGGCATTGTTTTTTCCGGTGGGCCCTATAGCGTGTATGATGAAGACTCGCTCAAATGCGATCCCAAGATTTTTGAACTCGGTATTCCCGTTTTGGGGATCTGCTACGGGATGCAATTGATTGCCAGCCACTTTGGGGCCAAAGTGGAAAGGGCCAAAAAACGGGAATACGGGAAGTCTGAATTGGAAGTTGTTTCCGATTCCCCGCTCTTTAAAGGTTTGGATGAAAAAGAGCTGGTCTGGATGAGCCACAGCGACGTGGTGACCGGCGCCCCGTCCGGATTCCGGGTGGACGGAAAAACGGAATCGGCTCCGGTGGCGGCGATGAGTCTTCCGGAACAAAGGATTTATGCCGTGCAATTCCATCCGGAAGTTCGCCACACGGTAAACGGGAACCAATTGATTTCCAATTTCTTGTATGAAATTTGTGGTTGTGAAGGAAACTGGAGCATGGAATCGTTTATCGATCATGCCGTCCAAGAAATCCGCGAACGGGTTCAAGACCAAAAAGTGTTGTGCGCGTTAAGCGGAGGCGTGGATTCCTCGGTGGTTGCGGCATTGATCCACAAAGCGGTCGGTGACCAGTTGACCTGCATGTTCGTGGATCACGGTTTGTTGCGCAAAGGCGAGGCGGACAGCGTCGTGAAAACATTCGGGGAAAACTTCCAAATGAACCTGGTGAAAGTGGATGCCAAAGACCGCTTTTTGGGCAAGTTGAAAGGCGTTACCGATCCGGAACAAAAACGGAAAATCATCGGGAATGAATTTATCCGCGTCTTTGAAGAAGAATCCGCCAAGTTCGGGGATCACCGTTTCCTCGGGCAAGGGACTTTGTACACCGATGTGGTGGAGTCCGGGACGGACACGGTTCATACGATTAAATCCCACCACAATGTCGGCGGTCTGCCGGAAGACATGAAGATGGAATTGATTGAGCCGCTCAATACGCTCTTTAAAGATGAAGTCCGGAAAGTCGGGGAAGAACTGGGGCTTCCGGCTGAAATTGTCTGGCGTCAACCTTTCCCGGGGCCGGGACTGGGAATCCGCGTGATTGGCGAAGTGACCGAAGAGAAATTGGAAATTGTCCGTGAAGCGGACGCCATCTTGCGGGATGAAATTCAAAAAGCCGGTTTGGACAAAGAGATCTGGCAGTATTTTGCCACTTTGCCCGACTTCAAAAGTGTGGGAGTCATGGGCGATGTCCGGACCTATGCTTACACGGTGGGAATCCGTGCCGTCACCTCGGTGGACGGGATGACCGCGGATTGGGCGCGCATTCCGTATGATGTGCTGGAAAGAATTTCAAACCGCATCATCAATGAAGTTGAAGATGTAAACCGGGTGGTCTACGATATCACTTCGAAGCCGCCATCAACCATTGAATGGGAATGATCGGGAAGGAAAGGTAGAAATCATGTCAGTCATCCAACGTTTTTTCCATTTGAGCGAACATAAGACCGATGTGAAGACCGAAGTGCTGGCCGGTGTGACCACGTTTTTCACGATGGCGTATATTTTGCTGGTTTCCCCGTCCATGATGGGGCAGGCGGGAATGGATATGGGAGCCGTTTTTGTGGCAACGGCTCTTTCCGCCGCCGTCGGCACATTTTTGATGGGGGTGATTGCCAATTACCCCATTGCGCTGGCTCCCGGATTGGGATTGATCGCCTATTTCACTTTCACGGTCGTTTTGGGCATGAAAGTGCCCTGGCAAACGGCACTGGGAGCCGTCTTTATATCCGGAATCATCTTTTTTCTGTTAACCGTGACGAAAGTGCGCGAGCTTATCATCAACTCGATTCCCTCCGGGCTGAAGTATGCCGTTTCGTCCGGGATCGGGATATTTATTGCATTCATCGGCTTGAAAAATGCCAATGTCATTGTGGATTCGGAATCCACGTTTGTGATGATCAATCCGCATCTGACGGAAAAACCGGAGATCTTGCTTACCATCTTTGGTTTGTTTATCACCACGGTATTGATGGTGCGAAAAGTGAAAGGCGCGATTTTTATCGGCATGTTGATTACCGCGGTGGCCGGAATGATCACCGGTCAGGTTCAGGTGCCGGCCGACTTTTTTGCCCTGCCGCCGAGCATGGCGCCGACTTTTATGAAGCTGGATGTTCCGGCAGCTTTGGAACTGGGTCTTTTTACAATTGTTTTTGCTTTCTTGTTTGTGGATTTATTTGATAATGCAGGGACGCTGGTGGGAGTGGCCAGCCAGGCCGGACTGCTGAAAGATAACAAACTCCCTCGTGCGGGAAGGGCACTGTTTACCGATTCGGTGGCCACCATGTTGGGAGCCGTGTTCGGCACTTCCACCGTGACTTCTTATATTGAGTCTTCGGCGGGAGTGGCCACCGGGGGACGCACCGGGCTGACATCGGTTGTCACGGCGGTCTGTTTTTTGGGAGCTTTGTTTTTCTACCCGTTGATTGAGTCGCTGGCCTCCGTTTCGGCCATTACTTCGCCGGCATTGGTCATTGTGGGTGTGTTGATGGCCGGAAACTTGAAAAAGATTGAATGGGATGACCTGAGTGAAGCGATTCCCGCATTCATCACGGTGATCTTTATGCCGTTGACTTTCAGCATTGCAACGGGAATCGCCGCCGGCTTTGTTTTTTATCCTTTGT
This sequence comes from Thermoactinomyces sp. CICC 23799, assembly GCF_016055145.1. Taxonomy (NCBI): domain Bacteria; kingdom Bacillati; phylum Bacillota; class Bacilli; order Caryophanales; family Thermoactinomycetaceae; genus Thermoactinomyces; species Thermoactinomyces sp. CICC 23799. The sequence continues at coordinate 6,623 of NZ_JAECVV010000015.1, forward strand.
GCAAGCTGGTGGCCGGCGAAGGGAAAAAAGTGAATGTGATTGTTTATATTTTGGGGATTATCTTTGCTTTGCGGTTTATCTTTTTGGGAGCCGTCTGAAGCAATGGACGAAGCTTTCTCCTGTTACGGGGGAAAGCTTTTTTCTTTGCATACTTTGTCTTTTGTTTCAAAGACTAAACGGAAAGGAGGAGAGTTATGTTTCGAAAATGTGTGGTGGCCGGGGTTTTCTGGAGCTTGTTCCTGTTGGTTTTGCCGGCGCAGGGGATGGCTCAGGAATCCTGCCGGAAGTTGGAGCCGGATGTTTGTCGTGCTGTTGGGCAAGTGATGAAACAAAAGGAGCAGGCCGTTCACAGCCGGAAACTTGACCTGTTTCTCCAAACCATCGATGCTGAAAATACGTTTTACAGGCAAGAGCAGAAGCGTTGGTTTCAAGATGCGATGAAAGAGGTGGATCCGGATTCTTTTCATTTGAATGTGCTGTCTGTGATGCCGGATCGGGACAAGACGGTGTGCGCCGTGGTGGAACAGGTTTATTCAGCCAAGGGAGAACCGGTGAGTGTCCGGTGGCCGGTCCGGTTGCGTCTGACACCCCGGGGGTGGAAAGAGTCGGACTTGGCTTTTGAACAATGGGGAGACCAAAAGATCACGGTTTATTACTCGGATCCGGCTTTAAAGATGAATGCACAGATTGCTTATCATACCTTGAAAAAAGCCGCCGGCAAACTGCAAAAGCGTTTGGATTGGCATCCGCAAAAAATGGAAGTGAAGCTGTATCATGATTCCGAGTGGTTTCGTCAGTCGGTGAAACCTTCATTGCCCCGGTGGGCCGGAGGATGGCATGAGGCCAATCAATCCATCAAGTTTTTTGCCGGACGCACGGCGCCGGATCAACTGGCTTTCGGAATGATCCATGAACTGGCGCACCAGGCGGTGAGTGATTTGACCAATGATAACGCCGCTTACTGGTTACAGGAAGGGGCAGCGATGTACTATGAAGCGCATTTGATGCCGGAGCTTCATGTGAATCATCATGTGGAATTATTGGAGAGAACGTGGCCGCTTGCGGATCTGGAAAACACGCCGTTGGAAAAATTGCCGGCTGAAAAAGCACACCAATATTATTTAAACAGTTATGTCCGGTACAGGCAGTTGGTCGGACAATTCGGGGAGGAAGGGATCCAAAAACTCTTTGCCCGATTGAAAAAGTTCCCTTATATCGATGAGGAGAGCGAACCGAAAAGAAAGCAGCTCAATCAAAGGACCCGCATAGCATTATCGGAGGTTTTTTGTAACGGAGAAAAAAATTTAAAAAAAAGGTGTTGACTTGTGTCGGGGAAGATGATAATATCATATTTGTCGCCGCGAGAGAGCGGCACAAACAAAGTGAAATGAAGTGTTCCTTGAAAACTGAAGAGTGAAGACATGACTCGTTAATTCTTGAGAGTTCATATCA